>DHVB01000012.1 GCA_002412425.1 Bacteroidales bacterium UBA5219 | reverse complement strand
GTTTGACACTTATGAGACACCGCCGTTTTTTATTATTTTAAAAACACAAAAATTAATATTTATGAAACCTACACTTTTTATTTTAGCAGCAGGAATGGGAAGCCGTTACGGTGGTTTAAAACAACTTGATGGACTTGGTCCCAACGGCGAAACAATAATGGACTATTCTGTTTATGATGCCATAGAATCAGGATTTGGAAAACTTGTTTTTGTTATTCGTAAATCTTTTGAGCAAGATTTTAGAGAAAAAATTGTAAAAAAATACGAAAATAAAATTCTAATAGAAATTGTTTTCCAAGAATTAGATTATTTGCCTGCTGGCTTTACTCTAAATCCTGAAAGAGTAAAACCTTGGGGAACTAACCATGCTGTGATGATGGGTAAAAATGTAATTTCTGAACCTTTCGCCGTAATAAATGCAGACGATTTTTATGGTAGAGATGCTTTTAGAGTTTTAGGCAAATTTTTATCAGAATTAAAAAACTCTGAAAATAAATATTGCATGGTCGCCTATCAAGTTGGAAACACGCTATCAGAACGTGGAACTGTAGCACGTGGAATTTGCCAAAGCGACAAAAACAATTTTCTTACTGGCGTAGTGGAAAGAACAAAAGTTATAAGAAATGACGGAAAAGTGCAATATCTTGATGAGAATGAAAAATGGGTTACAATAGCAGACGACACTCCCGTATCAATGAATATGTGGGGTTTCACACCAGATTATTTTAAACATTCCGATAAACTTTTTATTGATTTCTTAAACGAAAATTCTAATAATATTACAGCTGAATTTTATATTCCTAGAGTGGTAAATGATTTAATCGTGAATAATATTTCTACCGTGGAAGTTTTAAAAACTACAGCAAAATGGTTTGGAGTTACTTACGCCGAAGACAGAAGCGAAGTTGTTGAAAAATTAGCTCAATTAGTAAAAAAAGGCGAATATCCAAGCCCGTTATGGGAAATCAGTTAAAAGTTTATAAAGTTCGTAAAGTTTGTAAAGTTTGAACCGAGCTTGCGAGCTCGCTGAAAGCAAAAGTTTATAAAGTTCGTAAAGTCTGAAGATTAAAAGATTTGAAGATATTTTGGCTTGAGATTTTTATATTCATCTACTTTCTATTAATTCTATAATTTTTTCATTAAAAATCTCAACTCCATTTTGATTCAAATGATGAGAATCATAAAAGTGCAATGAATCATTCAGGGAAATCATTTCATTAAAATTGTAATATGTTGCATATCCTTGCATCACACTATCAAAATATTTGGCATTGGTATATCTTTCATAAGTAGGTCTTGGAATTGGAGCATATACTAAAATCAATTCTATGCCTTTTTCTTCAAATTTTTCAACAATTTCAGAAAAAGCTTTAAGCTGATAATCTTGAAACACAATTTCTTTTTCTTCAATTTTTTCAGGTTGGTAAAAGCCCATTTCTCTCTCAACAAAACCACCAGACACATATTTATCTGCACGTTTAATTGTATCTTCAATAAGAGGAGAATTTAATCCTAACAATTCACGAGTTAATCCATAAATAAGAGTGTTATAGGTTTTTACATTATTGATTATAAAAGCCATTTTTATTGATTGAAAATCATTTTTATCATTAGCAATTATATCAAGAGATGCCTCAACACCGTCTAAAGAAAATGCCTCTGGATAAACTTCAAAAATTACTAGTTTTGGATTTAATCTATCTAAATATCTATGCAACAAAACTTTAGTTTGAATTGGTGTTTGAGAACTAGAACCTAAATTAAATGTTTTGTATCCTTTTTCTGCAAAAATTCTTGTATCAAAGCCTCGGTAAGTGTGAGATGAACCCAAAAACAAAATATCAACTTCACCATAATTTTTTACTTCAGACAATCTAGAATACATATGCCCATATGAGCCTATTCTATAATTAATATTTGGTTTTAAGGATTGAGGCAAATAATATCCCCATAAGTTAAGAACTACAATATAAAATATTGAAGCAAATAATAGAAACAGAACCGTATTTAGAATAAATCTTTTCATAGCTTAGAATTGAAAATAAATAAATGGTGATTCGCTAGTTGGCATAAACATTCCTATTAAAAAAATTATTGTTGCATAGAATATCCATCTTAGTGGTCTATACCATTTTTCTCCAATATGTTCAATTGCATATTGTCCTTCTCTTCCACTCCATTCAATTAAAATAAAAATTACAACTAGTATCATTGTTGTGATAGCTCTTGCTGTTTCCTCAAATTTTGGTATAGTAAAAAAAGAAGAAGAAAATATTCCAGAAATATAGCTTATAGCATGTTCGATATTTTCTGCTCTGAAAAATATCCAAGCGAAAACTGTCAATCCAAATGTTATTAACATAAACAAAGTTTCTTTTAAACTTGGGAATATTTTTCCTTTTGCTACAATTTCTAAATTGGTTCTATTGGTTTTTGTTAATAAAAGTGGTAAAAAGTATATTGCATTCAACGCACCCCAAATAATAAATGTCCAATTTGCACCATGCCAAAATCCACTGACAATAAAAATAATAAAAGTATTTCTAACTTTCATCAAAGTTCCGCCTCTACTTCCACCTAATGGTATATAAAGATAATCTCTAAACCATGTTGAAAGAGAGATATGCCAACGTCTCCAAAACTCTGCAATATCTCTTGAGAAATATGGAAAGTTAAAGTTTTGCATTAAATTAAATCCAAAAAGTCTTGCTGTACCAATTGCAATATCAGAATAGCCAGAGAAGTCGCCATAAATTTGAAAAGCAAAAAACACAGCTCCTAAAACAAGCATACTTCCGCTCATATTGGCAGAATTATTAAAGATTTGATTTGCAAACTCAGCACAATTATCTGCAATAATAATTTTTTTAAACAAACCCCAAAGTATTTGTCGCATTCCATCAACTGCTTTTGAGTAATTAAAAAATCGCTTTTTATAAAACTGTGGAAGTAAATTAGTTGCTCTCTCAATAGGTCCAGCAACTAATTGAGGAAAAAAGCTAACAAATGCAGCAAAGGCAATAAAATCTTTTGTTGGTTCAATTTTTCGTCTGTAAACATCAATGGTATAACTCAAAGTTTGAAAAGTGTAAAAACTTATTCCTACTGGTAAAATGATATTTAAAGTATTGGCTTTAATATCTTGTCCAAAAAATGAGAAAGCTGCAACAAAGTTATCTACAAAAAAATTATAATATTTAAAGAAGCCTAAAAATCCAAGATTTACAAAAATACTCACCCACAATAAAAGTTTTCGTTTCTTTTTATTTTCCTCTTTTCCCAAAAGAAGCCCCATAAAATAATCAACAACAATACTGAATGTTATCAATGATAAAAAACGCCAATCCCACCAGCCATAGAACACATAGCTTGCTACAACAAGCATAGCGTTTTGTAATTTTAAGTTTTTATTTATTACAAACCAATAAAGTATAAAAACTATCGGTAAAAAAATCGCAAAATCAATTGAGTTAAAAAGCATTGTGTTCTTTTATCTTTTAATTTTAGAAACTCATTTTGTGCTTGCAAAAGTAAATAAAAATATCTAATATTTTATAAAAGGAACTTTTAAAACAAAAAAGCCTTGCAATATATTTTATTTGCAAGGCTTTTCAATAATTTGTATTAGCAATTATTTCTTCAATCCTAAAACTTCTAATCCTTGTTTAAACACTATATCTTTTGGAATACCAGCTTCAGCAATTTTGTCGAGGTCTTTTTGAAGTTCTTCGCCTATATTGCTTTGTGTATCGACCCACTTTTTAGCTGCTTCAAGATTTCCATCACCTTGAATAACAATAATATCATTTACCATTTCAGCAACCGCAGCTTTCATTTTTTCAAAATTAACAGAATATTTGCCTGTTTCTTCATTTTTAACAAAAGCTCCTCTTTCTTTTAAATAGTAAAATTCCATCATATTAGCTTTTCCATGTGAACTTGCTACGCCAAAACGTACAGAACGGAAAATTCCAGCCATAAATGTAACATAATTATCCATTAAATCTTTTTCTGGAAATTCGCCCATTTCGTAAAGTTGAGTAACCATGTATAAGCCTGCAATATCTGCTTTTGCTTCTTCTACTGGGCTATAATATTCTTCTAAAGCTTCACGAACAGACTTTTTAGAATTGATAGTATATTTTACTCCTAAACCATGAGCAACTTCGTGAAACATTACATTTTGGAAAAATGCATCTTCGAATTTTACATGTTTTAATTGAGTTTCATCAATTAACAACTCAGCTATTGGAAGTAAAATTGTATTAAATTTAGCTTCCATAGAATTTTTCAATTGTAGTTTTCTAGATCCTTTAGTTGCGTGAACTCTTGGGTCGTTAGGTAAATTTATTGCAATATTTTTACTTCCTGAATTACAATCGCCACCATAATAAATAGCATTATAAACATTCATATCGCCAGAATTTGTTGCAGATTCTGTTTTGTATTCTGGAGCAACTGGCAATCCTGCTTGAAGTTGTGGTAGAACTTCGTTGAAATGCTCTATGTTTTTACTCCATTCTAAATCTTTTATTAAAATTTGTCCTGAATGAGCTGCTTTTACTCCCATAAATGCATCTTCGTAACTTTCGATAGGACCAACAACAAAATCAATTTTATTGTTTTTCATATCCATCCAAGCTAAATCACTTGTAAGATAATCATCAGTACGTAAAGCTGTTGCTCTTAGACGTAAGTAAGTTTGAAATTCTTTATCGCTAACTAATTCTGCAGCTTCTTCTAAGAGTTGAGCTACTTTTTCAATTTCTTGAGCATATTCTTCGTGATACCATACACATTTTAATTTACCAGCATCATCTCTACGTATTAAAGTGTACCAGCTCATTTTATTTGGGTCGTCAAACGCATTAAATACTTCTTTTGTAATATCACTTGGATAATAATTTGCACCCAAAGGCTTTTCACCATAAGTTGCAATAAAAGATTTGTTTCCGTTTAATCTATCCCAAGGACCATAATTAATTAATGCGTACTTCAACGCATCTTCATCTTCAATAGAATTTAAAAAAGCTTCTTTGTCGCCAATTGCATCTTTCCAGAATAAATCATCCATAATTTGGGCAACTTCTATAAGTTTTACTATAGCTTGTTTATCACCATCGGTTAAATGGTCGAGATTTGCAGTAAGTTCAACTTCTGCATAATCGGCTACTAATTTTTGCATTTCTGTTAATTCTTCTTTTTTTGATTCATCTTTTTTCTTACTATTACATGCACTCATTGTTACAACAAGTGTTGCAATAACTAATAAATTTAAAAAATTGATTTTCATAATTATAAAATTAAATTAAAAAATTATTGATTTTCTCCTAAATATGCTAATAGTACTATTACTGCTATAATTGCAAGTATAAATAAAGCAATTTTCCACCAGCACCAAGGTCTTTCGCCTTGTACTTTACCTGTTCTACCATTAACAATAAAGCGATACACTTTATTTTTAAATCGATATGCACTAATCCAAATAGGCAATAAAGTATGTTTAAAAGTTATATTTGAGTAAGTAACATTTTTATAAGTAATTCTTTGTCTGTCTCCACCTATATCGCTACGAATATGACTGTCTATAATTGGGTCCATTTTTACTTTTGCGATATCAAATCCATCTTTCAGTCCTATAGCATAAGTTTCAGCTTTAAATCCCGACAAGAATTTTTCGTCAAATGGTGTTAGATTTTCCAAATCCCAAGGTTCTAAAACGGTTACATTTTTGTCGGGCAAAGATTTACTTGCAAGCACTAACACATCATCAAAAAATACATCTACACTACCCGAAACGCTTGTCCAGCGAGTCCTAGTAACTGTTCTAGTTTGAGTTTTACCATTACCATCAGTATATGTTTCAGTTTCTTGATAATCATCTCCTCTTTGACCTCTATACTCTGTATAAGTATCTGAATCGTAAGTCCAATAAGGTAAATACACTCCTGACATTTGATTTGATTGAGTAGCACGTTTTTTAAATCCTGGAGGTGCAAACCAGCGTTTTCTTATCCATTTTTTAAAATGCTCTCCTGCTTCTTTTACGGTAATTTTAAAAGGAAGCAAAGATTTAGGCTTAATTATTTTTGTTGTACTTTCACTTTTTACAATTAATTTATTCCCACAAAATGGGCACTCGCTTGATACCACATTTTTATCTAAAGTAGTAACAGCTCCACAAGCTTCACAAGCTACTGTTGATACTTCTTCTATTTCCGAACCTTCTTCTGCAAGCTGTATATGTTCTTCAAAATCAAGTTCTTCAGTTTCCTCATCTCTAATTTCAATTTCGTTAACAGTACCACAGTAAGGACAAGCTAAAGAAGTTGTTCCAGGCTCAAAAACCAATTTTGCGGCACAGTTTTTACAAACTACATCTGGCTGATTTGTTTCAGACAGTTCAGGATTAAAATTTTGTTCGTCCATTGCTAAATTTTTTTAAAGTGTTTTCAGGCGTAAAATTAAGAATTTTTTTTAATTAAAACACTTTTTTTGTTTTTATTCAACAAAGGATTTTGATTTTATAAAATTAACAAAAAGTCAAGCGTAAAAAAATCGTTCTAAAACAAAGAAATTGCAACCTATCTTAAAATACAAAGACACCTCTTTTATTTTATTCCTTCTGTAGTAACGTCTCTATCAATTTTTGCGATTAGTCCTTGCAACACATTTCCAGGTCCAAGTTCTATAAAATGTTTAGCTCCATCTGCAATCATATTTTGAATTGTAGTTGTCCATCTTACTGGGCTAGTGAGTTGTTTGATTAAATTTTCTCGGATTTGTTCTGGATTTTTGTATGGTTTTGCATCTACATTTTGATAAATTGGGCAAACAGGAGTTTTAAAATTTGTTTGATTGATAGCAATACTAAGTTCTTCTTGAGCTGGCAACATTAAAGGAGAATGAAAAGCACCTCCAACTGGTAACTGTAGAACTCGTCTTGCTCCAGCTTCTTTCATTTTTTCCATAGCAATTTCAATTCCTTTATTTGAGCCCGAAATCACAACTTGTCCAGGCGAATTGTAATTAGCAGCAACTACAACCTCATCTATTTCGGAACAAATTTTATCGATAATATCAAAATCTAAATTTAATACTGCTGCCATAGTAGAAGGATTTAACTCACATGCTTTTTGCATAGCTTTAGCACGAATTGAAACTAACTTCAAGCCTTCTTCAAAACTAAGAGCGCCAGCAGCAACCAAAGCCGAAAATTCACCAAGCGAATGTCCTGCAACCATTGCTGGTTCAGGTTTTTCTTCAAGGCACATATAAGTAATTACAGAATGTAAAAATATTGAAGGCTGAGTAACTTTTGTTTGCTTCAAATCTTCGTCTGTACCGTTAAAAATAATATCAGTTATTCTAAAACCTAAAATTTCATTAGCTTTTTCAAACATTTCTTTTGCTTTAGGGTTTGAATTATACAATTCTTGTCCCATGCCAACATATTGGGAGCCTTGTCCCGGAAAAACATAAGCTTTCATATTATAGTATTTTTAGTTCTTTTATTTAATTAATGATAAAAATTCCTGACGTGTTGCATCTTTTAAAAATGCACCTGTAAAATCAGAAGTTGTAGTAATTGAATTTTGTTTTTGCGCTCCTCGCATTTGCATACACAAGTGCTGAGCTTCAACAACTACCGCAACTCCCAATGGTTGTAAAGTATTCTGAATACAATCTTTTATTTGTGTTGTCAATCTTTCTTGAACTTGCAAACGTCTTGCATAAACATCAACAACTCTTGCAATTTTACTTAATCCAGTAATATAATGATTGGGAATATATGCAACATGAGCTTTTCCAACAAATGGCAACAAATGATGTTCGCACATGCTGTACAATTCAATATCTTTAACAATTACCATTTGCTTATAGTCCTCGCGAAACATTGCAGAGCGTAAAATTTCTTCTGGATTCATATTATAACCTTGAGTAAGAAATTGCATTGATTTAGCAACTCTTTTAGGTGTTTTTAATAAACCTTCGCGTTCTGCATCTTCGCCTAACAATTTTAAAATTTCAGAATAATGTTGGGCTAATAATCTAGTTTTTTCATCATCATATTTTTCAATTTTTGCATAGCCACCATTTTCAGAATTATTTAAACTTTCTACCATGTCTAAAATTTTTTGCAAAAATAAATAAAATTGTCGTAATAATAAGCTATTTTTGTTAAAACATAAATTATGAAGACTTTAATAATTACTGCCACAAGTTTAGAAGCCAAGCAAATAGTTGATAATTTGCACTTTATCAAACGCTCAGACACAGTATTCTCAAACACAAATTACAACTGCGACATACTAACTACAGGCGTTGGACTTGTTGCTACTATGTTTTCAATGTTTACTTGCGTAAATATTAAAGAATACGATTTGTTAATAAATCTTGGAACTGTTGGAAGTTTTTCGGAAAATTTAAAAATTGGCGAGCTTGTCAACGTTAATTCAGATAGCTTTGAAGATATTTGCATTAGAGATAATGGCAAAAAAATCAATGTTTTTAATTCAAAATTTAATCAACATTTTAGGAACTTAATTAACAATGGAAGAATTTATAATACAAGCGATTATCCACATTTTTTTCATAATTTAAAGAAAGTTTCTGGTACAAGCGTAAATATTCCTGAGCAAAATCCTATTTCAAATTATGAAATAGAAAGTATGGAAGGTGCTGCTTTTATGTTGGTTTGCAAACATTTTAAGAAAAATTTTATTCAAATAAGAGGAATTTCCAATATTATTTTAAAAACAAAACGTGAAAATTGGGATTTTAATACTCCTATTAATAATTATAGTGATTTGACTATTGATTTTTTAAAACAAAACAAATGAAATTAAAATTAGCCATATCGCCTTGTCCAAACGACACTTTTATGTTTGATGCGTTGATTAACAAAAAAATAGACACTAAAAATTTTGATTTTGAGATTATTATAGACGATATTGAAAAACTAAATACCTACACAAAGCAGCAAGAAGTTGATATTAGTAAAACTAGCTTTCATAATTTTTTAAAAATTTCTGATAACTACCAATTATTAAATTCTGGAACTGCAATGGGAAAAAATTGCGGACCTTTAATTGTTAGTAAAAGAAAAATTTATCCTGACGAGCTAAAAGACTGTAAAATTGCAATTCCTGGTGAATCAACCACAGCAAATTTGCTTATGCAAATATTTTTTAATGAAGCACAAAACAAAAATGTTTACCTTTTTTCTGATATTGAGGAACTTGTTCTCTCAAATGAGTGCGATGCAGGTTTGCTAATTCACGAAACACGTTTTACTTATCAAAAGCGGGGTCTTAAATTAATTGCCGACTTAGGAAATTTATGGGAAAATAAATTTAATCTACCCATTCCCTTAGGTGGAATAATTGTAAAAAGAAGTTTACCCAACAAAATAAAACAAGAAATAGATAAAATGCTTAGCGAAAGCATAAACTTAGCATTTAAAAATCTTAGAGGCACAATATCTTTTATGAAAAAACATGCTGTTGAAATGGACGAAGAAATTATGATGCAACATGTGAATTTATATGTGAATGAATATTCAAAAGATATTGGCGACTTAGGAAAAAAATCAATTTATAAATTAAGAGAAGAGTTTTTGAAACTGAATAATTTAGAAGATAAAAGTTTGGATTTGTTTTTGTAACTGAAGATAAATTGATTTTCATCTAAGCATTTTCAGACTTTTCTTTTTGTGGAGCTGGCGGGAATCGAACCCGCGTCCAAACAAGAAACAAAGGTGCTTTCTACATGTTTATTTTGCCTTTAATTTTCGAGCCTTAGAGCGAGGACAAACACCCAGACTAAGACCTTATCCCCTAAACTTTCGCCTTTTTATCGGGGAGATAAAAAAGCTAGTTCGGTAGCTATGCCATCTCTTTGCCGAAGCGGAACCGAACCGTCCAATCGAGAGATGTTTCGTTTCAGCACCTTGTGCCGAAATTAAGTTAATCTACTTTATTCGATTAAGCAGCGAAAGCAAAGTTATCTGCGCCAGTTAATTGTTTGTGAAAAAGTTTAACGGGATTACCCACATTGCCCGACATGCTTACACAATCATTTACCTTGCTGTCAAAACCGAGTCAGCCCCTGATTTGTAAATTTATGCAAAGATATAAAATATTTTTAATATTACGATTTTAAAATTTTAATTGTTTCTACTGGATTCTCTGAACCAAAAATTGCTGAACCTGCAACTAAAGAATTAGCTCCAGCCTTAATAATTTCTTTATAATTGTGAGTATCAACACCACCATCAACTTGAATTATTAAGTTTGGATTATAAATATCTGCCATTTCTCTCAAATTTTTTATTTTAACCAAACTTTGACTTATAAAACTTTGCCCTCCAAATCCTGGATTTACCGACATAATTAAAACCATATCCAATTCTGGCAAAATATCATTCAACAATTCTACTGATGTATGTGGATTTAAAGACACTCCAGCTTTCATTCCAGCATTTTTAATTTCTTGAACTGTGCGATGCAAATGCGTACAAGCCTCATAATGCACTGTTAAAATATCTGCTCCAACTTTTTTCCATTCCGCAATATATCTTTCTGGCTGAACAATCATCAAATGTACGTCTAAAGGTTTTTGTGCAAATTTTTTAATATATTTAACTACTGGAAATCCGAAAGATATATTTGGAACAAACACACCGTCCATTATGTCTAGATGAAACCAATCGGCTTGAGATTCGTTAATCATTTGAATATCTTTTTCAAGATTAGCAAAATTTGCCGAAAGCATAGAAGGAGATAGTATTATATTTTTCATTTTGTGTTTTTTAAATTTACTGCAAATATAAACTTTTTTCAAAAAAATTTAAAACTTATACTTATATAAGATAAGATTGCAATATATTTCGCTTTGACGACTGTCTAAGTTTTTTAAGTGAAGATTCTTTTAGTTGTCTAATCCTTTCTCTAGTAAGATTTAAAGCTTCTGAAATTTCCTCATAAGTCTTAGGGCTTTCATCTTCTAAACCAAAAAACATAGTAATAATTTTTCTTTCTCTTTCACTTAATATTTTTAAAGCTTCATTAATTTCAATTTTTAAAGAATCGTTATTTAAGGTTTTTTCAACAGAAAGTGTTTGTGTGGAGCTTAGTAAATCGCCCATTGTAAAATCATCGTCACCTTCACTATTACTTAAAGGAGCGTCCATCGACAATGTTTTACCTTGATATTTAAGCACTTCATTAACATTTTTAAAATTATAGTCTGTTTCTTCAGCAATTTCGGCTAAACTAGGTTCTCGTTCTAATTTTTGCTCTAAAGCTAAAGAAGTTGAATAAACTTTATTTAAAACACCTATTTTATTTAGCGGAAGTCTAATCATTCTGCCTTTTACCGCTATTGCATGCAAAATAGATTGTCGTATCCACCAAACTGCATAAGATATAAATTTGAATCCTCTAGTTTCATCAAAGCGTTTTGCAGCAACTAATAAGCCGTAATTTCCTTCGTTTACTAAGTCTTGTAAACTCAATCCTTGGTTTTGATATTGTTTTGCTACTGAAACAACAAATCTTAAATTTGCTAAAACCAATTTGTCAACCGCTTCTTGGTCACCATCTTTGATACGTTTTGCCAATTCAATTTCCTCTGCTGAAGAAATCATTTCTTCACGTGAAATTTCTTGCAAATACTTTTCAAATGCAATACTGTCCCGATTAGTTACCTGACGTGTTATTCTTAATTGTCGCATGTCCTCAAAATTAAATTCAATATATTAAACGTTTCATTCGTCAAAAAGGTTGTCTAAAACAGTATTTTTTTTAAACAATTTGAATTAAATACTAAAAAAACAAGCGAATAGTTTGCCTATTTAGTAATTTTCCAAATGTTATTTTTAAAATAGCACAAGCACATATTATTTTGATTGTAAAGTGTTTACTTAAAAAATTTTTAATATAGTCTTGAAAAATCTCAAGTTTTTAAAGAATTTATTTTTATTTTAAAAAAAACATATTATCTTTGTCCCCTGATTAACGCTGTCGAGTTGTCATTTTGACAGTTTAAAAAAATCTTTTAAATTTATTGTATCACATAAATTACATTCATTCATGTATGACATTATAGAACTAAACTCAAAATTATTACCTGAGTTAAAAGAAATTGCAAAAGATCTTGGTATTCATAAAGTTGATGCATTTCGCAAATCTGATTTGATATATAAAATTCTTGATGTTCAAGCTATTAAAGCTGCTGAGCAAGAGGCGGATAAAAAGAAACAATCTAAAGTTCAAAATTCTGATGCTACAAACAAAGCTAGTGAAAACGGAAAAAGACCTAGGACTAAAATGAAGGCTCAGAAAATAACTTTTAGCTCCCCTACTCCTACTCAAAAGAATTTGTTTGATGAAGTACAACAAGTTAACAATACCTTAGAAACAAAAGAAAAAGCTGTAGTTGAGGAGCAAAACAAGACTAAAGACACTGTTGACAATAAAAAAGAAGTTGAACAAAAAAAATCAAATGCAGTAGCTCAAAATGCTCAACCAAATAAAAATTTAGCTGAAGCAAAACCTACTAACAATGCCAAAAACACTCAAACTCCTCATCAAAAAGGACAAGAGAAAAAAATGATTTTAAAAAAGCCTCAAACTAAGCTAAATGATGAACTTACGCATTTGCCTGATATTGAGACAGAAAGACCTATACAAGCGGAATCAACAAAAGTAGAACCAGCAAAAGTAGAACCAGCAAAAGTAGAAACTACGAAAGTAGAATCAACAGAAGTTGTTAAAACAAATGGTGAAACAAAACAAAAAGAACAAGAACCTAAAAAACCTAAAAAAGAAGATTTATATGATTTTTCTGGAATTATTACGGTTACAGGAGTTTTAGAAGTTATTCCTGAAGGTTATGGTTTCTTGCGTTCTTCGGATTATCATTATTTGAATTCTCCAGACGATGTTTATGTTTCTCAATCTCAAATAAAATTGTTTGGATTAAGAACTGGTGATACTGTCGAAGGTTCAATTCGTCCTCCAAAAGAAGGAGAAAAATATTTTCCATTAACTAAAGTTATAAAAATAAATGGAATAGATCCTGCTCTAATGAGAGACAGAGTGCCTTTCGACCATTTAACTCCATTGTTTCCTGACGAAAAATTTAATATCACAGGTAATGGAAAAGCAACTTTATCTACAAGAATTGTTGACTTATTTGCTCCAATAGGAAAAGGACAAAGAGGTTTGATAGTTGCTCAACCAAAAACTGGTAAAACTGTTCTTCTTAAAGAAATTGCAAATGCAATAGCAGCTAACCATCCTGAAGTATATTTAATGATATTACTTATAGACGAGCGTCCTGAAGAAGTTACAGATATGGCTCGCAACGTAAATGCTGAAGTTATCGCTTCTACTTTTGATGAACCTGCAGAAAGACATGTTAGGGTATCGAGCATAGTTCTTGAAAAAGCAAAAAGAATGGTAGAATGTGGACATGATGTTGTGATTTTACTAGATTCAATCACAAGATTAGCACGTGCTTATAACACTGTAGCTCCAGCTTCGGGAAGAGTTTTATCAGGAGGTGTTGATTCAAATGCTTTACATAAACCAAAAAGATTTTTCGGTGCTGCTAGAAATATTGAAAACGGTGGTTCTCTAACAATTATAGCAACTGCTTTAACAGAAACAGGCTCTAAAATGGACGAAGTAATTTTCGAAGAGTTTAAAGGTACTGGTAATATGGAACTTCAATTAGACAGAAAATTATCTAACCGTAGAATATATCCAGCAGTTGACATTACCGCATCAAGTACAAGACGTGAAGATTTATTAATTGACAATGAGCTAATTAATAGATTATGGATTTTAAGAGAATTCCTAGCTGATATGAACTCTGTAGAAGCTATGGAGTTTATGAGAACAAGACTAATGCAAACTGCAACTAACGAAGAGTTCTTATGGACTATGGACAAAGGATTATAAGTTAAAAGTTAAAAGTAGAAAGTTAAAAGCGATGCACTGAACGTAGTTGAAGTGTTAAAAGTAGGCTGACGCGTCTATTGCTTCGCAGAGTTCGCTTCGCTCACTCTGCTCACTCGGATTTAGTTATGCTTAGCTAGTCTTGCGGACATCTGTTGTAATCCTAGTGTTTTACTCAACTTTACGAACTTTATAAACTTTCAACTGATTTGTCCGTAGGACAACATGCAAACAACACTTCTATTACGTTCAGCACATCACTTTTAATTGAAATAATTATTGCTTACCTGTAAAGTTTCACCACGTTGTTA
>DHVB01000054.1 GCA_002412425.1 Bacteroidales bacterium UBA5219 | reverse complement strand
GATAATTAGTTGCGGATTTAAGGATGTTTAAAAACTTGTGAAAATGATGACAATATCTAAAAATGTAAAATATACTTTAACAATTGTATTGCTTTTTTCAACAATGATGACTTATGCTCAAAAATCAATGAAAAAAGCTGAAAAGTTGATGAATAAATATGAATATGCAAAAGCTGCTGAATTATACGAAACCAAGCTAAATTTTGCCAAAGCTAGCGATAAAGATATCAGAAACTTAGCTTATTGCTATATACATATGAACAATACCGAAAAGGCAGTAAAATATTTAGCTAACCTAGTAGAAAAAGGTAGTGCTACACAAAATGACTTGAAAATTTATGCTGATTTATTAAAGCAAGAAGGAAGATATGACGAAGCTATTAGCATTTATACTAATTTGAATGATGACTTTACTCAAAATCAGATAACAAGCTCCAACTTGGCTAAAGAGTGGATTGCCGATACAACGGTCTTATTTGAAGTAGAAAATGTAAAAGATTTGAATTCAAAAAAACTCAGATTTTTCTTTAACAAAATTTGGTAACAAGTTCTTATTTACATCTGATAGAGAAAATGCAAATATTATTGAAACTGAAAATAAAAACTATTCATGGACAGGCTTGCCATTCTTAAAACTTTATGAAGCTGAAATTATAGATAGTGTAATTAAAAATATAAAACTTTTAGATAGTATCAATGATGCTTATCATAATGGACCTGCTGTGTTCGACGAAGATGCTCAAGTTTTATATTTTACAAAAACAATAACTGTAGAACAAAAACAAAAGAAATTAAATCCAGACCCAACAAGCTGGTTTCCAGACAAATCGTATAATGTTGTTACTGACAGATTAGAAATATATTCTGCAAAACTTATTGATGGACAATTTGTAGAAATTACTCCTTTTCAATATAATAATAAAAAAGAATATTCTGTCGGACACCCTACCCTATCTCCAGATGGGAACATACTATATTTTGTTTCTGATATGCATGGTGGAGTTGGAGAAACCGATATTTATTATTGTATAAAAAATGATGACGGGACTTGGGATACTCCTCAAAATGCTGGAGATATAATTAATACTCCTAGTAAAGAAATGTTCCCAGTTATTGAGAAAAATGGTGATTTATATTTCTCTTCTGATGGACATTCTGGCATGGGGGGATTAGATATATTTCGCTCAACAGGAAGCGAAGCAACATGGTCTGAACCAGAAAACTTAAAACATCCTTTTAACTCATCAAAAGATGATTTTGCAATATTATTTACCGAGGAGGCAAAACAGGATTTTTCTCATCTAACCGTAACAATGGACAAGGAGCAGACGATATATATAGCTTCAAATATCTTCCACCGCCACCTCCACCAGTTCCTACTACATTAATTTTGTTAGTAACTACTTGGGAGAAAATGGATAACGGAACATTAGCAATTTTAACTGATGAAATAAGCGTGATGCATGCAGAAAACTCTGCTCCTAACAACAAAATGAAGATTAAGAATGTAGGAAATGGAAAATATGAAGCTGTTGTAAATTGCGACTCTAAATATGTAGTAGGAGCTGCTTCCACTAAGTTCTTTGCAACTCAAACACAATCTTTTGAAGCTAAGTGCGAAACTTTTAACGATACAGTATTTCTAAAATTTGTACTCGAAAGAATTGTATTACAGAAAGAAATTGTAATAGAAAATATTTATTATGATTATAACAAAGCAAATATTAGAGCTGATGCTGCTATAGAACTCAACAAAATAGTCGCTTTATTAAAAGAAAATCCTGCTATTATTATTGAGCTTGGTTCACATACCGACTCGCAAGGTAGTGATAAATACAATTTGGACCTTTCGCAACGTAGAGCAGAGTCTGCTGTACAATATATTATCGACAATGGAGTATCGCAAAATAGAATCTCTGCTAAAGGTTATGGAGAAACCAAACCTGTTAATAAATGCACTAACGGCGTAAAATGTTCAGAAAAAGAACATCAAATGAACAGACGTACAGAATTTAAAGTAACAGGATTTGTTGAAGGTGTTGGCGATGTGGATATGCAAAGTCTGCAAGGGACAGATATTCATATTGACGCAAAACCAGGAGAAACTATTGAGCCTAATAGCTCTAATACTACTAGCCAACAAGCACAAACTGGAAATAATTCTTTCTCTACAGAATCAACAGGATTAGTTTATAGAGTACAATTTTTAACATCTTCTAATAAACTTGAAGCCAACGACCCTAAATTTAAAGGACTAGATAATGTTAACTATTATTTTGATGGCGGTATATATAAATATACGTATGGAGAAGTAAAAACAACAGATGAAGCTAGAAACTTAATTAACAAACTAAAAAATTATGGCATAGATAAAGCTTTCACTGTTCCTTTCTACAATAACCAAAGAATTACAATGGAGGAAGCTAAAAAATATGCAGCAGAATAAATAGTTAATCCTAACCTATATAGCTTTATTGTATTATTGGTTTTTTCTTCCGAGTTTTATTTTACTTTAAACTTGGAAGAAAAATTGTCAATATAAACTAAATTTTTGAATAGTTCAATATTTTGAAAATTAAACTGTTATATTTGCAACATAATTTATAAGGTATTTTAAAATGCTTAAAGATAAACATAATCAATTCAATAAACTTATTTGGTTTCTATTTGCAATTACAATTGTTATTACATTAGCTCCTTTTTTTAAGGTAGGGATTACAACTGCTGATGATTTAAGCAACTACACAAGATATCTTGATGGCACAGTTTTTTCAAGTTCATGGATATTTGCAAGAGATGCAGGCAGATTTTATTTTATTATTACAATACCAATTTATTCGCTACCATATGTGGGCGATAGTTTTATTTTTACTAAAATAATTCAAAATTTGTTCTTGCTACTCTCTTACGCTATGGCAGCAATTTTGATTAAAAAATTTTTCAATTCTCGCGAGATAGCACTTCTTTTTTTCCTAGTTTTGGTAATGGCTACTCCTATTTCGACAAATTATCATATTCCTTTTATTGCCTATCCATTTTATTTTACTTTTAGCTTTGCTTTGTTAATTTCAGCAGTCTTGCTGTTTATCAAATATACAGAAACAAATAAGTACAAATTCCTAATTTTTTCGGCAATTATTTTCTTTATTTCATTGTTATTTTACGAAACCTACTTGCTTTATTTATTCTTCTTCTGTATTTGGTTATTTGTACGCAACATCAAACTGTCAGGAGGTTTTAAAAATGTTTTCAAATCAAAAACAACATACAAAGAAGTTGTTCCCTATGCATCAGCAGGGCTTTTGTATGTAATACTATATTTTGGTTTTAGATTGCTACTTAAAAATGAAGGAGAAATTTACTCTGGTAGCTCATTTGCACAAAATTTTAGTTGGAAAAACTTCTTAACTGTGCTTTACGAACTTACGCATACTGTTTTTCCATTGCAGATATTTAATCTAAACATAGATTATATAAACCGATCAGAATTATCTTTTAACTCTGGAGCTACCTCATTTATATCAATTCTTAAAAATATTGAATTAAGCACTATAGTAAATGTTGCTATTCAATTGGTAATTTTCATTTATCTTTTCCTCAGACTTAAGAACATTTCGGGATATAAAAAACTTGGATTAGGAATTTTATTTTCTTTATTGTTTGCTTTTTTATCTCATTCGGCTCTTGCAATGTCTGCTAAATATAATGACACAATCATTGCTACAAGTATTAAAGGTTACGTTACTTCCTACTATTCATATTTTGGAGTTTGGTTAGCTATTTTACTATTTGTGATAATTATTTACAAATTAGTAAAGAAAAACAAATATTTAAAACACTTTACAATTGTTATATTTTCTATTGCATTTGCTTACATATCCATTATTAATTCTTATTCGAATCGAGTAATGGCACGAGGCTGGGAACAAAGCCAGATTAGGTTTTCAGCAATTGATGAGATGATTGAAAAAGGAGCGTTTAATGATTGTCCTGCTGAAGCGTTAATCTTTTCTCCTGACATATATTGGACTAACGTTTTTGGTTATGTGCCAGACACTCCTGATACACAGGGCTTTAATTGGGGTAAATATATTAATATAAAATCAGGTCCAAAAATTGATGTTATATTATCCTCGGATAGAATGATTGAAGCACATAATGAATTTCCCGATGCAAAAATCTTTAGATTAGTTAAAAATTATACTTCGATTGAAAATGACATTCTTTTTGTTCTTGCAGAAGTTGATAAAAACAGCATAAATTGGGATAAAGGCAAAGATATGTTTGTTGATGCAACTTGTACAAGGGCAAAAGTTTATTATTACTCAAAATCAAATGATTTTGTTGTTCAATTTAAAACAGTGGAAAATGCCAATAATGGTTTTGCACTAATAAATAGTGTCGATTTATCTCCTATTTCTAATGGTATAAATCAAATTAATGTGAGAGATATTACCGATACTGGAATACTTGCAAATTTTGACATTGAATTTGATGTACCAGTTTATACCGAAAGTTTTTCAGCTTCAAATATGATTCCAAAATACTCAACTGCAATAGATTTAATTGACCAAACTAATATTAAATTTTCTAAAATAAATAAAATCGACACAGAAGTAAATGTAAGTGCTGAAAACGAATTTCCATTGGCTTTAATTGAGCCAATAAGCATAGACAAAAGTTATGATGTAATTTCGTTGAATGCACAAATGGAAATTAACATAGCTAATCAAGAGATTGGTTTCGCAATTGTGATTGAAATTCGCGATGATAAACATGAAATTGTACTTTGGGAAGGCTATGATATTAAAAATGAATCAGAAGTAAACTTTTCAAAGTTGATTAACCTTGTAGAAATGAGAGACAAAAATCCAAAGTTACTACAACTATATGTTTGGAATCCAAATAAATGTGAATTTAAAATCAATAAAGTTAAAAACGTGAGTATAAAGGCTCTCTAGCAATGTGAATAGAAATTCTATAATTTGTGCCACAGACTGTGGCATAAATTCCATGGAGAGCCATAACAGGCTCATAATAAGCAAAATAAAAAATCATTGAAATATTGTTTTATTATATTCCAAACCTTGACTAAAGTTTTTAAAGTTATTTAACTAAAAACTAAACACTAAAAACTAAAAAATCACGTTAACATATAGATATTGCACAACTATTACACAAAAACTAAAATAATATGAGATTATTTTCCAAAATTTTAATGCTTTTTTTCATATTTTGTTTTTTTCAAAATTCTATCACTGCACAAGAATTTTATCAAATTCCCAAACAAGTTTTTGATTTGTACGAAATGACAGGTGTAAAAGCAAATTATATTGATACTGTTAATGCATTTGAAATCAGCCAGTTTATTACTTTAAAAGAATACAAACAGTTTTTAGAAGATGTAAAAGCCGATTCATCAAAGCAATATTATTTACAAATGCTTCCCGATTCGTCCATTGCTAAAACAAAAGATGTTTATGAAAAATATTTAAACTCAAAAAAGTATGAAAAAAATCCTGTTTTAGGAGTAAGCTGGGACGCTGCTGTAGAATTTTGCAAATGGAAAACACAAAAAAATGCTTCTTCAGAAGATTTTTATTATAGCTTACCTCTGGCTTCAGAATGGTTAGCAGCTTATAGGTATTTAAACAAAAATCCAATAAAAAACGATTTTAATTATAAATATTCAGATTTGTTGCTTACATCTGTTGATGAGATGAGATTTGCACTAGATTTAAACAATAGTAATGATTACCAATTTATCTTTGACAATGTCAATTTTCACAAAAAAGACGAGCCAAGAATGAATAGACGAAAACGTATTGCGGGTGGTAATTATTTATTTGAACAACAAACATTTTTTAATGACAATTATTGCCTATTTTCTGACAAAGGCTCTGAATATGTGTCATTTAGAATAGTGAAAGTAAGCAAAAATCAACAAAATAGAGGCATTTCTTATAATCAACAATAAATCAACATTTTATGACAAAATTTTATTTTTCAATAGCTATTTTTCTTTTCTTGTACGGAAATATAATCGCACAAAGCAGTCCAAAAAACTTTAAAGACAACTCCATTAATTGCTCTTACAACACTTTAGATGGAAAATTACACGGAAAATATATTTCATGGCACAAAAACGGACAAAAAAAATCTGAAGGTCAATTTTATAAAAACAATAGAATTGGCACATGGAAAGTTTGGGACAATAAAGGAAATTTGAGATGTTCAAGGAAATACAAAAATAATTTTGAATATACGTCTATAATCCCCAAAAAAACCAAAGATGCTTCTATAAAATTGCTCAATAAATATCCATATATACCTGAAAGAAATAAAGATGCGTATTTTGATTTGTTTGAATTAGAAGAAACAAAAGCAATTTATAGTAAAAAGTATATCAGCATTATTTTGCCACAAGATAATCCTATTCTTTTTAGCAAATCTATTTTAGAACTTTTCGTTGCAAATCGAGATTCTGATGACTTTAAAAACTATAATATTTTTGATAGATTTCAAGCGAAAAAGTTTGAGATAAATTCTTTAAAGGATCTCAAATTAATTGCATATAAAACAACCAAAGAATATGTTTATGATTTGGAAAGACAAATAATGGAAGCAAGAGTAATATGCATTTCCCCTATTTTGCTTGACACTATTACAAACACACTTTACGACGATAATTGGTTTTATTTAGAAAATATCACTCCATTTTTAGCAAAACTTCCTGTTGAAAATTTTGACAAAAAAATTGATGTTCAAAATATTTCTGACATTTTCTTTTGGAAACAATATAGCGACTTAGAAATTAAAAACTTGATATATCAAAATGAAGATTATAAAGATTTAGATTCTAGCGTTTTCACAGACCCAAACAAGTTAGCAGAACTATCTAAAGATTGTGAAAAAAACACTTTAACCGAAATTGAAAATGAACATTCTTTATGGATAGAATTTACTAAAAATCGCCAAAAGTAAATTTATTCCTCTAATTTTTTAAAACATATCTATTTTTACCTATTTTTACAAAAAAATTAAAAATCTATATGTTTTTTATTTTATCAAAAGTATTTCAATATATATTTTCTCCAGTTTTATGGATAATAATATTGTTTTTGCTTGCTATAATTTTAAAAAAACCTAAAACTAAAAAAGCTTTGTTCATAGTTGGATTTTCTATGCTAATATTTTTCTCACAGCCTTTTATTTTTTATGAATTTATGAGAGCTTGGGAAATAGACGCAAAATTCAAATCTGAATTAAAAGAATCCTACGATTATGGCATTTTACTCACTGGAATGATTACCTATGACTCTAAATATGAAAGAATAAACTTTAAATCTTCGTCTGACAGGCTATGGCAAACCATGGAATTGTATAAAGAAGGATATTTAGATAAAATTTTTATTGTTGGTGGTTCTGGCGAAGTTTTTAATCAAGAATTTAAGGAGTCGCAAATTCTTAAAGATTATTTGATAAAACTTGGCATTCCCGAAGAAGACATTTTAATAGAAACAAACTCAAGAAACACTTACGAAAATGCTGTTGAAGCCGCAAAAATCCTTAAACCTAAGGAAAACAATCATTCATATTTACTGATTACTTCTGCTTTTCACATACGTAGGTCAAATGCTTGCTTTAAAAAACAAGGCTTTGAATGCGACACCTATGTTACCGACAGATATGCAGGAAAAAGAAAATTTACAGCTGATTTATTAGTCCCTAAAGCAGAAATTTTAGATAATTGGTACTTACTTATTCACGAAGTTTCGGGATATGTAATTTATTGGATTACAGGAAAACACTAAAAATGGCTTTTTTTGATTTTCATACACATAACAAAAATTCTGAAAATGCTATAATCAATATTTTTCCAAACGAAAATATTATTTCTGGCAAACTGATGTCTTGCGGTATGCATCCATGGCACTATAAAGAAAATTATGCAGACGAAATTATTTTTATTGAAGATTTAGCAAAATCAAAAAAAATTATAGCCATTGGCGAAGTAGGTTTTGATCCTGTGTCTCAAGTAAATTTGGAAACTCAAAATAAAATTTTTATAGAACATTTTAAAATTAGCGAGACTTATAATCTTCCATTAATTATTCATTGTGTAAAATATTTTCATGTTTTAAAAGAATTGAAAAAAAATCTAAACCCAAAGCAGGCATGGATTATCCACAGTTTTAATTCTAAACCAGAAATTTTACAAGACTTGCAAAGACAAGGATTTTATTTTTCATTTTCAAATTCTATTTTTAAAAATTCAGAAAAAGCAAAAACAATATTTAACACTATTCTGCCTGAGAGATTTTTTTTAGAAAGCGATGATTCTCAATTAGATATAAAAGAAATCTATCATCTTGCAAGCGAGTATTTTAATTTAGAAATGGAAGAATTAAAATCTCAAATTAGTAAAAACCTTAAACACATTGGCATATGACTTGGTTAGAGCGTAGCGAACTACTTTTAGGTGCAAACAATATTGAAAAATTAAAACATTCCAAAGTTTTAGTGTGTGGACTTGGCGGAGTTGGTGGTGCGGCTGCCGAACAACTTGCCAGAGCTGGAATTGGAAATTTATGTATAGTTGATGCCGACACCATTAGCAAATCAAATATTAATCGACAAACTATTGCTACCCACGACAATATTGGAAAATATAAAGCCGAAGAATTAAAAAAACGCTTGCTCAGCATAAATCCCGAACTAAATATTGATGCTCGTAAAGTTTATTTAAGAGATGAAATTTTACATAGCACTCTACTCGAAGGCTGGGATTATGTTGTTGATGCCATTGATACTTTGTCGCCAAAACTACATTTAATAAAAACTTGTTATCAAAACAATATTCCTATTGTAAGTTCTATGGGTTCAGGAGGAAAGTCAGACCCAAGCAAAATAAAAATTTCAGATATTTCAGAATCGTACAATTGCGGATTAGCACGCAACTTGCGAAAAAGACTACATCGCTTGGGAATTTTTAACGGTGTAAAAGTAGTTTTCTCAGAAGAGCTAAGCGACAAAGAATCTATAATAGAGGAAGAAGGTACAAACAAAAAATCAAATTCTGGAACAATTAGCTATATGCCAGTAATTTTTGGCTGTTTTTGTGCATCAGTGGTAATTAGAAGTATATGCGAGTTAGATTAAGTTTTGTAGCAAAATTATTATACAAAATTTATCTTCTTTCCAAATATTTTTGATGAATAACACTCTCAACTTCAGGATTCATCTTATTATATAATTTGATAGAGTTTATTTCAAATTCAGAAACAACTGGGAAAGATTTTTTATTTTTTGTATCTCGTTTTTGGTAAAGAGAGTGTAAACATTTAGTTTTTTTGTTAAGCAAAATTTTTGTATCTAATGTTCCTTCTACACCACTAAAATCGACTTTTTTAGAAGATTCGCCTTGTAAAATGTTTTTATAGTCTGGTAAATTTGCTTTGCTAATTTTATAGTTTTCGTCTTGTAAGAATGCAGTTAAATAGTTATCGCTACCATCTATTAAATACACAAAAATTTTATTATCTCTTTGCTCAAAAGGATTTAGAGTAAAATTTTGAGTACTTAAAATTTTATTTTTAACATTTGAAAAAGAAAATAAAGTATCATTATAATATACATATTCGCTTAGCATAAAATCATCGTATTGTTTGATATAGCAAGATTTTACAGTATTATTTTGTTTTATAAAAAACAACTCAACATTTAATTTTAGTTTTTTCTCAGGCGATGTATATTTATAGGTATATTTTATAAATCCTGAAACAGAATTTGTCAATTTTTTGTGAGCTTTTTCAAAATCTTTTGGACTTATTGCTTTTTGCGAGTAAGCACTAAAACTTATAAATAGCAAAGCTACAAAAATCGAACAAACTGATACACAGCGACATAAGTTTAGTTTTTCAAAAATACTTTTCATAATAATTTTATTTACTTATAAAACAAAATACATTCAAATCAAAAGTTCGTTAAAATTTCTTCAAAAATAACAAATTGATTAAAGCTTTCCTAAATAATTCGACACATTTTCAAAAATTCTATTTTCTATATTTTCGCTTTTTGCTTTTTGGAATTTTTCGCCAGTAATTTTTTCAAAAAGTTCAATATATCTATCAGAAACACTATTTACAATCTCATCAGTCATTTCAGGAATTTGTTGTCCTGGCTTGCCTTGAAAACCATTGTCCATTAGCCATTCTCTAACAAATTCTTTTGAAAGTTGCCTTTGATTTTCGCCTTTATCAAAACGCTCTTGATAAGTGTCTTTATAAAAATAACGCGAAGAATCTGGAGTATGAATTTCGTCAATTAAGTAAATTTTACCATCTTTTTTGCCAAATTCATATTTTGTGTCAACAAGTATTAAGCCCATTTTATCTGCTATTTCTTGTCCTCTTTTAAAAAGTTTTAAAGAATAATCTTCTAATTGCAAATAGTCGCTTGCGCTAACCAAACCCGAAGAAATTATTTTATCGCGAGAAATATTTTCATCATGAGCACCTTGTTCTGCTTTTGTTGTGGGTGTCAAAATTGGTTTTTCAAAAGCTTGGTGTTCACGCATTCCTTCTGGGATTTTCACTCCACAAATTTCGCGAGCGCCATTTTTATATTCTCTCCACGAAGAACCTGTTAAATAAGCTCTAACAATCATTTCTACAGGAAAAGATTGACAATTCACACCAAGTGTTACCATAGGGTCGGGATTTGCAATTTTCCAATTAGGAACTATATCGGCAGTAGCATCTAAAAACTTAGAAGCAATTTGGTTTAAAACCTGCCCTTTAAAAGGAATTCCTTTTGGTAAAACCACATCAAAAGCTGAAATTCTATCGCTAACAACCATTACTAAAATGTCATCTCCAATAAAATACACATCTCTGACTTTTCCTTTATAAAAGCCTGTTTGATTTTTAAATTTAAAATTAGTTTGAGTTAGAGCCTTCATATTTTAATTTTTAATTAGTTATGAATTTTGTTTTTCACTTTTTTCGTAAGCCTCAACAATTTTACCTACAATTCTATGGCGTATAATATCATGCTTATCAAATTTCACAAAAGAAATTCCATCAATATTTTTTAAAATATTAAATGTTACAGGCAGTCCTGAGTCTGATTTTTTTGGCAAATCTATTTGTGTAATATCGCCAGTTACAATAAATTTTGAGTTCTCTCCCATTCTTGTCAAGAACATTTTCATTTGAGTATAAGTTGCATTTTGAGCCTCATCGAGAATAACAAAAGCATCGCTTAAAGTACGTCCACGCATAAAAGCAAGCGGAGCAATTTGAATAACTTTTTCTTCAATATATTTTTCTAATTTTCGGTAAGGAATCATATCCAACAGAGCATCGTAAAGAGGTTGAAGATATGGGTCAAGTTTTTCTCTAAGGTCGCCAGGTAAAAAACCAAGATTTTCGCCTGCTTCTACAGCTGGTCGAGAAAGAATAATTCTTTTTACTCGCAATTCCTTTAAAGATTGCACTGCAAGAGCAATAGCAGTATAAGTTTTTCCTGTTCCTGCAGGACCAACGGCAAAAAGCAAATCATTTTCTTTAAACTCTTCAACTAGTTTTTTCTGATTTTTTGTACGAGCTTTAATTGGCTTTCCATTTACGCTATAAAGCAAAACATCAGTTTCCATTTTTTGTTCTGCCACATGCTCATCGCTAGAAATTATTTGCTTAATATCATCTACTGTTAAACGATTAAAATTATGATAATGCTCAAGTATTGCTTGAAATTTTGTCTCAAAAAGTTCAATTTCATCTTTTTCGCCAGAAACTTTCAAAATATCACCACGAACCACAATTTTTAAGCGAGGAAAAGCTTTGGTTATTTCAGATAAATTTACTTCTCTAAGTCCAAAAAACTTTGCTAAATCTTCAACATCTATTAAAATTTTTTTCTCAGTCATTCATAAATTATTTATTGTGCAAAATAACACAAATATTCTGTTAAACATAAGGAAATTTAAAGATTTTTTTAAACCAGTTAAAAGTTTTTAGTGTTTAGTTTTTAGTGTTTAGTTTTTTAGTTAAACAACTTTAAAAACTTTAAAAACTTTAAAAACTTTATGAACTTTTAACTGACTTCAGTCGAGGCTTAGAATATAACAAAACAATATTTCAATGAACAGAAACTCAAGGTGTTTTAGAAGTGTTCAAATGCAAGGCATCTGAGATTGAAAACGAAGGAGCGTACCAGAAGCGGTGCACTGAGCAAAGCCGAAGTGTACGTGACTGAGTTTGAATATCGAAAGCAACGCAGCAGTTGGACGCTTATAAAACACCGACTAGTCGAGGCTTGGGATATAATCATTAGAAATCACCCTCATCTCTATCCTTCTATTTTGCTGATTTGCAACCACTTGTTGTTCGGGCGATAAGCTTAAAATATAATCTTCGTTTAAAACTGCTCCTTTTGGCAAAAATGGATATTTTATATCAGGTTTTTCGATTACTTTAGGACGTGATTCTCCATATCCTTTAGCAACAAGTCTTCCTTTTGGGATACCTTTATTTGTGAAATATTCCACAACGGAATTTGCACGTTTTTGACTTAATTCCATATTAGAAGCATCTGAACCAATCATATCTGTATGAGCAGAAAGTTCTATAACTAGATATGGGTTATCAACCAAAATTCTTGCAATACTATCTAAAGTATGTTTTGAAGATTCTGTTAAATCCCAGCGTCCAAATTCAAATTCTATATTTGGTATTTCAAAGGTTTTATTTAGAGATTCAAGTAAAATTTCATATTCAAAAACCTTATCAAACATTAACGAGTCTGTTGTAAAGCGTGCTTTTCCATTAAAATACCCATCTTTTTGAACCATAAAGGCATAGTCGGTTTTTTGTTTTAATCTAAAACTAAACTTTCCTTTTCTTTCTTTATCTGCAAGTGAAGTAGTGTCTCTAAAAATAGAACCGTCGCTTCCGAAAAGTGTAATCACGCAAGAATCAAGTATTTGTTCTGTATCTTTATCTTTAGTAATTCCCGATAGGCTAAATACTAAAGGTGGTTTTTCAAACCAGTAAATATCTTCTTGTTTCGAACCTTTTCTATCCGAAGTAAAAAAGCCTTTATCTTCATTTGAATAGTAATAAATTCCAAAGTCATTTCCATTACTATTAAAAGGTGGTTTCATATTTTCTGATGGCATCCATCTTCCTCTTTCGTTCTTTTTAGAGACAAAAATATCTAGTCCACCCATTGTTGGATGTTTTGTACTTGAATAGTAAAATGTTGAATCGTCTCTCATAAATGGGAAAAGTTCGTCTCCCGATGAATTTATTGCTGGTCCCATATTTTTAGGTTGAGACCATGTTCCGCCTTCATTTTCACAATACCAAATATCAGCTCCTCCAAAGCCTCCTTGCAACCTTCCCGAGAAATATATTGTATTTCCATCAGGCGAAACAGTTGGGTGCCCTATAGAAAGTGAATCGGCAACTAATCCCAAATTTGTTGGATTCATCCATTCTCCGTCAACTTTTTGTGCTTCATAAATTTGACAGCCAACTTTTTTTCCTTTTTCTGCTTTACATGCAGTATAGTAAAATTTTCGTCCTCCTTCTGCAAGTGTTGGTGTTCCTTCATCAAAAGGCGTATTTAAAGAATCTAATGGTACTGGGTCTGACCATTTTTGTTTTCTATCAAATTTTGAAACAAATAAATCTGAAAATTTTTCACCTGTAATAAAGCTTGTCTTTTTCCCTTTTGCCTCATCTCTATTAGAACTAAAATAAACATGGTCGTAACCTCCTTTTTCATCAACTGTAGGTGAAAAATCATTTCGTTTAGAATTAAATTCTTTCATTTTTTCCACCTTAAAACGCGTAGCTTGTTCGCTCCACATTTTTGCAAGATTTGCTGATTCTATACCTTTTTGTGCAACAGTATCGTTTGGATCCATTTCCAACACATCTTGATAAATAGCTATTGCCTCATCGTAAGTACCTTCTTGAATTTGAATTTCAGCCAATCTAATTTTAGAATCTATTTCAAGTTCTCTAACTTTAACTGTTCGTCTATAATTGCTTCTTGCTTTTTTATAATCGCCAAGACTAAAATAACAATCACCTATTTTAAAATATAATTCATTTTTTGCACTTTTATTTTTTTCTTTCCTTAAAATTTTGGTGTATTCGGTTATTGCTCTGAAATATTCTCCAGCTTCGTAAATTTCGTCTGCTCTTTTTAGTCTTTTATCTTGAGCAAAAATAATAGAAACACAAAGTAAGCCTAGAATAAAAAGCAATATTTTTCGAAAAAAACTCATTATAATATTATCAAATTAAAATACATTAAACGTTAAAAAAGCATTTTTATTTTGTGAGTGCAAAAATAATTAATTAAATCAATATTTGCATAATATTTTATATGTGTTGATTTTAGTTATTTTGATTAACTAAATAAAGAGTTCCAACAATTACTCCAGAGACAAATACTCCGCCAAGTGTGCCGACAAGAGTATTTTTAAATATTTTTTTACGTCCTACATTTTGATAACCGTAAACAAACCACTCATCGTTTACAGCTTGAGGATAATGTTTTTCTACATAAGACTTTGGTGGTTTCACAAACCCCATTGTTATAGCATAACCAACAGGAATTAACAAACGTGTAAACGGATCTAACGGAATAAATAAAGAGGCACTTCCTACGATCAAACCACTAACAGTAGCAAGCCAAGGTTTGTAATCAGCAATTGCAAGTTGACGAGCATTTACCACTCTCGACATTTGCTCAAGAGAAAACTCTTCATTATCCATTGGATAGTAAAAAACACTATCTTTTCCATCTATACTCAACGAATAAATAGACTCACAATCAATATATGATGTTTTTACTTTTCCATTTGGTTTTGTAAAGGTAAATTCAACATATTCAACACCATCATCTGAACGGAATACATATGAATCTAATGTTTTTTGTTGCCCATTCAATAAACTAAGATTAATTTGGGAATAAAGATTTAAACTCAAAATAATCATACAAACATTTAATACAATTAGTCGCATAATTTTGATTTTAAAAATCAAAATTATAATTTTTTTGTAATTTAAAAAAATACTAAGCAATTTATATTATAAAACACGCAAGTTGATTTAGTTTTTTCGGAAATTATTTTTAATTTTGCCTTAATTAAAATTTAAACTTAGTAACAATATAAAATTATAATAAAATGATAAAAGAAAAATTTGTTTCTCGCCATCTAGGACCACGCGAAAGCGAATATCAAGAGATGTTGAAAAAAGTTGGTGTTTCATCTTTAGACCAATTAATTGATGAAGTTGTTCCAAAAGATATTCGTTTGCCTAAAAAACTTGTCTTAGATCCAGCTTTAACCGAGTATGAATATTTGAATAAAATTAAAGAAATTGCTTCTAAAAACAAGATTTACAGATCATTTATTGGTATGGGTTATTATGGAACTGCTACTCCTTCTGTAATTTTAAGAAATATTTTCGAAAATCCAGGATGGTACACTTCTTACACTCCTTATCAAGCAGAAATTTCTCAAGGTCGTTTAGAGGCATTATTAAATTTCCAAACTGTTTTGACAGAACTTACAGGTTTAGAAGTTACAAACTCTTCGCTTTTAGACGAAGCTACTGCTGCTGCAGAAGCAATGAGCATGATGTTAGAAAATCGCTCACGTCAAGCAGTAAAAGACAATAAAAATGTTTTATTTGTTGACGAAAATATTTTTCCACAAACTTTAGATGTTATTAAATTAAGAGCCGAACCTATTGGCGTAGAAGTTGTTGTTGGAAATTTCAAAGAAGCTAATCTTTGTAACAAAACTTTTGGTGCAATAGTTCAATACCCTGCATCAGATGGAAAAATTAATGATTATACAGAATTTACTAACAAAGCTCACGAATCAGAAATACTAGTTTGTGCAGCTGTTGACGTAATGGCTTTGGTACTTTTAAAATCGCCTGCTTCTTGGGGAGCTGATATTGCTGTTGGTTCAACTCAACGCTTCGGTATTCCTATGGGATATGGCGGACCTCATGCAGGTTTCCTTTCTACTCGCGAAAAATACAAACGTAGCATGCCAGGTAGAATTATTGGAATTAGCATTGATAAACACGGAAATCAAGCATTAAGAATGGCTTTACAAACTCGTGAACAACATATAAAACGCGAAAAAGCAACTTCAAATATTTGTACTGCTCAAGCTCTATTAGCTACAATGGCTGGAATGTATGTTGTTTATCATGGGGCAGAAGGAATGAAAAGAATTGCTAACAACATAAATAAAGCTGCTAGATTTTTAGCTATTGAACTCGAAAAATTAGGTTATAAGTTAAAACATAAAGAATTTTTCGACACCATTTTTGTTGAAATTCCTGAAGGTTTAAAATCTAAAGATATTCAAGCTATTGCTTTAAAAAACAAAATGAACTTTAGATATTGTTGCGAAAAATATGTTGGAATTTCTACTGACGAATTAATTTCTGTTGAAGAAATCAATACAATTCTAAGAATTTTTGCAACAGCTAATAAAAAAGATTACCGCCCAGTTGAAAAAATTGAAGATTTTAAAGGTTTTGAATTAAAATTCAAACGTGAAGACAATATTTTCCAACACAAAATCTACAACTCATACAACAGCGAAAGCGAAATGATGCGTTATATCAAAAGACTAGAAAATCGTGATATAGCACTTAACCGTTCAATGATTGCTTTGGGTTCTTGTACAATGAAATTAAATTCTGCTAGTTCTATGCTTCCTTTGAGTTGGTCAGAATTAAGCAACATTCATCCTTTTGTGCCAGAAGATCAAGCACTTGGCTACAAAGAATTAGTTGCTGAAATGGAAAAAGATTTAAGCATAATAACAGGTTTTGCGGCTACTTCGGTTCAACCAAATTCTGGTGCAAGTGGCGAACATTCTGGTTTAATGGTAATACGTGAATATCATAAATCAAGAAACGAAGGACATAGAAATATTTGCTTAATTCCTTCTTCAGCACACGGGACAAACCCAGCATCGGCAGTTATGGCAGGAATGCAAGTTATTGTTGTAAAATGCGACGAAAAAGGTAATGTTGATGTTGATGATTTACGTGCAAAAGCTGTAGAACATAAAGACAATTTGAGTGCTGTAATGATTACTTACCCATCAACTCATGGTGTTTATGAGTCAAAAATAAAAGAAATGATAAATATCATTCACGAAAATGGTGGTCAAGTTTACATGGACGGTGCAAATATGAATGCTCAAGTAGGCATAACCAACCCAGGATTTATCGGAGCTGACGTTTGCCACTTAAATTTACACAAAACTTTTGCTAGTCCTCACGGTGGTGGCGGACCTGGAATTGGAAGTATTTCTGTAGCAAAACATTTAGCACAATTCTTACCTGGTCATACTATGGTAAAAACTGGAGGAGAAAATGCAATTAAAGCAGTTGCTGCTGCACCTTATGGTTCGGTTTATGTTCTGCCAATTACTTTTGCTTATGTAAAAATGATGGGCGAAGAAGGATTAACTGAAGCTACAAAAATCGCAATCTTAAATGCAAATTATATCGCTAACGAACTAAAAGATTATTACGATGTTGTTTACACTGGAGAAACTGGTCGTTGCGCTCACGAAATGATTTTAGATTTAAGAAAATTCCGCGAAAATTATGGCGTTGAAGCTGGAGATATTGCTCGCAGACTAATGGATTATGGCTTCCATGCTCCTACTCTATCTTTCCCTGTTCACGAAACCTTAATGGTTGAACCAACCGAAAGTGAATCAAAACAAGAATTAGATAGATTTATCGAAGCTATGAAAGCTATTAAAATGGAATGCGAAGCAATTAAAAACGGCGAATTTGACAAAGATGATAATCCATTGAAAAATGCACCACATACTCAAGTTGAATGCACTGCAAGCGAATGGAATCACAAATATTCACGCGAACAAGCTGCTTTCCCATTAGCTTGGATTAAAGAAAATAAATTCTGGCCCTATGTCGGAAAAATTGATAGCGGATATGGAGATAGAAATCTTGTTTGCACATGTGAACCATTAGAATCATATATGTAAGAAAATAATTTTCTATTTTATTTATTGTTTTTAATGATTTGAAACAGTCTTATTAGTTTTTCAGGTCAAAAGCCTTAAACACAATGAGACTGTTTCGTTTTTTTATATTTCAGAATGTCAGTTTTATTAAAATTTTAGACAATTGTGCGTAATTATTTTTATTTCATTGTTTTTATACAATAATATTTTATTATATTCGCAACCGAAAATATTTTAAGATTATAGTTTATAACATTTATTAAAATTTAAAGTAATGGCAGTATTACAAAAGATTAGAAATAGAGCAGGAGTAGCAATAATAATTTTCGTTGGCGTTGCCTTATTCCTATTTGTTATTGATCAAGATACAATAATAAGATGGTTTAACAAAAGCGACATGTCTTTAGCAAAAATAAATGGGAAAAAAGTTGAATTTCCAGAGTATAATGATATTGAATACAAGTGGAATAACTTTTTTGCTATGCAAGGACAACGTATAGAACAAGACCAACTTAGAAATTTAGTGTGGGAAGAAATTTTGCAAAAACATTTGATGAGCAAATATTTTGAAGAAATTGGATTAGCATTAAGTGTTGATGAGTTTTACGAATTGTATAATGGCGAAAGTGCTCCACCAGAATATTTTCAATTAATAACACCTCAAATATTGAAACTAAAATATGCTAACATGGTTGCTAAGGGCTTTTATCAACCATCTAAATTCGCAGAATTAGAATATTTGGAAAATAATAATTCTTATGATATAGAATTTATTATGCTAGCTTACAAAAACATTGATAATGAGAGTGTTAAATTTTCTGAAGAAGACTTAAAAGCTTATTATAACGAACACCAACATATGTTCATGAATAAAAAAAGATATAGAGAAGTTGACTATGTTGTTTATAATATAATTCCATCAGCAGAAGATAGTTTACAAGCTGTTGAAAAAATTAAATCAAAATATGACAGACATATTAGTGGTGGTTTAGTTCCAACAGTTTCTGAAAAAAACTTGTCAGAAATGGATTTGTTACAAATGGGATTACCAGAAAACTTTTTTAATGAAGAAGTAGGATACCTATCTCAAATACTTTTCAACAATGGATCATATTTTTTCTCTGAATTATCAGAAATCAATTATGTTCCCGATTCTGTTAGAGCTAGTCATATTTTAATTAGACCTAACGAAAACTTCACTTGGGAAGATTGCCAAGCAAAAGCAGATTCTCTTTTAGCTCTTATCAAAGCAGGAACAGAATTTGAGCTTATTGCTATGACAAACTCTGAAGATGGCACAGCAGAAAGAGGCGGAGATTTAGATTGGTTTACTTATGGTATGATGGTTCCAGAATTTAACGATGCTTGTTTTTATGGAAAAACTGGAGATTTGTTAACTGTAAAAACAGACTTTGGAGTTCATATTCTTAAAATAACAGACCAAACAAGTCCTAAGAAACGTGTTTCTCTAACTTCTGTTTATGAAGAAGTTAAATTTTCTGAACTTACTGTAAATAATTACTTTACTGAAGCTTCTCACTTTGCTTCTGAAAACACTACAGGCAAACAATTTGACGAAGCTATTAGAAAAGAACAACTAGTAAATTACACAGCTAGACTTAGAGATTTAGATGATAAAATTGGACAAACAGAAGGTGCTAGAGAACTTGTTCGCTGGGCGTTTGACGACAAAACTAAAGAAGGTGATGTTTCTGTAGTTTACAATTTTACAGATAAATTTATTATTGCAAAACTTAAAGGTATTTACGAAGTAGGACCTATGCCATTTGATTTAGTTAAAGAAAGAATTGAACCAAAAGTTATTGATAATAAAAAAGCTGAAAAATATTTGGCTGACTTAGAAAAAGATTTATCTAACAAAATGGATTTGAATAGCATAGCAGAAAAATACGGAATAGAAGTAGCTTCTGCTAATGCAGTAAGTTTTGGTGCTGGTTATATCCCAAGTCTTGGATTTGAACCAAATGTAAATGCTGTTGCTTCAGTATTAGACACAAATGTTCTTTCTAAACCATTTAAAGGAAATAATGGAGTGTTTGTTGTTAAAGTAGTAAACAAAACAACTGCTCCTTCAAAAACAGATTTCTCTGATGAACAAAATCAAGCTATGATTAATTTTATGTCAAGACTATATAATCAAGATCAACAAATTGATTACATACTTGAAGCATTAATTCAAAAAGCTAAAATAGAAGATTATAGATATAGATATTTCTAATAATAAGGTTTTATATATTTCTTATGACGGTATGACAGATGCCTTGGGGCAATCTCAAGTTATTCCATACCTAAAAGAACTTTCAAACAAAGGATTTGAAATACATATATTGTCGGCTGAAAAACAAGTAAATTTTCAAAAGAAAAACGAATTAATTTCAAAAATACTTACTGAGTCTAATATTTTTTGGCACCATATTAATTATACAAAAAATCCACCAATAGTTTCGACTTTAAAAGATATTCATGCATTAAAAAAACTTGCAAAAAAACTTCATAAAAAATATAATTTCAAAATAGTTCATTGTCGTTCTTATATTTCTGCTTTTGTTGGTTTAAGCTTAAAGAAAAAATTCGGAACTAAGTTTTTATTTGATATGCGTGGCTTTTATGCTGACGAAAGAGTTGACGGCAATTTGTGGAATATTAAAAATCCAATTTTTAAACTTGTATATGACTTTTTTAAAAGAAAAGAAAAAATATTTTTACAAAATGCTGATTATACAATTAGTTTAACAAATGCTGGCAAAAAAATTATTCATCAAAAAAATGATTTTGAAAATATACCTATAGAAGTTATTCCTTGCTGTGCAGATATAGAACATTTTGATTACAACAAAATTTCGACAGAAAAAACAAATGAATTAAGAACTAAACTAAATATTTCTAAAGATGATTTTGTTTTATCCTACTTAGGCTCTATCGGAACTTGGTATATGCTAGATGAAATGTTGGGTTTTTTCAAAGTTTTAAAACAAAAATATTCAAACTCTAAATTTTTCTTTATAACAAACGATAATCCTGTAAATATTTTAGCAAACGCCAAGGAAAAGAATATTAACGAAAATGATATTATCATTAAATCTGCTGATAGAAACCAAGTTCCTGAATTTTTAAGTTTGTCAACAATGTCAATATTTTTCATAAAACCTGTTTTTTCTAAAAAAGCATCTTCACCAACTAAATTAGCCGAAATATTAGGCATGGGAATTCCTATTGTTTGCAATTCAAACGTAGGCGATATTGATGAAATTTTTAGCAACAACAATATAGGGCTTGTAGTATCTGAATTTAATGAACAAGAATATAAAAACACTATTGATAAATTAGACAAAAATTTTAATCTAGACAAAAGTGAACTAAGAGAAGTTTCAAAAAAATTGTTTTCTTTGCAAATGGGAGTTGATAGATATTATAATATTTACAAAAGTTTAAGTCAAAAATGAAAAAGATTTTAGCCATAGTTCAGCATCGCAAAGACAGGTCGCCAGGGCAAAGATTTAGACTTGAACACTTTATCCCTGCTTTGGAGCAAAATGGCTATGAAGTTATTTTCTCTAATATTATCAGTAAAAAAGATGATGAGCTTTTTTATTCAAAAGGTAAATATTTTGCTAAACTTAGAATACTTATAAAAAGTTTTTTTCATCGTTTAAGAGATGTTAGAATTACAAAAGATTGCGATCTAATATTTATATATCGCGAAGCCTTTATGCTTGGCACAACATATTTCGAGAAAAAACTTGCAAAAACAAAAGTTCCAATAATTTTTGATTTTGATGATTCCATTTGGTTAAACGACACAAGCGATGGAAACAAAAATTTGGCTTGGCTAAAACGACCCGAAAAAAATGCTAAAATATGCGGATTATCTACACTTGTATTAGTAGGAAATAAATTTTTGGCAGATTATGCAAAACAGTACAACTCAAATGTTTTTATTTTACCAACAATCTTAAATATTGACTACCACAATTTTTCAAAAAGCCAAATCAAAAAATCTGCAGTTTGCATAGGCTGGACAGGCACTACTACAACTTTAAAACACTTTTACACAGCCATTCCTGTATTAAAAAGAATAAAAGAAAAATACAAAGAGAAAGTATATTTTAAAGTAATTGCAAACACAAAAACTTGGGATAAAGATATTGACGTAAAATTAACACAATGGAATAAAGAAACAGAAATTGATGATTTGTGCGAATTTGACATAGGAATAATGCCACTACCAAATGATAAATGGAGTAATGGCAAATGTGGTTTTAAAGGTTTACAATGTTTAAGTTTAGAAATTCCAGCTGTTATGTCGCCAGTTGGTGTAAATACCGAAATAATTGAACATGGAGTTAATGGTTTCTTAGCAGATGATGACGAACAATGGTTTGAAATTTTATCAAAACTCATAGAAAACCCTGAGCTACGCAAAGAAATTGGGAAAAATGGACGCAAAACCATTGAAGAAAAATATTCGGTAAATGTTTGGGAAGATAAATTTTTAGATTTGATTAGACAAACTATTGAAAAAAAATTTAAGTTATGACGAAGAAACGATTTTTAATAATTTTAATAATTTTTCTACTAATTGTAGCAGTTGTTTTATTCTTTATTTTTAAACCTAAAAAACAAGAAACTCCTATTACAGAAGAAGTTCAAGAAGAAGTTATTCCAGAAAAATTTGGAATTCCGCTAACAGGTTGGGAACTTATTGAAGATACTGTTCGTCAAGGCGATTATATAGGTGGAATTTTAAGTAAATATGGAATTAGTTCTCAACAAATACACAAAGTTGTAGAAATGTCATGCGACACTTTTAGGACAACGCTAATAACAGTTGGAAATTTATACACAATTTTTTACGACACCATAATTGATGATGTTCCACAGGCTAAAATTTTTGTTTATGAAAATTCTAAAATGAAATATACACTTTATGATTTTCGCAATCCTGATACTGTTTATATTAAAAGAGCATTAAAACAAATCGACACAATAACTAACACTGCCTCAGGCATTATTGAATATTCGCTTTGGCAAACAATGATTGACAATGGTTATAATTGGGATATTGCTTTGGCTTTGTCTCAAACTTTTGCTTGGACAGTTGATTTTTATTCGCTTCAAAAACAAGACTGGTTCAAAGTTATTTATGACGAATATTTTGTTGATAATGAAAGAGTTGGCTTAGGAGAAATTAAAGCTGGTGTTTTTCATCACGGTGGAAAAGAACTTTGGGCTATACCTTTTGTGGAAGACTCTGTTCTTTGTTTTTATGATACACTTGGTAATAGTATGCGAAAGACTTTTATGCCAGCACCATTAGAATATACTCATATAGGTTCGCGTTATTCTCATGCACGTATGCATCCAATTCATCATGTTGTTACGCCACACTTAGCTGTTGATTTTTCTGCACCTACAGGAACTCCTGTTTATGCTGCTTCTGATGGAACAATAGTTATTCGTACTTATGGAACTGGTGCAGGTAATTATGTTAAAATTCGCCATAATAGCGTTTATTCAACTGTATATATGCACTTTTCGAGATTTGGAGAATATCAGGTTGGAGATAGAGTAAATCAAGGAGATATTATTGGTTATGTAGGAAGCACGGGCTGGTCAACTGGTCCTCACTTGCATTATGAAATTCATGAAAATGGCAAAAAAATAGACCCACTTAAATTTGAACCACCACCAGCAGAACCTGTTGATTCTATTCACATGGAAAGGTTTAATAAAGAAAAACGCAAATGGATTGATGATATTAATAAAATTAAACTTCCAAACTAAGCCATTATCCAAAACATTATTTGAACACAAATTATTACCATAATCATACCTATAGGATAAATGGTTGCATAAGCAATACCTGGAGCATTTGTTTTTGTCATAGAGCTTGCAGCTGCCAATCCTGGAGTACTTGTCATACCGCCTGGTATTCCGCCTAAAAGTTGTAAAACATCAATTTTTAAAATATATTTTCCTAAAATAACAGCTAAAATCATTGGTACCATGGTAATTAAAACGCCCGATAAAAACAAACTAACTCCACTAGTTTTTAACATTGGCACAATACTTGAACCAGCTTCTGTTCCTACGCCAATCAAAAATAATAATAGACCAATTTGTCGTAAAATCTGTGAAGCTACTGTTGTTAGCGAAAAAACTACTGGTCCGATTTTTCTAATACGTGATAAAATTATTGCTACTATAATTACTCCACCTGTTAAACCTAAAGAAAAGTCAAATTTTCCTATTTTTATACTTATTTGTCCAAGTAAAACTCCTAAAACTATACCTACAGCTACTGGCAAATAGTTGGCTTCATGAACCTTACTAGCCTCGTTTCCTAAAAATTCAACTACTTTATTTACATCTTCTTTTATTCCAGCAATTTTAATTTTATCACCAAATTGTAGTTTTAAATTTGAACTAACAGAAAAATCAACTCCGCTACGTCTTATTCTTGTAACTACAACATTGTATTTACTTTGCAAACCAAGCTCTCTAGTAGTTTTACCTAATACTTTTTTATTAGTTACAACAACAAATTTAATATCATAATTTTCATTTAACACAATTTCTACATCTGTTGGTGTGCCGATTAAATTTTGTACCTTTAACAAATCAGCTTCGGTGCCAACAGCTTTTATTATAGAGCCACTAAATAAGATTGTTTGCGGGTTTGGTGTAAAAGCCATTCCGCCTTGAAAAATTCTAGAAATATCTACACCTGTATTTTTCCTTATATTTAGTTCTGATATTTGTTTACCAATAACTTCAGGATTTTCTACAATAAAATTTCTACTAATAACTTTAGGATATTTTTCTAAATTTTCGGCTTCATATTTTTCTTCAGCTTTTTTAATATCCATTTTAAATAAACGAGGAAAAAGTTTTACAAAAAGCACAACACCAACAACCCCAAATGGATAAGCAATACCATAACCTATAGTTGCCTCGCCCGAATTCGACAACTCTGTTATAGTAGCAAGTCCGGGTGTGCTAGTAATTCCACCTGTAAACAAACCGCCAGTTAAAGCTGGGCTATAGCCAAGTAACATTCCACAAGTTAAAGCTACAGCAGCACTAGAGACAACAATGAGTATAGTTAATATTACTAATTTTTTCCCTTCTTTTTTAAAAGTCTCAAAAAATGCAGGACCAGATTGAAATCCTATAGTAAAAATAAAAAGTACTAAGCCAATATTTTTTAAATCTGCAGGCATTTCCAATCCAAAATAACCATAAGCCATAGCAACAAACAATACTGCAGAAATGTCCAAACTAATGCCTCTTATCTTTATTCTACCAATTAAAAGACCTAAGATAATTATTAAAAATAAAGCAAAATATGGAGCAAAAAGTATATCCATTAAATCAATAAAATTATATTTTGCAAAATTACTTCTAGCAATAAGTTTTTAAAATGTTATAAAATATATTTTAAAATGTTTTAGAGTATAAAACAAGTATTTTAATGAAAAATTACTTTCATAATACAAGATTTAACATCTTAGCAAAAACAATCTTTTACACCCATATAAATCGCTGTTTGTAAACAATAATATGGCTTTTGTATAAATTTAAAAAATCGTCTTTGAACTACGTAATCTAGTTTATATTTTTATAAAATATATTTGCCACTAATTAAACACTATATAACAGCTTTGTTATGTTAGTTTCATAGTGACAAATTATAAATACGCAATATTAAATAAAAATGAAAGAATCAATACATATAAAAAACTTAGGTCCAATAAAAGACATTTTTATTGATGACATCAAACCACTAACAGTTTTAATAGGTGAATCAGGAAGTGGTAAAAGCACATTAATGAAAGTTGTAGCATTGTTTAGATGGCTTTACAAAATGCACAATATTCACTCTTACCTAAAAACAAGCAATGTTTCAAAAAGCCTTTTTAACTTTAATATAAACGCATATTTTAAAAATTGCGGTTTTGAGGAATACCTAAAAAATGATACTGAGATTATCTATACGGTTGAGTTTTCTGACAATAGAAAATATACTCTTCATTTTGTACAAAACGAACTTACAGGAACAAGTGATAAAAATTTGATTGAAACTCAAGATTTATGTTACAATAAAATAAGTTTCATTTCTGAAACAAGAAATATTATTCCACTTTGGTCTGAGAGAGGTGCTTCTCTTAGCGGTGGATATTTAGGTTTTTACTTTCATGAGGTATATAATGACTTCGATTTGGCTTCTGAAAATATTAAAGACCTTGATATTAATTATTTAAACTTAAAACTGTCTGTTGAAAAAGAGCAGTCTATTAAAAAATACTACATTCAAGACCCTGACAAAGAATACAAACTAACACTTAAAAACAGTTCTTCAGGAACTCAAAATGCTATTCCAGTTAGTTTAATAGCTGAACACTTTTCAAAGTATTTTGATTTTGAAGAAGCTTTCAACAGAACATTATTAAACTTTCTTTCCAAAACAGACAGTTTGAGAGATTTCAAACCTGTTAAAAATCTTGGAGAAATAAAAAAGAAATTATTTATCCATATCGAAGAACCTGAATTAAGCCTATATCCAGATGCTCAATGTGAATTAATAAATGATTTGATTTCTAAATGCTTTGTGTCAAACAAAAACACAATTGATTTAATGTTCTCAACTCACAGTCCATATATTATTAATCATTTAAATTTACTAATCAAAGCACATGACTGTAATAAATTAATTGATGGAGCAAAAATTGAGTTCGAAAAGATTGCGGTTTACCTAGTAGAAGAAGGGGAAATTGAAGATTTAGTAGCTAAAAATCAAAGAATTATAAACACAAATGCTTTATCGGATACAATCAATAACATTTATGACAAATACAATCAATTAGACAAAGATGGAAGACTTATTGAAGAATGATTTTACAGCTTATTATGATCTTTCTGTTTGCGATGAACCAAATTTGACAATCCAAACAAACAAGCCATATTTCGAAATTGAAGATAATGCTCTTATAAAAGATATTGTGTTGCATACCAAAATTGGAGCAGGTATGGCAAGATTTTCCAATCCAAAATCTGCGACAGTTACAGTTGCTAAGTATGAAAAATTTGTAACAAGTTTACCTAATTCTTTTCAAAGAAGCAGAAAAAGATGTGATATAATTGTATGTGATAATGGAAATAATTTAATCCTTGGAGAGATAAAGGACAGCCCAAATATTAAGGGACATAGAAAAGAAGCAAAAAAGCAACTTTATGAATCATTAATTACTTTGTTGGCTGTTCCCCAATTTATAGAATTAACAAATTTAAAAACTATAAAAAGATGCTGTTATTTCAACAAACAACCTATTTCGCCTACTGGAATTACAGCAACTACAGCATTTAATAGACTTCCTGAAATATTTAAAGACGGATTTAAAATGAACTTTCCTGCAATCGAAGAAAATAATTTTGAATATTGGGAATATTCAGGTAATCAAACATTAACGCTATAAAAATATTTAATACTTGTTTTTATTTTGTTAAAATCAAAACAAAAATATTTTTTTTACGTTAAACATATTAAATAAATAAAACTTTAAGACATGATTTCAAAAATTTACAAGACAAAAAAAATAAAAAGCATTACTACTTATATAACATTAATGATGTTAATAATATAGAAAAACACAAGATTGCATTCTAGCACATCAAGTTAGATTTATTCAAGCACCTGCTTTGCTTAAAAAATTTTTATTAACCTTAAATTAAATTTAAAATGGCTTATAACAATAATCAGACAACTAAATCTAGCAAAAGACCAAGAAATTACAATGACTCAGCACCAAGAAAAGGTAAAAATTACGGAAAAAAATATGACAAAGCATCAAAATATTTTGATGGACCAGAATATTTAAAAAAGAAAATTTCTGAACCTAAATTTGAAAAACCTAAGTCCAAAAACAGAAATATGGACAGCTTTGATATTGATGATATTAAAGGAGTTGATACAAGGTCTTTAAAAATGAAGAAAATTTCTAAACCCTCGAGACGAAATGACAAATCAGCAAAAGCTACACCAAAAGAAGGTATTAGACTTAATAAATATATTGCTAACGCTGGTATTTGCTCAAGACGAGAAGCAGATACTTTTATTAGTGCAGGATTAGTTAGTGTAAATGGCGAAATAGTTACAGAGCTTGGCATAAAAGTTATGCCTGGCGATGAAGTTAAATTTAATGACAAAAAAATAAATCCTGAAAAGAAAGTTTATATTTTGCTCAATAAACCCAAGGATTATGTAACTACATCTGACGACCCCGAAGGCAGACGAACAGTTATGGATTTAATTCAAAATGCTTGCAAAGAGCGAGTTTATCCTGTAGGAAGATTGGATAGAAATACTACTGGACTTCTTTTATTGACAAATGATGGCGAATTAACCGAAAAATTAACCCACCCTTCGTACAATAAAAAGAAAATTTACCACGTAGAACTCGACAAACCTCTTACTCGCGACCATTTAAACCAAATTGCTGAAGGAATAGAATTAGAAGACGGACCAATTGTTGTTGACGCAATTAGCTATGTTGACAATCTAAAAACTGAGGTAGGAATAGAAATTCATTCTGGAAGAAATAGAATTGTTCGTAGAATTATGGAACATTTTGGCTATGATGTAAAAAAGTTGGATAGAGTTTATTTTGCAGGCTTAACTAAGCTAAACTTACCTAGAGGAAGATGGAGATTTCTTAGCGACCAAGAAGTTATTAGATTGAAAACAGGAATGTACGAATAGCTAAACTGCTGATAATGAACGATAAGCACGGAATCTGCTTGTGCAAGTTTTTTTTACACAATTTTTTTGGTATTTAATTAAAAAGGATTACTTTTGCACTCACAAAGTTCTTTTGTCCGATGGTGTAACGGTAGCACTGCAGATTTTGGTTCTGCCTGTCAAGGTTCGAATCCTTGTCGGACAACAAAAAGAATTAAAAAAAGATTGCATTTTTAAGTGCAATCTTTTTTGTTTTTAATAAGCCCAAGATTTTCCAATATTTTTATACTTTTTTCAACAATTGATGTTTTTTATCATGGTAATTCTTCTTAGAAAATAAAATAATTTTATTATTTTTGTAATCTTAACAAAATTTAAAGTTTAAAATATTTTATTATGAACAATGCATTATTTAGTTTTCCAAGACCGGCAAACGAACCTATTTTTCAGTATTTAAAAGGAAGTAAAGAACGTGAACTTTTAATGGCAGAGCTTAAAAGAATGAGTTCTGAAAAAATTGAAATTCCATTAATTATAGGTGGAAAAGAAGTTAGAACAGGAAATACTGTTGATGTTGTTATGCCTCATAACAATAAAAAAGTTATAGCTGTTTGCCATATGGCTGGTGAAAAAGAAGTCGAAATGGCTATAGAAGCAGCAATGGCTGCAAAAAAACAATGGGAAAATTTACCATGGACAGAAAGAGCAAGCATTACTTTAAAAATTGCTGAACTTATCTCAACAAAGTATCGTCCTACTATTAGCGCTGCTACAATGTTGGGACAAGGTAAAAATATTTACCAATCCGAAATTGACGCTGTTTGCGAAGCTGCTGATTTTTTAAGATTTAATGCTCACTATGCATCTCAAATTTATGCAAACCAACCTGGTGAAATAAAAAATCAACTAAACAGAATGGAATACCGTGCTTTAGAAGGTTTTGTATTTGCTTTAACACCTTTTAATTTCACAGCTATTGCTTCAAACCTAAATATGTCGCCAGCTTTAATGGGTAATGTTACTGTTTGGAAACCTTCAACTACAGCAGTTTATTCAAATTATCACCTAATGAAAATTTACAAAGAAGCTGGTTTACCTGACGGAGTTGTAAACTTTGTTCCTGGTAAAGGTAGTATGATGGGTAAGGTTATTTTAGCAAGTAAACATTTTGCTGGCTTACACTTTACTGGCTCTACAGCAACTTTTAACACATTGTGGAAAGGTGCTGCAAACAATGTTGACAAGTATGTTTCTTATCCAAGAATTGTAGGTGAAACTGGAGGTAAAGACTTTATCTTTGTTCACAAATCTGCACAAGCTGACGAAGTTGCTAATGCTATAGTTTGTGGTTCTTTTGAATATCAAGGTCAAAAATGTTCGGCAGCTTCTCGCGTTTATATGCCAAAATCATTATGGAGCAAAACAAAAGAAATATTAACAAAAACGCTTTCCACACTCAAAATGGGCGATGTAAACGATCCTGATAATTTCATAAATGCAGTTATTGACGAAGCTTCATTCGACAATATTATGAGATATATTCAATTAGCAAAAGATTCTAAAGAATGTGAAATTATTGCTGGTGGTAAAGGCGACAAATCTGTAGGATATTTTGTTGAACCTACTGTAATCGTTACAACAAATCCAAGATTTACAACTATGGAAGAAGAAATCTTTGGTCCAGTAGTTACAATTTATGTTTACGAAGATGACAAATATGAAGAAACACTTGAAATTTGTAACACAACTTCACCTTATGGATTAACAGGTTCTATCTTTAGCCGTGATATTTACGCTACTCAAATTGCTGTTGATGCTTTAAGATACGCTGCTGGTAACTTCTACATTAATGACAAACCAACAGGTGCAATGGTAGGTTTACAACCATTTGGTGGTGCAAGAGCGTCTGGAACTAACGATAAAGCTGGAGGTTCGCTAAACTTAATTAGATGGGTAAATGCAAGAGCTATTAAAGAAACTTTCGTAAGCCCAACTGACCACAGATATGGATATATGAAATAAGATATAAAATTCTATAAAAGAAAGACCGAATTTTCTCGGTCTTTTTTTTTGTTTTATATTTGTAGCTTAATAAAATTAAATTATGAATAACAAAGTTTTATTGATAGATACTGTTCATGAGATTATTCCAGAAAAATTGAAAAAATCTGGTTTTACTGTTGCAGAAGCATATAAAGAAAGTAAAATTGAAATTCAAAAATTTATTTCGGAATATTGTGGAATTGTTATTCGTAGCAGATTTAATATTGATAAAGAATTTATTGATTGTGCAAAAAATCTAAAATTTATTGCTCGTGTTGGTGCAGGAATGGAAAGTATTGACACAGACTATTGCAACAAAAAAGGAATTGTTTGCTTAAACTCACCAGAAGGAAATCGCGATGCCGTTGGCGAACATGCTGTAGCTATGTTGCTGAGTTTATTAAACAATCTTCCCAAAGCCAACAAAGAAATGAAATTAGGCATTCGCAATCGGGAAGAAAATCGTGGTTCTGAGTTAGGTAGCAAAGTTGTAGCAATTATTGGGTACGGAAATATGGGAAGTAGTTTTGCAAAAAAACTTTCTGGCTTTGGTTGCAAAGTTATTGCTTACGATAAGTACAAAAAAAATTATTCCAACCAATTTGTAAAAGAGACTGATTATAAAGAAATTTTTGAAAAAGCTGATATTTTAAGTTTGCATGTTCCATTGACAGCAGAAACCAAATTTTTGGTAAATTCAGAATTTATAGCTAAATTTAAAAAGCCAATAATTTTAATAAATACTGCTCGTGGTCAGGTGGTAAAAACTTCGGATTTAGTTGATGCTCTAAAATCAGAAAAAATATTGGCAGCTGGCTTAGATGTTTTAGAATACGAAGATGCTTCTTTTGAAACAACAATAGACTTAAAGGACAATCCTGATTTTCAACATCTTGCAAAAAGTGAAAATGTAATTCTAACACCTCATATTGCTGGTTGGACTTATGAATCGAAAACAAAATTAGCCGAAATATTAGTTGATAAAATTATAAATTTAAAAATATGATACTTGACAAAAACTCTCTTTCGTCTGCCGTAATGGAAGCGGCAAAAAATATTGGTATTGCAATTCAAACAGCACCGAAAGGCAAAGGACGCGACACTCTCGATTTTAGAATTGTTAGCAATAAAGAAAAAATGGAAGAAATTGCTTTGAAAATGGAAGAAATTTCAGAAAAAAGCGGACAAAAATTCTTTTTACGAGATGCAAACAATGTGAGAGAATCTGACGTTATAATTCTTGTAGCTACATATATAGAAAGTTTAGGATTAAGAAACTGCGGTTTTTGTGGAAAAGAAAATTGTGAAAACAAAAATAATTTCCCCGAAGTTCCTTGTGCTATAAATACTGTTGACTTAGGAATTGCAATTGGTTCAGCAGTTAGCAGAGCCGCTGATTATAGAATTGACAATAGAGTACTGTTTTCTGCCGGAACTGCTGTTAAAGAAATGGGAATGTTTGATGAAAAATATAAAGTAATTTTTGCAATCACTCTAAGTGCAAGTGCTAAGAACATTTATTTTGACAGAAAACCACACACAACAAACAAATAAAACACAACAACTATGATTTATTCAGGAAATATTCAAAAAATGAGGTCTATTTTTGAAAACCCCGTAAAATATTTTTTACAATGTGGCGATTCAGAAATTGAGCTAAACAATCTTATAGGTAAAAAAATTAAAATTGAATATCAAAACCGAATAAATTGCATTAGTTGTGGTGCTTTAACAAAAACAAGTTTTTGCCAAGGTTATTGCTATTCTTGCTTTACAAGTCTTCCTCAATGTGATGAAGGCGTTTTAAATCCCGAAAAAGACATGTCCCATCTTGGAATTAGTAGAGATATGGAATGGTCAAAGCAAAACTCGTTAATTGATCATTATGTTTATTTGGCATTAACAGGAAATTTAAAAGTTGGTGTAACTCGTCATACTCAAATTCCAACTCGCTGGATTGACCAAGGAGCTATAGAAGCAATAAAACTTGCAAAAACTCCACATAGGAACTTAGCTGGACAAATAGAAGTTGCTCTAAAACAACATATTTCTGACAAAACAAACTGGTCGAAAATGCTTTTGGCTACTAAACACGACATAGATTTAATTCAATCAAAAAAAGAAATTATGACTCTTGTTCCAGATGAGTTTAAAAAATATATCACTCTCGATAATAGCATTACAAAAATAGAATATCCATTTGCACCACAAGGCATTGATAAATTTACAACCATAAATTTTGACACAAATCCTCAAATTGAATCAAAATTAATTGGAATAAAAGGGCAATATTTAATTTTTGAAAATGCAAATGTTTTAAACATTAGAAAACACAATGGTTATTTTGTAAATATTGAAGTTTATGACTAATCAAAAACTTTTTAACGAGATTTTTTCTAAAGCTGCAAATTATTGTAGCAAATCCGAAAAGTGCAATTTTGATATTTTTCAATATTTAAAAAAACAAGATTATGACCAAGAAATTATTGAAGCAGTTGTTGAAAAATTAAATTCCGAAAATTATATAAACGAAAGTAGATATTCGGCAGCATTTGTTAATGATAAATTTCAATTTTCGGGCTGGGGAAAAATTAAAATTGCATATATGCTCGGACAAAAACAAATACCAAGCTCAATAATTAATTCAAGTTTAAATTTAATTGACCAACAAGAATATGAAGACCAATTGCACAAAATCTTAAAAGCAAAAATAAAAAACATAAAAACTGATGATAAATCTATTTTAAAAGAAAAATTATTAAGATTTGCATCAAGTAGAGGCTTTGAAATTGAAAATATTTATAAAATTTTTGATATATTAGGGATTTAAATTCCTATTTTTGTAAAATTAAATTTTGTAATGATTACTACTGAGAAAATAAAAGAAACAAAAGCTCGAATAGAAGCTTTGAGGAGGTATCTTTGAGATTGAGCAAAAACGCGAATTTGTTGCTTCAGAAAGTTTAAAAACTCAAGAACCAGATTTTTGGAACGACCCAGAAAAAGCAGAAAAAATTTTAAAAAACATCACAGCCGAAAAAAAATGGATAGTTGAATTTGATAAATTGCTATCCAAATACGAAGAAATTGAGTTAGTTTATGAGTTTTTTAAATCAGACGAAATTACTGAAGAAGAAGCAGATAAAGAGTTTGAAAAATTCGTAAATTTAATTGAAGATTTAGAACTCAAAAACATGCTTCGCAACGAAGAAGACTCTTTTGATGCAATACTTACAATTAATTCTGGGGCTGGAGGCACTGAAAGCAACGACTGGGCTTCGATTTTAGAAAGAATGTATTTACGTTGGGCTGAAGACAACAACTATAAAGTTAGCATAATTGACAGATTAGACGGCGACACCGCTGGAATTAAATCTGTTACTATGAGCATAAGTGGCGATTTTGCTTATGGATATTTAAAAAGCGAAAATGGAGTTCACCGACTTGTAAGGCTATCGCCTTTTGATTCACAGCACAAAAGACATACTTCATTTGCTTCGGTTTTTGTTTATCCTTTAGTTGACGACACAATTAATATTGAAATAAATCCTTCGGAAATTGAATGGGACACCTATAGAAGTAGCGGTGCTGGCGGACAAAATGTAAATAAAGTTGAAACCGCTGTACGACTAAAGCACTTACCAACAGGAATTGTTATCGAAAATAGCGAAACACGTTCTCAATTAAAAAATCGCGAAAATGCCATGAGGTTATTAAAATCTCAATTATACGAATTAGAACTTCGCAAACAACAAGAAGAAAGAGAAAAACTTGAAGGACAAAAACAAAAAATAGAATGGGGTTCGCAAATTCGAAATTATGTTCTTCACCCTTACAAACTTGTAAAAGACCTTCGTACAGATTACGAAACAGGAAATACTCAAGCTGTACTCGACGGTAAAATATGGGATTTCATTAAGGCGTATTTAATGGAGTTTGGTGGGAAATAAAAACTGTAATTACAATTTTATTGCAATTTATTTTGTCTTTCAGCGAAAAAGAAAAGTAAAAGAACCACAACTGGAATTGTTAGCACTAAACAAACATAATAAAACAGAGGAAGTTGTAAAAAAGAAAAGTAAATTTCAGAAATAAGTTTATTAAAATCAATAAACAATGTAGAAACAAATATTCCAAGCAAGGTAAAAACAGGAACAAGCCATTTTGCCTGTTTTACTTTCTTTCGTGGAAGTTGATTTAACACACTTTCAGTGAATCCGTTATCTTGAATTTCGGATTTGTTGTTAGCGAAAAAATCTTTTAATATTTCATCATTTTTAGTTTCCATAACCTTGTTTTATTAAAAATTCACCCATTTTCTTTTTGCTTTTCAAAACATGTGTTTTTACAGTTCCGAGTGGCATTTTTAGTATTTTTGCAGCTTCTTTATGTGTCATTTCTTCCATATAACATAGCAGAATTACTGCTTTTTCTTCTTCGCTGAGCAATTTTAACGCGGTGTAAATATCGTTCTTTTCTTCTGAATATTCAATTTCTGAGCTGTTTTTTTTATCAATTTCACTTGTATTTAAGTCTTCAAAATGTTTTTTTGCTCGCATAGAATCATAAAAAGTATTGTATGCTATGCGGAAAAGCCAAGTCGAAAACGCTGAAATTCCTTTAAAAGAACGGATATTCAGATATGCTTTGATAAAAGTTTCTTGTGCTAAATCATCTGCAAGCATAGAATCGCCCAAAGTAAGATTTAGTAAAAATCTACGCACAGGCGATTGATATTTACGCACAAGTTTATCAAACGCAAGGCGGTCATCACTGATAACCACCTGCGAAATCAAAAGCATATCTTCTGCTTTACTCATTTACTGTTTATTCTTCCTTTTTGTGTTTTCTTTCAATATTATAAATCAGCATAAAAGCAATACCTATAAATCCTGGAATAGCACCAATTCCAATCATAACAACATTTTTTCCCAGTAAACCAAGAACAGCCATACCCAATCCAACAGCTATCAAAACAGCTCCTCTTCTAAGATTAGATGAAGATGTTTTTGCTGGTTCTTCAAAAAACTTATCTGGAAGTGGTTGTCCAGCTTCAAGTGCTTTAACATAAAGATCATAGCGTCCTTTTTCTCGAATTTTTCTATACCTTAACACAAGAAATATAATAAGAACCACTGCTGCAAATGTAATTAGAATAGGCATAGCAATTACCATAAACATAATTGTTCCCACAAAACCTGTAGCGTCAGTTGAATCGCTATCTAAATCTTTTATTTTAGCACTTACAGTTTTATTTACAAGCTCGTCAACAAGATCGTCAATATCCTTTGCTTCTGAAACAGTATCAGAAGTTTGAGTTAGTGTTGAATCTTGAAGATGAGAAACTGCTTTTGTTTGAGCTGATAGATTGATTGCTAAACTTAGAAAAAGTGCAATCATAATTAATCCAATTTTTTTCATTTTCATTTTTTTAATTTGTTAATAAATTTTGTTTATCTATTAGACGTAATAAAACATAGGTTTGGATTTGAAAAAGTGATTTTTTTTTAAATAATGTATAAAAATTTTATGGATCTACGTCTATTTCAAACCTTACGCTTGAAAAATCACTTTCTTCTTTAATTTTTGCAATTCTATTTTTTATAAATTTTCTAAGCTGAGTGCCAGAAATAGTTTTTTCAAATCTAATATGAACATTTAAAATAAAATAATTGCTAATTTTATTTATTAAAGGCTCTTCAGGTCCTCTCACTCTATTTCCAAGTTTTGTTCTCAACATCATAGCAAAGACATGGGCAGTTCTATGCACTTTAGCTCTATCTTTATGTTTTAATTTTATTATTATATAATTTGAAAAAGGCGGATAGTTAAACAATTGTCTTTCAGCAAGTTGAGAATTAAACATTGAAAGATAATCTTCATTTTTCACATATTGAATTATAGGATTTAGGACATCATAAGTTTGGATAATGACTTTGCCTCGTTTATCTCTCCTACCCGCTCTACCACTTACTTGTGTTAATAATTGGAAAGCTCTTTCGTAAGCTCTAAATTCTGGATAATTTAATAAATTGTCGGCATTTAAAACTCCAACTAAAGCAAGTTTTTGAAAATCTAAACCTTTGGTAACCATTTGTGTACCAACTAAAATATCAAATTCATGTTTTTCAAAACCTTCAATTATTCGAGAAAATTTATTTCTTGTACTTGCTGTATCATAATCTAAACGAGCAATTCTGGCATGTGGAAAAAATTTACTTACCTCATCTTCAAGTTTTTCTGTTCCAAAACCTTTATGACTAAGCTTTTCGCTGTTACAATTCCCACAATTATTTACAATGTCGTACATTTCGCCACAGTAATGACAAACTAACTTATTTCTAAATTTATGATAAGTTAAACTCACATTACAACTTTTGCAATGAGGCACCCAACCGCAATCTCTACATTCTATAATTGAAGTATAACCTCGTCTATTCTGAAATAAAATTACTTGCTGATTTTTTTCTAAAACCTTTTTAATTTCATTAATTAAAATTGGATGAAAATGTCCAGAATTAATTTTTCTTTTATAAGCATCGCTCATATCTGCCAAAACGATTTCAGGCATTTCAACATTTCCATATCTTTGGTTTAATGTTGTAAGCAAATATTTTGAATTAATTGCATTATTATACGATTCTATCGAAGGAGTTGCCGAACCGAGAACAATTTCAGCTTTATGAAGTTTTGATAAAACTACAGCAGTATCCCTTGCCGAATATCGTGGGTCGGGATCTTGTTGTTTAAAACTTGTTTCGTGTTCTTCGTCAACAATAATTAAACCTAAATCTGAGAATGGAAGCAAAACCGCCGACCTAACTCCCAAAACGATTTGCAATTCTTTTTTCAATAATTTCAAATAAATTTCTGAACGTGCATCAACTGTATATTTACTGTGAAAAACTCCTATTTTATCGCCGAAATAATTACGCAAACGATTAATCATTTGAGTAGTTAAAGCAATTTCGGGCAATAAATACAAAATTTGTTTACCTGTTTTTAGAACTTCCTTAATTAATTTTATATAAATTTCAGTTTTCCCAGATGAAGTTACACCATGCAACAAAACAGGTTTAGAGTTTCCAAAATTATTTTTAATCTGATTATAAACTTCGGTTTGAGCCTCAGAAAGTTTTAAACTTTTTGCACTTTCAACATTTATAGTTTCAAATCGAGTTTCTTCTTTTTTCACAATTTCAATTAGCCCTTTGTTTACAAGCGTTTGAATAGTTGATTTTGCAACATTTAATTCTTGCATTAATAATTTTTCAGAATATTCTAAACTTGTAATATTTTCTTGTAAGCACTTTTCATTAAAAAATTGAAGTACTTCTTTTTGCTTATTATTTTTTGTTAAGATTTTTTCTATTTCATCAAGTTTTTCCTGAGCTAAGTCAAGATTAAAACTTAAAAAATTTTGATATTTAGGTTTATAAGCATTTACAATTTGTTGAGAAAGATTTAAAAAACCTTGTTCTTCCAAATTTTCAATATGTTTCAATGGGTTTTTTAAATTTACAGCTTTTGCTATATCAGAAACGCTTGCTTTCGGGCTATTTTCAAGATAATTTAAAATATTTATTTCAGTTTGCGTTGGAGAATAATCAGATTCGCAATTTTTATTAAACCAAACTTGAGTTTCGCTTGAAGCCAATAATTTAGACGGCATTGCAGCGGCTAAAGTTTCGCCTTGAGTGCAACAATAATAATCAGAAATCCAGTTTAATAATTCAGTTTGTTTTTCACTTAAAATTGGAAAATCATCTTTTACTGAAAGAATTTCTTTACATTCATAATCTGGTTTTTCTGAATGAATTTTTGTGATAATTCCCGTGTAAATTTTTCTTTTTCCTAGTTCTACAATTACTCTTGAGCCTATTTTTGGAGTATTATTTATTTCTTTTGGTACAACATAGGTCAGAGTATTTTCTAAAGCTAGTGGTAATAAGACTTCTACATACACAGGTTTTTGCATCAATATTTAAGCATTAAGAATCTCAACAATATCAACCATTTTTTGGTCTATAGTTTTATGATGTTTTGTTGTTTTATTAAAAGGTACATGAACAACTTCTCTATTAATCATTCCAATCATAATACTTCTTTGGTCATCTATCAATGCTTCTACAGCACCAATTCCTAAACGACTTGCCAAGTATCTGTCATAAGCTGAAGGCGAGCCTCCTCTTTGAATATGTCCTAGAACTGTAACTCTAAGTTCATAGTCGCCTTTAAATTTCGACATTTTTTCTTTTATTTCGAAAGCACCTCCTTCTTCATCGCCTTCTGCCACGAGAATAACGCTAGAAGTTTTTTTAGTATCTATATATCTAGTAAGTTTTTCATGTAAACCTTCTAAGTCTGATGGTGTTTCTGGGATTAACACATCTTCTGCTCCACATGCAATTCCTGCTCTAAGAGCGATAAATCCTGCGTCTCGTCCCATTACTTCAATCAAAAAAACTCTTTCATGAGAAGCTGCTGTATCTCTAATTTTATCAACTGCCTCAACTACAGTATTTAACGCTGTATCATAACCTATAGTCATATCCGTACCAAACAAGTCGTTATCAATAGTTCCGGGGATTCCAACTGTAGGAAAATTAAATTCTTCGGTAAAAATTCTTGCTCCTTTAAAAGTACCATCACCTCCAATTACCACAAGAGCATCAATTTCATTTTCTACTAAATTATTATAAGCTATTTGCCTTCCCTCTGGAGTCATAAACTCCTTACTACGAGCAGTTTTTAAAATAGTTCCACCAAGTTGAATTATGCCAGAAACGCTTTTTGAAAGTAGAGGTACAAAATCACCTTTTACCAAACCATCATAACCACGCATAACGCCTACAACTTTTATATCTTCTTTAATCGCACGTCTTACAACCGCTCTGATTGCGGCATTCATTCCGGGAGCATCACCACCAGAAGTTAAAACTGCTATTTTTTTAAGTACTGCCATATTTTTAATCTAATTTCGTGCTAAAATAATGTAAATTTTTCAATTTTACGTAGATAGTTAATAAAATTATTAGATAAGTTTTAAATAAAAATATCAAACATGTTAATAAAAATAAACCTAATTAAATCAGTAGCTTAATAAATTTTATTAGTTTTGTAATCTTTAAAAATTGTGTTAATTTACACCTTTATAAATAAACAAATAATATTAAAAAAACATGGCAAAACAAACTGATACAAAAACTGCAAGACAAAAATATATTGAAATTTCTTATAAAAATGCAGGAAAATACAAATATAATGCTGGTGATTCTGTAGCTGTAATTTTCTCTGGTGGTCCTGCTTCTGGAGCAAATTCTGTAATTTCATCTTTGGCGTTAAATTTCATAAATGCAGGAATTCCACTCTATGGAATTTTAAAAGGTTTTGAAAATATCGAAAACTTTGGTACTGATGAATTAAAAACCTTAGAAGAAGGCGAACATTATATAGTTTTTACTAGAGAAGTTGCTGGAATTAGAGGAAATGCTGGAGTTGTTTTAAAAACTAGTAGAGCAAATCCAGGTAAAGACATTAAAAAAGTTGAAGATATTGAGGACCCAAAGAAAAACAGCAAATTAAATAATATTATAAACGCCTTTGAATCACTAAATGTTAAAGTTGCTATTACAATTGGTGGAGACGACACCTTAAAACTTGCAAACTTTTTGCATTTAATGGGTTTTCCAACTATTCATGTGCCAAAAACAATTGACAACGACTATTTTGGAATACCTTGGACTTTTGGTTATTGGTCGGCTGTAGAAACTGCTAAAGATGCACTTATCAACTTTAGAGAAGATGCTAGAAGTACTGATTCTTATTTCATAATAGAGCTAATGGGCAGAAAAACTGGCTGGATAACTTATGCCGCTGGAGTTTCAGCACAAGCGACTATGATGCTGGCTGTAGAAGATTTTCTCGACCAAAAATATATTGATATAAATGAGCTTGCAAAGAAAATTGTTGACCAAATTATTGCTAGAGAAAAAGAAAAAAGAAACTATGGAGTAATTTGCGTTGCCGAAGGTTTGGTTGACAAACTACCCGATGATAAAGTTGCAAAAGAAAAAGACAAACACGGAAATATTTATTACGGATTAACAGAAGTTTGCAAACTAATTGCAGATGCCGCAAAAAAAGAATACTTCAAAAGAACAGGAAAAAATAAAAAAATCATTCCTCGCCAAATTGGTTACGAAACTCGTTGCGTAAGAAGCTCGGCTTTTGACACGACTTTAGGCAGTATGTTGGGCTACGGTGCTTACAAATTATTTGAAGAAAACAAATTCGGAAATATGGTTAGCGTTGAAGATAATTTCGACATAAAACCTATTCCATTCAGTGAACTAATTGACCCTGAAACTTTATTAACAAAAATTAGAACCGTAAATCCAAATAAAGACTTTTATAAACTTAAAGAATCCTTGTCTTATCATGTGGGACAAAAGAATTTTGAAAATGGAAATGATGAATATTAATCAGTTAAAAGTTAAAAGCGATGCACTGAACGTAGTTGAAGTGTTAAAAGTTGAAAGAATTTTAGATTTTCCAATAAGTTTCTAAAGATTTTTTATAGATACTTGGATTTTTTGAAAATAATTTTTGAAACAAAAAAGCCATTATCAATCTACATACGCACTTATTTCCACTAAATACTCAAACAATCGTATTGTACGAGATTTTATTAGTTCAGTATCATAATATCTAGCTTTTATTTCGCCTATACTTCCATCTTCTAAGAATACTTCACCACATAACTTTAATTCTGATGTCTTGAATTTAAGCCAATTTAGCTGAGATTGTTTTAACATTTCTTGTTTTTCCTCATTCAAATTCGCTCGTAAAAGTTTATAATATTTATTTAACAAAACATCATAAGCTGCGTTTACATCAGAAACAATAATGCTATATTCCAACTCAGGAATTCGCTTTGAGCTTCTTAGGTTTTCTATAATTTCAATAGCAAAAGTATCTGTTCTAAATTCTACATAATATTGCTTTGCCATTTCATCATAATCAGAATATTGCTTTTGCATTTTATGATAAAACTCATCTACTTTACCCTGGATTTCGCTAATTTCCTCTTCTGTTAGAGGTTCTAAACTATCTTCAGAATTAATCATTTTTTCTGGCAATTTAAAGCTTTGTGCATTTACATTTACACAAGCTAAAATTAAGACTAAGTACAAAATATATTTTTTCATCTTTTTAAATTTATTAATCACCTAAATATCCTAAACCTCTAATAACTGGGTCTAAATGATAAGTATCTTCGCTTGTAAGTCTAAGCCAGCCTACTAAACCAAATGATGTACGCACTAAATAGTTTATTGGATAATCTATATTCTCTGCAAATTTATCATAATTTTCACTTAAAAGAACTTCTACTTCATAACCAACTGGCAATGTTGCAATTACTTCGCCACCAGTTTTGTCGCTATAAAGTTTTACAGGTTTTAATAATTTATCTTTAATGCCTACATAAAGATAAGGCTGTTTTGCCTCCACTACTCTATTATTTTGCAACTGGAATTTGCAACGCTCATCAAACATTTTGTCAACATTTCCAGATGTATATATTACACCTGTGAGATTTATGCACATATTTTCGCATATAAAATTCCAAATAACTTTATTGTTTTTATCGGTAATTACAAAATTTGGATCCCAACTTGGACCTGGCGAATACAGAATATTTACTGCATCGGTCATGCTTTCATTTTTATATCTTCCAACCAAATAAAAATCTAAATTGTTTTCTGACTTATAACAGGGGTCTGACTTTGGTAAATTTTCTATTCTCTGATGCACAGGAGTAAATACCAATACATCATAGCCAAAAAGTTCGCCTTGTGAAGATTTTTCTCCACTTTGCGGATCAACCCAAGTAAGATAAGGAAAGGCTTTGTCGATTTTTTGTTGAGCCACAAGATAACCAAATGTGGAAATTAAAATTAAAAAGATAAATATTTTTTTCATAATCTATAAAATTAACTACACTTATAAAAAAGTTGTACAAAAATACTAAATTTTTAATTGTTTTTGAATTTTATTTTTGGAAATAGTAACGTATGCCAAGAGAAAAGTTTATAACATTTAAGTTATATCTATTTGGTTTTATTCCTTGTGGCACAATATCAATCATTTCTAATTCTTGTTCTTGCAAAAATTCTCTATCATCGTAAACGCTTTTTCTTCCGTAATAATAATATAGACCTTTGTCCTTATTAAAAGACATAAATGGAGAAACACTAGCAGCCATATTTAAACTAAGATTTGGATTAAATTTATAATTACACTTTAGTTGAAAATATGGAGTTATTAATTTTTTGTTATACTTAAATTTTGACACACTTTCTTCTAATTGATAGTAATGGTAAATTTGCTCTCCGAAAGTACCGTGTACCACGCCTGTAGTATTAGTTACTGATTCATCATACCCATTATAATATACATAAACAGTTATATCAGAAAAACAAGAACCAATATAATATTCAAGAGAAAAATCTTTAAAATCATGTACATAACCAATTTTGGGGATTAAAGAAAATCTGCTGGAATAGTATGCAATATATTGTTCATATTTATTATAATATTTTGGAATACTATCCCCAAAATTCCATCCGTAAGCCATATTCCATTCATGTCTATAGTTATTGTATAAAAAATTAATATCTTTATTATTTAAGTAAAAAATATCTAAATCAAACTTTAACCCAATTTTTGTTAGATATCCCATTGAAGAACCCAAACTAAATCCATTTCCCATATTATATTTTCCACATTCTGTAAATATAGTATCAGCATATCTATATTTATGGATGTAGTCTTGATTATAAACTGTGTCTTTTCCAGTATAATACAAAGGCGCTGCATAACCTGTATTTAGTTCAACAAAAAATTAAGAATTTACAAGTTGAGGGCTTATTGTAAAGCAAACAGAGATTAAAAGCAGTTTTATTTTCCCCATAATTTTCTTATAACAATGCTTATGATCCATATTTATTAATTTTATACAAATTTAAAATAAAAAAAGCAATTAAAGCAAAAAATATGTGGAAAATCTAAAATCTATACCTCAGTCCAAGATTTACTGAATTAAAACAGGTTTTAAAATAATACTTATCGTTTATTATTAGCTTATATGTCTTATTAAATAAAAAACTATAATGCGAATCAAAATTCAAATTTATTGCGACATTGTCGTTTATATTGTAAAAAACAGCAATATTTCCATGTATTGGTATTCCAAAAACATGATCACTTAGCGGACATGATTCATATAAACTCTTTGTGTAAAAATACAATAATCCAGTACCTGCCGAAATTCTTAAATTAATTTTATTTTCTGGGAAAAAAGTAATGTAAGGATTTATGCTTGTTAGCATTACAAGAATTCTATTATTAGAAATTTGACTATATGCTCGAGAATATGATTGTGATACAGAAATTCCCATTTTGTCTGTCATGTCTATTGCTAAACCTAAATTAATATTTTCATAACCAGTATGATTTTTATAAAACCTATATGGCGAAAACAATTTACCAACACTCAATTCTAAACTTAATTTACTATTTGCAGTTTGCGAAAACGCTACAATATTCATTAGTAAAAACGCTAAGATAATTAATACTTTTTTCATAATTATTTCTTTTCAATGTAAACACTATCAGTTAAACAAGTAAATATATTATTGTTATCATCTGTTATTTTTATTTTAAAAATAAAGTTTTGAGAAGAATCTGGTGGTTCTGTGAAAACAATATGCATTGGGGAATAGCCTAATTCTTCTTCAAAATATGCTTTCTCATCATAAATACTAGCTTTGTTTCTGAAAAAATATTTAATATCAGCAATCTCCTGTGTTTGGTTTCTATATGGTTTGTTTGCCGAAATTTCTATATTTTTTATCTTATTCAGAAAATATTTTTGCTCATAAGGCAAAGCACAATAAGGATTTGGATCTTTCGAACAATCTACTGTGCTGTACAATGTATTTTCTTTCACAATGTTTCCTGAAAAGTAAACTTCTACATAATAAGTCTTATAAATCATAGTATCTTCTTTGACCTTTCCAAAAATTTCTTCTAAAATGCAATAATTGGTATAAGTAGGAGGAATCCCATAACCTGCCGGTATATCAGGTTCTGGATATTTAATACACGAAACGAAAATTATTGATAAGGCTATAAAAACTAATGCTTTTTTCATAATCATTGCTTTAATTTTATAATATTAATAACGCTTAGTTTACGTTATTATTACAATTAAGTTTCAATTTTTTAATTTAAAATCAAGTTTTACGACATAAATCATTTGTAAATCAATTATTCCTATTAATTTTGCAAATAAATTAAAAACAAATTAGTTTTAAATATGGACGAAAAATTGTTTCACGAATTTCCTCCAATACCCACACAAGCTTGGGAGGAAGTTATTTTAAAAGATTTAAAAGGTGCAGATTATGAGAAAAGATTAATCTGGAAAACCTTAGAAGGATTTTCATTAAAACCTTATTATCGTAGCGAAAATTTGGAAAACTTGGATTATTTGAATTCAAATCCCGGAAATTTTCCATACACAAGAGGTACTGATTACGAAGGTTTAAAATTTATTAGACAAGATATTTGGGTTAAAGATGTAAATTTAGCAAATAAACAAGCACTTGCTTTGTTAAATGCTGGAGTTAATTCTTTGGGATTTATTATTACTGAAGATTTAAGCAAAAAGGATTTTTACAAATTAATGGATAAAATAAATCCTGAAGCTGCCGAAATTAACATTTTAGCCTGCGAACTTGGCGATAAATATGTTGAAATGTTGGCTGATTATGCTAAAGAAAATTCTTATGATTTAAGCAAAATTCAAGGCTCAAACAAATTCGACCCATTGGCTTATATGATTCTTATGGGTAAAACTTATTGCAGTAAAGATTCTTGCAATTGTGCTACAAATATGTTTAATAAAAACAAAGACATTTTACCACAATTTAGTTTACTAAGTGTTGAAGCCAATGCTTATCATAATGCTGGTGCTAATGCTGTGCAAGAACTTGCTTTCGCATTAAGCGAAGGAGCAGAATATTTAAGCATTTTCAAAGAACAAGGAATTTCTGCTGACGAAATTGCACCAAAAATTAGATTTAATTTCGCAGTTGGCTCAAATTATTTTATGGAAATTGCCAAACTTAGAGCTGCTCGCTTTTTATGGGCAAAAATTGTTGAAGCAAATGCTTGCAAAGACTTGAAAAATGCAAAAATCAATATGCATTGCGAAACTTCACAATGGAATAAAACAATTTACGACCCACATGTAAATATGCTTAGAGTTACAACCGAAGCAATGTCTGCAATTATTGGCGGAACAGATACTTTGAGCGTTATTCCTTTTGATTTTACTTATACAGAACCTAACGACTTCTCTTTAAGAATTGCAAAAAATGTTCAACTAATAATTACTGAAGAAGCTCATTTTGGCAAAGTTTCTGACCCAGCTGCAGGTTCATATTATATCGAAAATCTAACCGACATGATTATCGACAAAACTTGGGAACTATTCCTAAAAGTTGATGAAATGGGCGGATATAGAGAAGCTGTAAAACAAGGTTTTATACAAGATAATATTAACGAAACTGCCACAACACGCATGTCGAATGTTGCTAAACGCCGTGAAATTTTATTAGGCACAAACCAATTTCCAAACTTTAACGAAATTAAAGATGAAGTTGCTATTTCTAAAAAGCCTAATATTGAAAACACAATGTTTAAAACCATTACCTTACATCGCGGTGCTGTAGAGTTTGAAAAATTAAGATTAAAAACCGATAAAGCTAAGAAAAGACCAGTTGTGTTTATGCTAACAATTGGAAATTTAACTTTCAGAAAAGCACGCGCTCAGTTTTCGAGCAACTTTTTTGCTTGTGCAGGATTTGAAGTAATTGACAATAACGGTTTCGACAATATTGCAGAAGGAATGAAAGCTGCACAAGAAAGAAATGCTGATATAGTTGTTTTGTGTAGCTCTGACGAAGAATATGAAACTTTAGCTCCCGAAGCTTTTGAAAAAATTAATGGCAAAATTTTAGTTGTTGCTGGTAACCCAGCTTGTAAAGATGCCTTAGAAGCTAAAGGAATTAAAAACTTTATTCACGTTAGATCTAACGTACTTGAAGATTTAAAATCTTATCAAAAACAACTTGGTATTAACTAAAAAAATCTTAAAAAATGAAACCTAATTATAAAAATATAGATATTAAGACAAGAGCTCAGAATACAGTTTCAGACAAATCTGTTACTGAGAAAAATTGGATGACTCCTGAACAAATTCCAGTAAAAAAACTTTATACTGCTGATGATTTAAAAGGAATGGAACATTTGAATTATGCTGCTGGAATATCGCCATATTTACGCGGTCCATATTCAACTATGTATGTTATGCGTCCTTGGACAATTCGTCAATATGCAGGTTTTTCAACTGCTGAAGAATCAAATGCTTTTTATCGTAGAAACCTAGCTGCCGGACAAAAAGGTTTGTCTGTTGCTTTCGACCTTGCTACTCACCGTGGTTATGACTCTGACCATCCACGCGTTGTGGGCGATGTTGGGAAAGCTGGTGTGGCAGTAGATTCGATTTTGGATATGAAAATTTTATTCGACCAAATTCCTTTAAATCAAATGTCGGTTTCTATGACAATGAACGGAGCAGTATTACCAATTTTAGCTTTCTACATTGTTGCTGCTATGGAGCAAGGAGCAAAACTCGAAGAACTTGCAGGAACTATCCAAAACGACATTTTAAAAGAATTTATGGTGAGAAATACTTATATTTATCCACCTGAATTTTCAATGAAAATTATTGCCGATATTTTTGAATTTACATCTCAAAATATGCCTAAGTTCAACAGCATTAGTATTTCTGGCTATCACATGCAGGAAGCTGGTGCTACAGCTGATATTGAGTTAGCATATACTTTAGCTGACGGACTTGAATATTTACGCACAGGAGTTAAAGCTGGAATTGATATTGATGCTTTTGCTCCTCGTTTGTCTTTCTTCTGGGCATTGGGAATGAACCATTTTATGGAAATTGCCAAAATGCGTGCTGCAAGAATGTTGTGGGCAAAAATTGTAAAACAATTTAATCCAAAAAATCCAAAATCTCTTGCACTAAGAACTCATACTCAAACTTCGGGCTGGTCGCTTACAGAGCAAGACCCTTTTAACAACGTTGCAAGAACTTGTATCGAAGCAATGGGTGCAGCCTTGGGACACACTCAATCTTTACATACAAACGCATTGGACGAAGCTATTGCTTTACCAACAGATTTTTCTGCACGTATTGCAAGAAATACTCAAATTTATATTCAAGAAGAAACAAATATTTGCAAGCAAGTTGACCCATGGGCAGGTTCTTATTATGTTGAATCGTTAACTCATGAAATTGCTCACAAAGCTTGGAAATTAATTGAAGAAATTGAATCATTAGGCGGAATGGCTAAAGCTATTGAGTCTGGAATTCCAAAAATGAGAATTGAAGAAGCTGCTGCACGCACACAAGCACGTATCGACAGTGGCGAACAAACTATAGTAGGAACAAATAAATATCGTTTAGAAAAAGAAGATCCTATTGATATTCTTGATGTTGACAATACAGCAGTAAGAGAAGCTCAAATTAAAAGATTAGAACAACTACGTGCAGAAAGAAACGAAGCCGAATGCCAAGCTGCTTTAGCTGCAATTACCAAATGTGTAGAAACAGGTAAAGGTAATTTGTTAGCATTAGCAATTGACGCTGCTAAAAAACGAGCAAGTTTAGGCGAAATTTCTGATGCATGTGAAAAAATTGTAGGAAGGTATAAAGCCGTGATAAGAACAATTTCAGGAGTTTACTCCTCAGAATCAAAAGACGATCCTGATTTTAATAAAGCAAAAGAATTATGTAAAACTTTTGCCGAAAAAGAAGGTCGCCAACCTCGTATAATGGTTGCAAAAATGGGACAAGACGGACACGACCGCGGAGCTAAAGTAGTTTCTACAGGTTATGCCGATGTTGGTTTTGATGTGGATATAGGTCCACTATTCCAAACTCCCGAAGAAGCTGCAAAACAAGCTGTAGAAAATGATGTTCACATACTTGGTGTTTCATCTTTAGCTGCAGGACACAAAACTTTAATTCCAGCAGTAATTGCAGAACTTAAAAAACTTGGAAGAGAAGATATTTTAGTAATTGCAGGCGGTGTAATCCCTTCACAAGATTACCAATTCCTTTATGATGCTGGTGTAGCTGCAATTTTTGGTCCTGGTACTTCGGTTTCTAAAGCTGCGATTGCTATTTTAGAAATACTGTTAAATGACTAACTTATAAATTTAAAGTTTTTAAAGTTCATAAAGTAAACTTTTGACTGCTTATTTTGTTTTTAACTTAAAAGTTACAAATTATTAAAAAAGTGAGTGAATTATATTTTTAACAAATTAAAGTAAAATTAATATGAAAAAACTAAATGCATTTATTATGCTAGCACTTATTCTTACTACTTCTCTAAGTGTTAGTTGTAAAAAAGATAAAGAAGTGGACATAAAGAAAACTCCTAAAGCTGTTCAAGATTTTGTTTCTACACATTTCCCAAATGTTGATGTGCTTAGAGCTTTTAAAGACTATGATGACGCTACCTATACTTGGGAAATTGATCTTGTAAATGGATTTGAATTAGAATTTAACAAATCTGGTGAATGGACAAATATAGATGGAAAAACTTTAGCTGTACCAGCGAGTATTTTAGCTTTATTGCCACAATCAATCATCACCTACTGCACTACTAACTATCCAAATCAATTTATTGTTCAAATTGAAAAGGAAAACAAAACTTATGAAATTAAGTTGCAAAATAATGTTGAGTTGGTGTTTGATTTAGGTGGTAAATTTTTAAGAGTTGACAACTAGATAGTTAGTCTAAAATACATGTTCATAGATCAGTCCAAGCATAAAAACTTGGACTGATTTTTTTATAAACTAAATTTTCAACAAGTACTTTAGACAGAGTTATTAAAATTCTCTTGTTAAAAAATTATTTCTTTATTCACAGAATTTATATGTAATTTTGAAAAAGTTTTAAAGCTTTAATTATGCGTATAGGAATTTGTGAACTAGCATATATTCCGCTACGAAGTGGAATGTCGCACAAGAGCGAAATGGTAAATCAACTGTTGTTCGGAGAGTTGGTTGAAATACAAATACACAAAGAAGATTGGACAAAAGTTAGAACTTTGCACGACGATTACGAAGGCTGGGTTGATACCACAACTTTAACTTTTTTGGATAAAGAAGACAAATTAATCGAAGAATTTAAAAATGCGTATAGGTTGCATCAAACACTTGAGATTACTGTCAACGACACTCCTATCCTGCTTCCTAATGGTGCTGTTTTACCAAAGAACAAAAAAGAATTTCACATAAATGATAATAAATACCAAATTCCAAAAAACTTTAAATGTTTAAGTTTTGACAACAAAGCTGAATGCATTATTAAACATGCTCACGATTTGTTAAATTCGCCTTATTTGTGGGGTGGTCGCACAACTTGGGGTTTAGATTGTTCGGGATTTTCGCAATATTTATATTCTTTAGTTGGAATCCAGTTGCCAAGAGATGCGTCTCAACAAATTAATTTTGGACAAACATGCAATTTTATTTCCGAAGCACAAGCTGGAGATTTAGCCTTTTTTGACGATGAAGAAGGAAATATAATACATGTTGGAATAATTTATGAATCTGGTAAAATTATTCATTCTTCAGGAAAAGTAAGAATTGACAGAATTGACCATCAAGGGATTTACAATAAAAATTTAAAAAGATATACTCACAATTTAAGAGTGGTAAAATCTTTATTATAAGTTTTTAAAACTTTCTAAAGCTAATTTGTAGGAAAGCAAACCAAAACCTGTAATTATTCCTCGACAAACAGGTGCAATTATATTATTTGCTCTAAATTTTTCCCTAGCATAAACATTTGAAATATGAAGCATCACTACAGGAGTTTTTATTGCTGCTATAGCATCGCGAATAGCAACAGAAGTATGAGAAAAAGCACCTGCATTTAAAACTATGCCATCAACTTTACCATTAGAACTATGAAGTTTTGAAACTATTTCTCCCTCAACGTGAGATTGAAAATATGAAATTTCAAATTCATAAAATTCAGATTTTAAACTTTCTAAATAAACTAAAAAATCATCTTTTCCGTAAATTTCTACTTCTCTTTGTCCAATATTACTAAGATTTGCTCCGTTTATTATTAAAATTTTCATTAACTTGCAAGATATTTTTTTTCAAAAATATAAAATATTATTTAAGTTATAACAATGAATGCTTTTAAAAATATTTTAAACGACTATAAATTTTATTTAAAACTAGAGAGAAATTTATCGGACAATACAGTAATGGCATATCTTGATGATATTTCAAAACTTGTCGATTTTCTTGAAGAAAAAAATAAAACTTCTAACTTAAAAAATATTGATTCAAAAGATTTGCATGAGTTTTTAGTTTATATTTCACAAAAAGGTTTAAATGAAAAATCGCAAGCTAGAATAATTTCGGGTTTAAAATCATTTTTTAAGTATTTGATAGTTGAAGAACTAATAGAAGAAAATCCTACGGAATTGATTGATGCCCCCAAATTAAGCCGAAAATTACCTGATGTTTTATCAATAGAAGAGATTGAATTGATAATAAAATCTATAGATGTAAGTACAAGCCTTGGTCATAGAAACAGAGCCATTTTAGAAGTTTTATATGGTTGTGGTTTACGTGTTTCGGAATGTGCTGAACTAAAAATTTCGAATATTTTTGCTGATGAAGAATTTATAAAAGTAATTGGTAAAGGCAACAAGCAAAGATTAGTTCCAATAGGGAAAGTTGCTTTAAACGAAATTAACAATTATTTTAAATCTTTTAGAAATCATATTACCCCCAAAAAAGGCAATAACGATTATTTATTTCTAAATCGCCGTGGTAGCAAATTATCTAGAGTTATGATTTTTAACATTGTAAAAGAAGCCTGTGCCTTAGCTGGAATAGAAAAGAATATTTCACCTCATACTTTCAGGCATTCATTTGCAACACATTTAATAGAAGGTGGTGCCGATTTACGAGCCGTTCAAGAAATGCTTGGACACGAATCTATTAGCACTACAGAAATTTATACTCATATAGATAGAGAATATTTAAGAGAAGCAATTATATCATTTCATCCAAGATCTTAAGTTTAGCAATGCGGTTTTAGTGTAAAGCTGTTTTTTATCTTATTAATTGGATATGTCCACTAAATTCATGTCCTATAGAATCATAATCTTTGAACCATAGATACCAGTAATAAATTCCATTAGGGAAATATTTATCGCCTTTATCGCGATGTCCTCTAGTTCCGTCCCAAGCTCCTTTTCCACAAGCATCGCAATAGGCATCAGGATCATATTCTTCTGTTGTAAAAATGAGTTCTCCCCATCTATCATAAATTTTCAATAAAAACTCATTTTTATCTATACCATTTCCACAAATTCTAAAGCAATCGTTAATTCCATCACCATTAGGAGTAAACGCTGTTGGAGCATAGATAGAAAACTCATCTTTAATCAAAATTATTCTTTTCGCTGTATCTGCACAATTAAACTCATTTTCAGTTACCAACATAACTTCGTACTCTCCAATATTTTTATATATATGTTGAGGAGTAGCAAAATTTATTGTAGAGTCACCATCGCCATAATACCAGAAATAATTTAAAGCTCCTTCAGAATGGTTTTCGAAGTTAATAATAGGATTTAATATTCCTGCTACTAATGGACTAGCAGAGAAGTTTGAATATGGCTTTGGTAAGATTTGTAAATATTGATTTTTTGTATGTTTAGTTCTACATCCATATTGGTCTCTAACTTCTAAACTAACATTAAATCTTCCACTATCAACATATTGATGAGTTGGATTTTCGACAAAAGCAAACACTCCATCTCCAAAGTTCCAGACATAATCAGCTTTTTCTAGAGTATCGTTAGCGGTAAAGCTAATAACTTCTCCCGGACAAGCTTTAAAAATATCAGCAACAAAGTCTATTTCAGGATTTTGGACTACTTCAATTGTTATTCTTGCTGTATCAGGTGGAGTTTCACACATATCTCTAACGATAAACACATAATCAGTTGTAACGTCAGGTTTTACATACATTGGTGTAGCAACTATTTGTCCATCTTGATCTGTAATTAAATAAGGACCACCATTACCTCCAATAATATCCAATTCTATATAAGCACTATCACCTTCACACATATGATTTATGCTATTACCAATATTTTCAATTGTTATTGGTGGTTTAACAGTTACTGTAGCATGATAACCATCAACAGTACAGCCTCTACTATCTGTTACAGTTAGGTTATATCTTGTTGTTTGAGTTGGATGTGCATAAAACTGATGATGTTCAAAAACGCTTCCGTCATTACCTTCCCAGTGGAAATAATATGGTTGTGTTCCGCCAGATGCTTGTCCAACTACAAATGCTTCTCCTCCAATACAAATTGTAGGATTAGTTAAAACTAAAGCTGTTATTTTTGTTGGTGAAGTAATTACAGAAGTACCATAAACTCTACAATTATTATCATCGCTTACTGTCAAATGATAAGTACCTGGAGCTGCAGTTAAGTTAGCAGTTCTTTCATCATTAGACCATATGTAATTGTAAGGAGGTGTTCCTCCACTAACAATAGCAGTAGCAGTTCCATTTTCAGAATACCAACAATTAGCGCCTTGAGTTTGGACATTTAATTGCAACAAAGGAGGTTGATTAACTACAAACATTGTATCGGCTCTACAACCAATTCTATCTGTTATTGTAACAGTATATAGTCCTGCACATAGATTGTTTAAATTTGGACCATCAGAAGCCCAAGAAAAATCTAGTGGTGCTAATCCACCTTGTATTTGTAAAGCTGCAGAACCATTGCAACTTTCATAGCAAGTATTATCATTTACGGTTAATGTCAAGTGGTATTCGGGTGATACAGTTATATCTGTTGTTGCATAATTACTAACACAGTCATGAGCATCTACTACGTAAACTGTATATAAAACATCTTCGTGAGGCACTACAGTAAAGGTTTGTTCTCCTTCTGAAAAGCCTGTTCCATCTCCATTATTCCAATAAAAAGTATATGGAGCAACTCCGCCCAACTCTTGTGCCACAACATTAACAGATTGATGTTCACAAATTTCAAAATCACCAGTTGTTAAAACTTGTAATAAATTAGGTTGAGTAATTGTAAATTGTTCAAAATTAGTACAGCCATTAGCATCTGAAATGGTTACTGTATAGATTCCTGCAGCAATTCCATCATGTATTCCGCCATTATAAGCGTCATTCCACAAATATGCATAAGGAGGAGTTCCACCATCTGCCCAAACTGTTGCATTTCCGCTATGTTCGCCATAACAATTTACGTGGAAATAGCTTGAATCATGTGTTAATAGTGGTGGTTCGTTAATAGTAAATTGAGTATTGTACTCACAAGCATGACTATCTGTAATTGTTAAACCATAATCACCAGCACATAAATGGTTAATATAATTAAAATTAGATCCCCAAGAATAAGCATAAGGAGGCGAACCACCTGTAACAGACACACTTGCTGAACCATTACAAGATTGATAACAAGGATCATCATTCACTGTTAGCGTTGCACTAAGTGGATATGGCACATGCACATTCATACTATTAACTACAGACACATCAGCTTCTGTAACTGTAACACTTACTGTATGTTGTCCAGGAGTTCCAAAATTTACAATATAAGGACCCTGACCTGTTCCACTAACTATAGTTCCACTTCCAAAATCCCATTGAAAAGTAGCCAAACTAGGTACTATTTCACCTGTGAAAGTAATACCCGTATTATCACCAAAACAAGGTGTTTGCGAAACTGTGAATGTTGCTGTTGGAGTATGGAAAAAAGTTACATTTATTGTATCTGAAGCAACACAGTTTGGTGCTAAACTAGTTTCTGTCCAAGCAAAAGCATAAGTTCCAAAAGCATCAACTGTAGCTGTTGCATTTGAATTATTTGGTGGTGAAACGTTAGCATTTCCTGGACCAGACACAACCGACCAAACACCTGTATTTCCAGGAGCCATACCAGCATTAAGATTAGTAGTTAGAGCTTCAACTTCAAAATCTGGACCTAGATTAACTGTTGGAGGATCAACAACAACTACTGTTTTTTCTACCGTAAGGACACTGCAAGGATAAAGAATATCACAAGAATAAGTTGTGGTAGTGGTCGGTGACACAGTTATTTGATTTACTCCTGTAGCACTTGTGCTCCATTCTATACCGATATAACTCATATCAGCTGTATTTACATCAACTGTTAAAGTTGCTGCGTCTCCAGCACAAATTGGACCATCATTTGTTAAATTTGCTGTAACTACATAAGCATCAGTTATTGTTATGATATGTTGAGTAACGTTATCATCGCAAGGACAACCATTTTCGAAATTTAAAATTATTGTAACATCACCTGGTACTCCTGTATCGTAAGCTTCAAACTCAATTGTTATACATTCTTGCCCTGCAGGAATTTCAAAACTTGTTGGTATTTCAGAATAATCCACGCCAGCTTGAGCAGTACCTGAAATAGATAGCTCAACTGGTACAGCTTCATTTAATGGTGTTGCATCTGTTCTGCAGAACTCAATAGAGTTTGTACAACCTCTCATTACACTCAAAGCAGATGACCAAGCATTAAAACTTTGAACTGTATAAGACTCTCCCGAAGCAAAAGAATTTGCTTTTAAAAACACAGCCGAGTCCCACGAGCTATCTCCAACATCAGCTACTGCCAATTTAATATGATAGGTTGCACATGCTGTTACCGGCTTTGAAGCTGTAAAAGTAGTTATCAAACCACTATAATTAATATTTGCTCCTCCTTCATTATCAATATAATATTGAGTATTTGTTACAGGATTAATGTTATTAATACTTACTGGAGTTGTTGTGCCAGGAATAAGAGCTATATTTACATTATTATAATTTTCAGGACCTCCACTAATAAAAAAACCAAACACATCATTAAACCCATAATTTTGTGGTGGAGCAAAGTCTGGATATTCATCACTTGCAAAAACATATTGAAACTCAAGCATATCAGAAGCTGGTACAAAATCAAACTCAAGAACTGCTGCATCATATGTACTGCCACTAGACAATAATGAATTTAATTGAGCATCACCGCCTCCGCCAGCATTAGTAGATGCAGTATATGTATCTGGACCTGGTGCTTCCATCACATCACCTGAACTTAGAATCACTCCTTCAGCAAAATCAAGACCAGGTATTCCGTTTGAAAAATAACCTATTTGCATAGGATTTCCCGAAAAAGTAATATTAGAAGCTGTTAAACAACCTGTAATTAAAACTTCTGTAACAAGTTGCTGAACAGTAAATTGACTTGTACTAACTTGCAAAACTTTAGTAGGCATATGCAATGATTCATCTGATAAACAAATATCAACATTGCCAGAGCCTAATTCATCAAGAACCCAAAAACGAGCTATAATTTCTGTACTTGACAACTCTTCTTCCTCATAAATCTTTAATTCGCCTGTTGTTGACCTGTAAGTATCACATTTTAACTCAACATATTCTCCGTTTTGCAAAGTATAAAAAGCTAAACCAAATAATTTTTCTGTTTCGAGCTGAACCTTTAAAGTTAAATTTGAATTTTCTAAAGTTGAAAATTTAAAATAAGAGCTAACTCCAGGATACATTCGATTACACTTTAACTCTGGTATATCAGAGCCAAAATTATGGTTATAAGTATAAGTTTCGAAATTACATTCGCTGACAACATTCATCTCTGTTGGACTTGCAAAATCATTACTTAAATGAGTTTGAGCAAACCCCAAAAATGGAATAAGTAAAATATTTAAAATAAAAATACTTTTTTTAATCATAATTTTAAAAGTTACATTCTGTTTTATAACGTAAAAAACATTAATAGGTTGTTTTTATTAATCAACAAAAATACAAAATCATTTATTTATTCTCAAATTATTAAGCTTTAATATTTCAATTTTTTCAACTTTTTTTATATCTTTGTACAAAAACTAAAAATTATGAAAAATATTGCAGTAATATTATCTGGAAGTGGTAGATTTGATGGCAGTGAAATACACGAAGCCACTTTAACTTTATTAGCTTTATCAAAAAATCAAGTAAATTACATATGTTTTGCTCCTAACAAAGCTCAATATCATGTAATCAATCATTTGACTGAAGAAGTTAGCGATGAGTCTAGAAATGTTTTGGTTGAATCGGCAAGAATAGCTAGAGGTAATATTAAAGATATAAAAGAACTTAAAGCAAAAGATTTTGATGCACTTATTTTACCCGGTGGTTTTGGTGCTGCAAAAAATTTATCTTCGTTTGCTTATGAAGGTGAAAACTATACTGTTGATACTGAGGCAGAAAAAGTTGTTAAAGATTTTCATTCTGCTAAAAAACCAATAGCAGCTTTATGTATTGCTCCTGTAATTATTTCAAAGGTACTTGGTGCGGAAGTTACAATTGGCACAGACAAAGCAACTGCTAAAATCATAGAACATGTTGGTGGTAAACATATCAATAAAGATTATCACGAAGTAGCAATTGATACAAAAAATCTTATTGTAACAAATCCTTGCTATATGCTTGCTGATGATATTTATAAAGTTTGGTTGGGTGTTGAAGCCTGTGTTGAAGCTATGCTTGGTTTAATAAAATAAATTTTATACCTGTTTAAATTCTACAGTAACATTACCTGTTTGCTCTCCAGTTCCGGGTTTTGCTTCATATTTCCATTGTTTAACTGCATCTATCGCTAGTTGAACACATTCATTACAGTTAGTACTCACAAGTGTTACACTAGTAACGTTTCCTTTGTCGTTAACAATAATTTTTAGCACAACTTTTCCTACCATATTATCTTTTCCAACAGGCTCAACTTTTTTCAAGATTCTTCTATTTCCTATTCCTCCTCCTATTCCACCTGGTCCGCTTCCAGTTCCTGACCCACCAGTTCCTAATCCTGGATTTCCACCTCCAGTTCCAGTTCCACCTGTACCACTTCCTGTGCCACCTCCAAAAACTCCACCTCCGAATAGATTATTTAATCTATCCGCATTTGGATTTGTTGGAGCTGTAGTTTCTTGGGTTTCAGTTTCGTCTTCATTTTTTTTAGGATTTTCGGCTGGATTAGTTCCTGATTGCATAAAGGGGGCTTCTTCATTCGCTTGAGTGTTCACGCCATCGTGTGAAGAGATTTGAGAAGAGGTGTTTTGTGCGTTTGAAGTATTTGTGGACGATGAAGCACCGGCGTTGATGTTACCGCCCCCAAAATCAATCAGTATAGCCTCTTCGGGGGGAAGAGGCAATGGTGTAGTAAAGCCTAATAAAAAAAGCAAAATTACAACTGTTATAGTATAGATAACAGCTGCTATAATTCCATATATGTTATGCTTTTTTAGACTCATTTTTTATTCTGGTTGTGTTGCCAAAATTAATTTCCAATTATTATTTTTTGCAATATTCATAACTTTTACCACTTGCTCCATTGGAACAGATTTATCAACATGTAAAGAAACATAAGGGTCTTCTTGCCCTATAAGTTCTTTCTTTAATAGTTGCTCCACATCTGTTTCGGCACATATTTGCATCCCAACCGCAAATGTATAAGTTCCGTCATTCATATCTTTAATAGATACTGTTGTAAACGGCTTTGCTTGAGTTTGGCTATTACTTGATGGAAGTAATAGTTTCAATGCATTTGGTGCAATCATGGTAGAAGTTATCATAAAAAAGATAAGCAATAAGAAAACCAAGTCAGACATTGATGACATACTGGTTTCCGAACTTATCTTACTTCTGGTTTTTATAGCCATATTTTTTTATTTTACAGGTTCGTTTAGAATATCCATAAATTCAGTAGTCTTTGCTTCAAGTTGAACAACAAGACTAGTAATTTTTGCAACTAAAATATTATAAGCAAAATACGCTAAAATACCTACTATAAGTCCTCCTACTGTTGTAACCAAGGCTTCATATATACCGCTCGACAAAGTACCTATCTCTAAATTATTACCTGCATTAGCCATTGCATAAAAAGCTGACACCATACCTGTTACAGTTCCAAGGAAACCTAACATTGGCGCTCCCCCAGCAATTGTTGCTAAGAGTGGTAAGCCTTTTTCCAATTTTGAGACTTCCTGTTTTCCAACATTTTCCACAGTAGTATTAATATCACTTAAAGGACGACCGATTCGGCTAATACCTTTTTCAATCATTCTTGCCAAAGGACCTTCTTGAACTCTACACAAATCCAAGGCAGTGTCAACTTTTCCTGCAAAGATATTGTTCTTAATGTTGTTCATAAAAGCCTTTTGATCTTTTTGAGCTTTTTGAATAGCAATAAATCTATCTATAAATAAATAAACTGCAATTATTGACAATATTCCTAATATTATCATTATCACACCACCTTTAGTCGCTAATTCAAAAAGTGATAAAGTTTCTTCGCTAGCTACCTCGCTTGCCACATTTTGCAAACTATCTACTTGTAAAAATAACATAATTTAAATTTTAGTTATTGATATTCTTATTTTTTTCACGAAATTATACACATTTTTACTTTTAAACCATTTATTTCAAGGTTTTTATTAACATGAAACTGTTAAATTAACCTTGCAATTAATAAACGTTGCTGTCATAGCGTTTATTGCATGATTTTTCCCTTTCTCATTGAGATTGTTGACAATTTTTAAGAATTTGTTTATTAAAGCTTTCAAATAAGTTATGTAAATAGAATTTTATAAAGTAATTTTGCAAAAATTATAAAAATAGACATATGAAATTTTTTATTGACACAGCAAATTTAGACCAAATAAAAGAAGCACAAGCTCTTGGCGTTTTAGATGGTGTAACAACCAATCCTTCCCTAATGGCGAAAGAAGGAATTTCTGGAAAGCAAAACATTTTAAACCATTATTTAGAAATTTGTAAAATTGTAGATGGTGATGTTTCAGCAGAAGTTATTAGCACTGATTACGAAGGAATTATTAAAGAAGGCGAAGAATTAGCAGCTTTGCATCAACAAATTGTGGTAAAAGTACCTATTATTAAAGATGGTGTTAAGGCTATAAAATATTTTTCTGACAAAGGAATTCGCACTAACTGTACTTTAGTTTTTTCTGTTGGTCAAGCTCTTCTTGCTGCAAAAGCAGGTGCTACCTATGTTTCGCCTTTTATTGGTCGCCTTGACGATAACAGCACAGATGGTATTGAACTTATTGGTCAAATTGTTGATATATATAATTATTATGAATTTGACACTCAAGTTTTAGCGGCTTCGATCCGTCACACTATGCACATTATCAAATGTTTAGAAATGGGTGCTGATGTTGCTACTTGCCCACTAAGTGCTATTTTAGGCTTATTAAAACACCCTTTAACAGATATTGGCTTAGAACAATTTTTAAAAGACTATAATAAATTAAATAAATAATATGGCTGAATTTTTCCGTATGCATCCCGAAAATCCGGCGGAAAGGCATATTAATCGAATAGTAGAAATTCTTAAAGACGACGGGGTAATAATTTATCCTACTGATACTGTTTATGGTATTGGTTGCGATATAACCAAACCAAAAGCTGTTGAAAGAGTAGCATTAATTAAAGGTATTAAACCTGAAAAAGCAAATTTCTCATTTATTTGTTACGACTTAAGTCATATTTCCGATTTTACAAAACCTTTGAGTAACAACATTTTCAAATTAATGAAAAGAAATTTGCCAGGTCCTTTTACCTTTATATTAGAAGCCAACAACAATGTTCCAAAAATCTTGAAAGCAAATCGTAAATCAATAGGAATTAGAGTTCCAAACAATAATATTATTAGAGAAATTGTAAAAGCTTTGGGTAATCCAATTTTAACTACTTCGTTAAGAACAAACGATGAAATTATTGAATATAATACCGACCCTGAATTGATTTACGAAGAATATGAAAATATTGTTGATGCAGTTATTGACGGCGGTTATGGTGGACTTATAGCATCTACAATTATAGATTGCACAGGTAGTGAACCAGAAATTATCAGACAAGGAAGCGTAGAGCCTGAATTTTAATCTCTGATTTTTATTTTTTCCAGAATGATTTTGTAAATAAAATCATCACCGTAAAGAGTTCTAGCCTTCCTACTAACATTAAGAAAGATAAAACCCACTTTCCAAAAGCACTAACTCCTGCAAAGCCTACAGCAGGTCCTGTTTCGCCTAAAGAAGTTCCGACATTACCAATACTTGAAACAACAGCTCCAAGAGAGCTTGTAAAATCTAAGCCGGTAAACGACAAAACAAATGTTCCTAATATTATTAACACAACATATAATATTACAAATGCCAAAACACTATTTACTGTTTTATCTGACAAAACAGTTTTATTATATTTTACGGGTAACACGGCACTTGGAAACAACAATCTCTTAAATTCGAGAGCAGTATTTCTCAACAGAATATGTATTCTAACGACTTTAATTCCACCACTAGTTGATCCTGCAGACCCTCCAATTAGCATAACTAATAATAATATCAACCACAAACCAATTGGATGCCACTGCATATAATCATTTGTAGTAAAACCTGTTGTTGTCATAACAGACACTACTTGAAACATTCCATCTCTAAAAGCTTTTTCAAGAGGCAAATCCATATAAATCCAAAGTCCAAGACCAACTAATAAGCCAAAACCAATGATTAAAAACAAATAAAATTTAACTTCAGTATTTTTAATAAGTTTTTTGATTTTACCTGTAAATGCAAAATACAACATACTATAATTTATACCTGAAAGCATCATAAACATTATTATTGTATAATGTATTGAAGGCGATGTCCAGTGTGCCACACTTGCTTGTTTTGTAGAAAATCCACCTGTCGCAATTGTTGAAAATGCATGATTTATCGAGTCGAACCAATCCATTCCAAAAACATGTAACAAACAAGTCAACACAACTGTTAGTAACATATAAACCATCCAAAGTTTTTTTGCAGTTTCTTTTATTCTAGGATGAAGTTTATCTGGTGAAATTCCTGGTGCCTCAGCCACAAACAACTGTACTCCTCCTGATTTTAACATAGGCATTATAGCTATTGACAAGACTATTATTCCCATTCCGCCAATCCAATGTGTTAAACTACGCCAAAACAAAAGTCCATGAGGCAAAGCTTCTACATTATTTAAAATTGATGCACCTGTAGTCGTAAAACCCGACATTGTTTCAAAAAAAGCATCTGTAAAACTTGGAATAAATCCACTAATAAAAAATGGTAATGCACCAAATAAAGACATCAATACCCAAGCTAAACTTACTATTAAATAAGATTCTCTTTTTTCAACTTTTTTATCAATTTTAAGATTTGGAAGTACTAACAATAAGCCTGCAAGACATGTTGCTGTAGCAGAAATCAACAAATAATTAAAGTCTATACCAGAATAAATAACAGATACAGCAAGAGCTATAAGCATGAAAACACTTTCGGCTATCAAAAGTGATCCAAGAAAAAACATTATAATTCTAGCATTAATCATTTGTTAGTCCTGCTTTTTATTATTACAAAATATGTAAAAAAATTATTAAATAATAAAAAAAGCCTGACAATATTGTCAAGCTTTTTTATTGTCGGGGTGGCAGGATTCGAACCTGCGACCCCCTGCTCCCAAAGCAGGTGCGCTAGCCGGACTGCGCTACACCCCGATATTTCTGTTTGCCTACATATCAAAGTTTATTTAAACCATAAACTTATTGTAAGCCTATTTTGTAAAATTTAATTTAAAGAACTTCCCCATTGTTTTGGGACTGCAAAAATAATACAATTCTGAATAAAACAAATTATTTTTTGAAATATTTTAAAAAACTTTTTATTTTTTTATGTTTACATAAATCACCTCAAGTTAACAATCTAATTATCTGCTTGTTATAAAGAATTAAATAATTTACTTACACTTTTTAAAAAAAACTACAACAATAAAAACAGAAATAGTACAATTAATACAAAATCCTTGAAAACTCATTAATATAGCTTTCAAACACCTAATTGTATAATTTTTTATTTTTTTAACACATTATTTATATATGGTATATATTTGTAGAATAAAAATGTATTAAATTTGTACAATTAATATGATTTAATTTTATTTTTATGAAACAAATTATCTTATCATTTACCTTATTTTTCTTGAGTTTAACATTATTTTCTCAAGTAAATTTAGTTAAGCTAGACTCTCAGCTATCTGAAAATTTCAGCATAAATGTTTTAGAGCAAAATTCGCAAGGTTTAACTTTAAAATTAACAAATAATTCTTATTATTTTAAAGATGTTAACACTCCTCGAGGAGAATCAGTAATAGTAAGATCTCCAAAAGCAAGGAACAATTTTCCAAAAGGAAGTCCAGATTTACCAATTATTCCAACTTCAATAATGATTCCAAACCAAGGAGGGTTTTCTTATAATATTATTTCTTCGGAATATGTTACAGTTGAAAATATTGAAATAGCACCATCTAAAGGAACAATTTATAGAAACCAAGACCCTGAAACAGTTCCCTATGAATATGGTAGAGAATATTTTGTTGACGATTTTTTTCCACAAAATTCTGCTTTTATTTCCGAACCATTTATTGTACGTGATGCAAGAGGAGTAAATATTAGCTTTTTCCCTTTCACTTACAATGCTATACAAAAAGAGTTAAGAATTTATAGTGAAATTATTTTAAAAATTACTTTTACAAACGATAATTTTCCAAATCAAATTGTAAATAACAATTCAAAAGTATCTTATGAGTTCAGCAAATTATATGAACGTCATTTTGTAAATTTTAAATCATCTACAAAATATACACCTATTGAAGAGGGCACTCCCGGTAAGATTTTAATTATTGCAAAAGACGCTTATGCTTCGGCAATGACTCCTTATATTAAATGGAAACTTGAAAAAGGTATAGAAACTGAAATGGTTTTAATTAGCACAATAGGTACTAACTCAAATGATTTAAAAAATTTTATTCAAAATTATTACAACAATAACGATTTAACTTATGTATTATTAGTTGGTGATACTGAAGATATTCCTACTATTAATGTTGGATCAAATTATACAGACAATGGCTACACATATTTAGCTGGTAATGATAAATATGCAGATATTTTTATTGGTCGTTTTTCGGGAAATTCTCTTGTAGATATAGAAACTCAAGTTCAAAGGACTGTTACTTATGAAAGAGACTTAAACGCTTCTGACACTTGGTTAACAAATGGTTTTACATCTGCGTCAAGCGAAGGTGCTGGTCAAGGGCATAATGGAGAATCTGATGTTCAACATATGAATATTATTAAAAATAAACTTCAAAACTATGGTTACACAATTACATCTGTAAATCAACAGGGAGGGAATAATACTCAAATTAGCAACCATTTTAACGCTGGAACTGGAATTGCAAACTATATTGGACATGGTGACGAAACTCTTTGGGTAAATACTGAATTTACAAATTCACATGTTAATGCTCTAACAAATGAAAATAAATTACCTTTTATTTGGAGTGTTGCTTGTGTTAATGGGCATTTTAAAGGAAGAACCTGTTTTGCTGAAGCTTGGCTAAGGGCTCAAAAAAACAATCAACCAACTGGAGCTATTGCTTTTTTGGGTTCCACAATCAACCAATCGTGGACAGAACCTATGACTGCACAAGACGAAATGATTGACATTTTAATGGAAACATATGCTTCAAATATAAAAAGAACTTTTGGTGGTTTGTCGTTTAATGGAATGTTCAAAATGATTGAAGCAGGTGGCGAAGGGCAATCTATGGCAGACACTTGGACAATTTTTGGCGACCCATCTTTAATGGTTAGAACAAAAACTCCTCAAGCAATGAACATTAGCCATAATGCTGTTATGACAATTGGAGAAACTTCATTTCAGGTAAACTGCGACGAAGAAAATGCTTTAGTTTCTATTACAAAATTTAACGAAGACGTAACAACAATTCTTGGCACAGGTTATGTAAATCAAGGAGTTGCAACAATAAATTTTGAAAGTCTTACCGAACCTGGAGTAGTTTTACTAACAATAACAGCTTTTAATAAAATTACTTATCAAGAAGAAATTTTAGTAATTGTTCCATCAGGTCCTTATGTTATCCATACAGAGTATTCTATTAATAATGATGAAGAAGGCAACAACAACGGTTTAGCAGATTATAATGAAACTATTTATATTAACGAAACTTTAAAAAACGTGGGAGTTGATGTTGCAAATGCTGTTGTTGCAAATTTAAGCATAGTAGATGAAAACCTTGGAACAATTTTAGAAGGACAAAAAAGTTTTGGACAAATAAATGCTGATGAAACAAAAACTGAAAATAATGCTTTTAAATTATCAATAGTTGATGGAATAGCCGACCAAACTAGTATTAAAACTATTCTTACAATCACTGATGGCAATGCAAATGAATGGACATCTAATGTTTTTATTCCTGTTAATGCTCCAAAAATGAAATTAGCATTTAACGCTATTGACGACAGTGAATTTGGAAATAATAATGGTTCACTTGATACTGGAGAAACTTTTAAAATAAAAATTCAAGCTAAAAATATTGGACACGCTAGTTCTGTTGCTGGAACAGTAAGCATTAGTAGTGAAAGCGAATATGTTAGTAGCATTAATAATTCTATTTATAATATTTCTTCCTTAGAAGAAAACCAAGATGTAATAACTGAATTCGATATTAGCTTAGCAGAAGAAATTCCAAGTGGCACTACTATTTATTTTGATTTTAAATTAATTGCTGGAATGTATTTAGATAGTTTAAGTTTAGGTTTTAGCGTAGGCGAACAAATTGAAGACTGGGAATCTAATACTATGACTAGCTTTAATTGGGAAAATAATTCTAACTTCCCTTGGACTATAGTTACAGATGAAGTTTACGAAGGTGAATATGCACTCAAATCTGGAACTCCTACAGGTGGTGGAGAGTCTTCATTAATTATAAATTTACAAGTTCTAAACGATGACCAAATTGAGTTTTATAAAAAAGTAAGTTGCGAACCTGTTATGTGGGGATTTATGTGGGACCATTTTGCTTTCTTCATTGATGATGCTGAACAAGGTGCTTGGGCAGGCGAAGTAGCTTGGTCAAAAGAAACATATAATGTTAGCGCTGGTCAACACGAATTCAAATGGTCATACATAAAAGATGCTTATTTAAATCAAGGACAAGATTGTGCTTGGTTGGATAATATAAAATTACCTCCTCATCAAAATGTTGTGGCAGTAATGAATACAAAATCCAACATTTTAGAAAACTCAATTGAAATTTATCCAAATCCAGCTCAAGACATTGCATATCTCAATTTAAACATGAAAGAAAATTCTAGTGTAAATGTAAGAATTTTAAATTTAAGTGGACAAATTGTGTATGAGTTTGCTAATCCTATAAATATTTATTCTGGTGAAAACAATATTTTGATTAACACTCAAAACTTTACAAATGGAGTTTATATTGTTACAGTAAGCACAAATCAAGAAACTTTAAATTCAAGATTGATTATAAATAAATAAAAACTCAATTATGAATAAGATTATATTTTCAGTTTTTTTCATTTTTCTAAATTTAGGGCTATTTGCTCAAAGAGAATTTACTGAAGCTGAACGTAGTAAATACCACATGAACTCGCCAGAAGAGTTCAAAACAAGCTACAGAAATCGTGCTTTTAGCTACACTGCCCCTCCTGTTGGTGGCACAAGAAGTATTGCTGAATTTGAACCAAATCAAGGAGTTATAATTGCTTTTCCAAATAATTTTGCTGTCCCATATTCCTTAATTTCACAACTATCGCAATATGTAAAGGTTTATATAGTTTGTTCATCTTTTGCTCAATCATATGCTTCATCTCAGCTCCAAAATAATGGAGTAAACATGGAAAATGTAAGTTTTGTAAATGCTCCTATTGACTCTCAATGGACAAGAGATTTTAGTCCCATTTTTATTGAATATGGAGAAAATAATAAAGTTGGCATAGTTGACTTTCCTTATAATCGTCCAGACAGAACAAATGATGACAATCTTCCTATTGTTCTTGGCGAGTATTGGAATATGGAAGTTTTCGGAATGAATTTAGTTCACACTGGTGGAAATTATATGACTGACGGTCTTGGAATAGCAGCTTCTTGCGATTTAGTTTATACCGAAAATTCTAGTTTGAACCAACAAGAAATAAGTGAATTAGTACTAGATTATATAGGTATTGAAAATTACCATCTCGTTAATGATCCTCTAAATGATTATATAGAACATATAGATTGCTGGGGAAAATTTTTGGCAGTTGACAAAATTCTTATCACTCGTGTTCCTGCAAGCGACTCAAGATATGCAGAATTTGAAGCTATGGCAGATTATTGGGCAAACCAAACTACTAGCTATGGTAACAAATACAAAGTTTTCCGCACAAATTGGGGTATGGACAGAAATGCTTACACAAATTCTTTAATTGTAAACAATAAAGTTTTTATACCTTTTAACACAGGAAATCCAGGAGCTTTTAACGCAGATGCGGCAACAGTTTATGAAGAAGCAATGCCAGGTTATGAAATAATTGGAATTGAGTATAATAAATGGTTTAGTACAGATGCACTTCACTGCAGAACTCACGAAGTTCCTGATTTTGAAATGCTTAAAATTGCCCACCTACCCTATGTCGAAGAAATTAATTTTCAAGAAACATATGATTTTAATGCCGAAATATATTCCTTTAACAACTCAAATTCAATTACAGAAGTTAAACTGATTTATAGCGTAAATAATGAAGAATTTGTAGAACTTGAAATGGAAAATATTTCTGGTAACACGTATAACATTAGCTTAAATAATTTGAATCAAGGTGATACTATAAGATATTATATTCAAGCTAAAGATAACAGACCAAAAACTGAAACACTACCCTATATTGGTCAAGCCGATCCGTTTAGCTTCACAATTAAAAGCACTTCAAACACAACAGAATTGCCTAAAGACCAATACATTAAAGCTTTTCCTAATCCAGCAACAAACATTTTGTATTTTATTAGTAATAATCTTCCTAATGATAATTATGAAATAGAAATTTATAACCAATTTGGTCAAATAATTAAAAAATTAAATGTAGAAATTACAGATATAAACTGGGAAATTTCTGGAATTGATATTTCAGATTTGAAATCTGGTCTTTATTCAATTATTGCGAAATCGGGAAAAACAATTTTTACTACCAAATTCATAAAATTATAAATCCAACAACAACTCCTATTTTTGCATAAAGCAATTTAAACTGATTCTAAATTAAGCAAATTGTTAATAATATTTTTAAAAAAAAAAAATTTAGAATGTAAATATTTTAAATTTGCAATATTTATTTTATAAAAATGAACACAAAATCAACCATCGAACACGACGGAACAGTAATAGACATTAATGATGGAAAAATCACTGTTGAATTAACTGTACTTTCTGCTTGTGCTACATGTCATTCAAGATCATTGTGTAGTTTTGATAGTTCACAAAAAACCATAGAAATTTTTGATAATAATAATATTTCCTACAAAATTGGTGAAACTGTAAAAGTAATAATGCGTCAATCCCTTGGTGGAAAAGCATTATTCTTGGCTTATATCCTACCATTTTTTGTTATTTTAATTGCTTTAATCATTTGCACTATTATTGGTTTAAGTGAAGCTTTAGCAGGGATTATTTCAATTTTGACATTAATTCCGTATTATACCTTACTTTATTTATTTAAAAATAAACTTAAAAAAGAATTTAGTTTTAGTATAAAAAAAATTTAAACTTTTTACTATATGGAGATTATTATAAATACCTTAATTACTTTGAGTTTGCTGGGAGCAATTTTAGCAGTGATTCTATATTTTGTTGCTCAAAAATTTAAAGTTGTTGAAGATCCTAGAATAGACACAATTCAAGAACTTTTACCCGGTGCAAATTGCGGTGGTTGTGGTTATCCTGGCTGCAGAGGCTTTGCAGAAACAGTTGTGAAAAATGGCAGTTTAGATAATATGAATTGTCCTGCAGCTGGAAGTGAGGGAATGAAAAAAATTGCCGAAGCCATGGGATTAAGTGTTGAAGAAAAAGAACCTCAAATTGCAGTTGTAAGATGCAATGGAAGTTTCGAAAATAGAAAAAAGACTAGAATATTTGATGGTCCTTCAAGTTGTGCTATTGAACATTCTCTATTTAGTGGCGATACTGATTGTGCATATGGCTGTTTAGGCTTGGGAGATTGCGTAACAGCTTGTCCTTTCGATGCAATTCATATAGACGAAAAACGTGGCTTACCTGTTGTTGACGAAGAAAAATGTGTTGCCTGCGGTTTGTGTGTAAAAGCATGTCCAAAAAATATTATTGAACTCAGAAATAAAGGTAAAAACAATCGCAGAATTTACGTTTCTTGCATAAACAAAGACAAGGGAGCTGATGCAAAACGTGCTTGTGATGTAGCTTGCATTGGCTGTGGCAAATGCGCTAAAGAATGTAAGTTCGAAGCAATTAGCATAGAAAACTCTTTAGCTTATATAGACTTTTCAAAGTGTAAACTTTGTAGAAAATGTGCTTCAGTTTGTCCAACAGGTGCAATTTTGGAAATAAATTTTCCACAAAAAAAAGAAAAACTTGAAGAAAATGAAACTTTAGTGAATTAAAACAATACTAATTAATTATAGGAGATTGAAAACGTGTTAAAAACATTTCCACTCGGTGGCATTCATCCAAAAGAGAACAAATTCTCGGCTGGCAAAAAAATAGAAACTATTGACTTGCCTAAAATAGTAAGCATTCCAATATCTCAACATATTGGAAGCCCTGCCGAACCTATTGTTGCAAAAGACGATACTGTTAAAGTGGGTCAATTAATTGCAAAAAGCTCTGGTTTTGTTTCTGCAAACATACATTCTTCTGTTTCGGGAAAAGTTTTAAAAATTGATAAAGTTCTCGACTCTAGTGGATACAAACAAAATTGTATTATTATTGAAGTTGAAAACGATGAATGGCTCGAAGATATTGACAGAAGTAAAGACTTAGTTGATAATTTAGATATTTCAGCTGAAGAAATTAAAAACAGAATTATAAAAAATGGTATTGTGGGAATGGGAGGAGCAACTTTTCCAACTCATGTAAAACTTTCTATTCCTCCCGGCAAAACTTGTAAACACCTCATTATCAACGCTGTTGAATGTGAGCCTTATCTAACTGCCGACCATCAACTTATGTTAGAAAAAGCTGATGAAATTTTGGTAGGTTGTAAACTTATTCAAAAACTTGTTGATGCTGAAAAAGTTATAATAGGTATAGAAAACAACAAGAAAGATGCCATTCAACTTTTAACAGAAAAAGCTAAAAAATATTCTAATATCGAAGTTCAGCCTTTAAAAGTAAAATATCCACAAGGTGGGGAAAAACAACTAATTAAAGCATTAACTAAGCGTGAAGTTCCTTCTGGTGGTTTACCTATAGATGTAGGCTGTGTTGTACAAAATGTTGGAAGTGTTTTTGCCATTTACGAGGCTGTACAAAAAAACAAACCTCTAATTGAAAGAGTTGTTACAGTTACTGGCAAATCTGTTTCCAATCCTAAAAACATTTTAACAAGAATAGGAACTCCTTCTGATATGCTAATTGCAGCAGCTGGAGGCTTACCCGAAGATAGCGGAAAAATTGTTAGTGGAGGTCCAATGATGGGAAAAGCCTTGGCTAGCAACAATGTTCCAATCGCAAAAGGTACTTCTGGCATTTTAATTTTACCTCAAGAAAAGGCATCACGTCCAGAATGTTTTAATTGCATCAGATGTGGACGCTGTGTTTCTGTTTGTCCTATGGGATTAGAACCATATTTACTAAAAAACATGGCTGAAGTTTCAATGTTTGAAGAATTACAAAAAGAAAGAGTGCTAGATTGCATAGAATGTGGTTCTTGTTCATTTACTTGCCCAGCATCTCAACCTCTCCTTGACTATATAAGACTTGGAAAGGCAAATTTAAATAAAATTTTAAGAGCAAAAAAATCATAAAAATGACTATAAATAGATTAACTGTTTCGATGTCTCCACATGCTCACGGAAAAGATTCCGTTAGAAAGATCATGTATGGAGTGATTATTGCAATGATTCCGGCTTTTTTAGTGTCGGTTTATTATTTCGGACTTGATGCAATTAGAGTAAGTTTAATTGCTGTAGCTTCGTGTGTGTTTTTTGAATGGGGAATACAAAAATTATTTTTTAAAGCTAAAAAAACAACTATAACAGACGGCTCAGCAATAATAACTGGAATGATTTTAGCATTTAACCTTCCTTCAAATCTCCCTTGGTACATTATTGTTATAGGTGCTTTAGTAGCTATTGGAATAGCAAAAATGACTTTTGGAGGTTTAGGCAACAATCCTTTTAACCCAGCATTGGTTGGTCGTGTGTTTTTATTAATTTCTTTCCCTGTTGAAATGACTTCTTGGCCCAAAGTTAATGTTTTAAACTTTGCAATGACAGATGCTGAAACTGGTGCTACTCCTTTATCAATAGTAAAAGAAGGACTTAAAAATGGAGAAAGTTTCCAAAGTATTATTGACGGTATGCCACATTTTTACACTGATGCTCTTATGGGAAATGTTGGTGGCTCACTTGGTGAAGTTTCGGCTTTTGCACTTCTGCTTGGAGGCTTGTATATGCTGTTTAGAAAAATTATTACTTGGCATATTCCAGTAGCTGTTTTAGGCTCTGTTGCAATTTTTTCGGCAATTCTTTACGGAGTTGATCCTGTACATTACGCCAGCCCAGCTTTCCACCTTCTAACTGGAGGAATAATGCTAGGAGCAATTTTTATGGCAACTGATATGGTTACTTCACCTATGACTAAAAAAGGAATGTTAGTATATGGAGTGGGAATTGGAGTATTAACAATAGTTATCAGAACTTGGGGAGTATATCCCGAAGGAATTTCTTTCGCTATTTTAATAATGAACGCATTCGTTCCATTAATTAATAAAGGGTTTAAACCAAAACGTTTTGGTGAAACAATTAAAAAAGCATAATTATGGCAAAAAAAGATAGTTTCGTAAATATGGTAGTAACGCTGTTTGTAATTACAGCGATACCTGCTGTGCTTTTAGGCTTTGTTTATAAATTTACAAAAGAACCTATAGAACAAGCTAAAAAACTAAAACTAAGTAATAGCATAAATTTAGTTGTACCAGGTGCAAGCACGGCAGAAATCAAAGAATTTAATGTAATGCCAGAAACCGGCAAGGATTCTCTAACTTTCTTCGAAGTGGTTAGTAATAATGAAATAATTGGAACTGCTGTTCAAACATATTCCGACAATGCTTTTGGAGGACGAATTGTAGTTATGGTAGGTTTCAAACCAGATGGCACTATTATTGATAATGACGTTTTAGAACATTCTGAAACACCAGGACTTGGAGATAAAGCTTCAAAATCAAAATCTAATTGGAATTCTCAATTTAATGATAAAAATCCAAAGGTATTTAATATTAATCTTAAAAAAGACGGCGGAGAAGTTGATGCAATAACTGCAGCAACAATTTCTTCACTAGCTTATGTTGATGCTCTACAAAGAGCTTATGAGGCTTTTATAAAATATTATAACTCATCAGATATAGAAGAAAGTAAAGTGATAGAAGAAATTGATGAGCAAACAGAGTTAGAAACAAATGAAACAGAGAAAGGAGGAGTAGAATAATGAATCAATGGAAAAATTTTACCAAAGGATTAATTAGAGAAAATCCTATTTTGGTTCTAATACTTGGAACCTGTCCAACTTTAGCAACCACTTCATCAGCTATAAATGGTATTTCAATGGGTTTAGCAACAACTTTCGTACTTGTAGGCTCAAACGTTGTAATTTCTTTAATTGCAAACATGATTCCTTCAAAAGTAAGAATACCCGCCTATATAGTAGTTATAGCATCATTTGTTACAATAATAGATTTAGTAATGCAAGCCTATGTTCCTGCAATTTACGAAACATTAGGCTTATTTATTCCTCTTATTGTTGTAAACTGCATCGTTCTTGGTAGAGCCGAAGCTTTTGCAAGTAAAAACACAGTCGTTTCATCATTTTTTGACGGATTAGGTATGGGCTTAGGTTTTGCATTGGCGCTCGGAATTTTAGGAGCTATTCGTGAAATACTAGGTGCTGGTCAAATATTTGGATTTGAATTAATGAATCAAGGAGCTTTAGTTTTTGTGTTAGCTCCAGGTGCTTTTATTGCATTAGGTTATTTAATTGCTTTAGTTAATAAAATTAAAAAATAAAAATTATGGAATACATTTTAATAATAATATCTGCGATACTCGTCAACAACGTTGTTCTTGCACAATTTTTAGGAGTATGTCCATTTCTTGGAGTTTCTAATAAAGTTTCAACTTCTTTAGGAATGGCTGGTGCCGTTACTTTTGTAATAGTTCTAGCAACAATGGTAACTTTTCTATTATATCAATACATATTAGTGCCACTAAACATTACTTATCTGCAAACAATTTCTTTTATTTTAGTAATTGCTTCATTAGTACAAATGGTAGAGATCATTCTTAAAAAAATAAGTCCTTCACTCTATCAAGCTCTAGGAATATTTTTACCTTTAATCACAACAAACTGTGCTGTACTTGGAGTTGCAATTCTAGTTATTCAAAAAGATTTTACTTTATTGCAAGGTGTAGTTTATGGAGCATCTATTTCTATAGGCTTCGGACTTGCTCTAGTAATTTTAGCAGGTATTCGCGAACACTTAGATAAATTAAATGTTCCTAAAGGCATGAGAGGCGTACCTATCGCACTTGTTACTGCTGGAATATTAGCTCTAGCATTTATGGGATTTACAGGAATTGTATAAATAAATTTTATTTTTATATTTGAGGCAAAACAACTGCCTCTTTTTTTGTTATGGATAAACGACTTAGCGAATTTAAAAGGCTTCTTGACATAATGGATAAGTTAAGAAAGGAATGTCCTTGGGATAGTGTTCAAACTAACGAAAGTCTTCGCACTTTAACAATAGAAGAAGTTTATGAACTCGCAGAAGCCATCTCAAAAGAAAACAATAACGAAATAAAGAAAGAATTAGGCGATATTTTATTGCATATTGTTTTTTATGCAAAAATCGGTGAAGAAAAAGAAAGTTTTGGTATTTACGATGTAATAAAAAACATAAACGACAAATTAGAATTTAGACACCCACATATTTTTGGAGATGTAAAAGTCAAAACGGCAAAAGATGTTGAAGAAAATTGGGAAAGACTAAAACTAAAAGAAGGAAAAGGAAAAACTGTTTTAGGCGGAATACCAGAAGCTTTGCCCGCAATGATTAAAGCCTATAGAATTCAAGATAAAGCTAGAGGCGTTGGTTTTGACTGGACAGAAAAAGAACAAGTTTGGGATAAAGTAAAAGAAGAATATTTTGAAATGCAAGAAGAATTAAAAAACAATAATTCTGAAAAATTTGAAGAAGAATTTGGAGATTTCCTTTTTGCCTTAATAAATGTAGCTCGTCTTTATAATATAAATCCCGAAAATGCTTTAGAAAAAACAAACAAAAAATTTATAACTAGATTTAATTATTTAGAACAAAAAACCATAGCTCAAGGCAAAGACCTAAAAAACATGACTTTGGACGAAATGAACGAAATTTGGGAAGAGAGTAAAGCTATTAAATAAATAGAATGAGCATTTTTCTCATAATAATTTTTATAGTATTTTGCATTTCTACAAGTGTTCAATTATTTTATTATCTTTATTTATTTCCAAGTGTAATTTTTAAAAAAGAAAACCTATCTGCTTCAACTAACGACGAGCCAGTAAGCATAATTATTGCAGCAAAAAACGAAACCGAAAACTTAGAAAAAAATCTTCCAAAAATTTTAAACCAAAACTTTAACGAATTTGAAGTTATTGTTGTTTTAGACCAATGTACTGACAATTCTTTAGAAATTTTAGAGAAATTTCAAGCAGAAAATAAAAATTTAAAAATTCTTAAAACTCAAACTCCAAATATTGGTAAAAAACATGCACTAAGCTTAGGAATTGAAAATGCAAAACACGAAAAATTAGTTTTTATTGATGCTGATTGCTATCCTGCACATAATAACTGGCTAAGACATATTTGCTCAAAATTTTCGACAAATAAAAAAATTGTTTTAGGCTTAGGAATGTTTGAACCTGAAAACAATTTATTAAATTCTTTCATTCGCTATGATGCTCAACTAATTGCACTAACATATATGTCTTCTGCCAAAAAGCTAAAACCATATATGGGAGTTGGGCGAAATCTTGCCTATTCTAAAAAATTATGGATAGAAAATTCAGGTTTCGAAAGTCATTTAGACATTGCAAGTGGCGATGATGATTTATTTATTATTGAAGTTGCGACAAAGAAAAATACAGCAATATGCACTCATCACGAAAGTATAAGCCTATCTAAAACTAAAGAAACTTATAAAGCGTTTGTTAAGCAAAAAACACGACATTTAAGCACTTCTAAAAAATATAATTTATACGAAAAAACTATATCTGGTTCTGAATTAATTAGCAGATTTTTATTTTTAACATCTTCAATAATTTTACTCTCAAACAATGCTTTTCTTTTAATTACAAGTGTTTTTTTGATATTAAGAATATTAATTATCTCTGTTATTTTAAAAAAATTTAGTTTAAAAATAAAAAATAAACTACCAGTTTTTTATATCATTATTTTTGATAACTTTGCATTAATTTTTTATTTACAAGTTTTAATTAAAAAAACGTTTTTTAAAGCAAAAAAAAATCAATGGTAGAACGCAGTAATTTTTCAGCAAAAGCCAGCAAAGACTTAGAAATTGTTGAGCAAGCTTTATTGGGTAATGAAAAAGCCTATGCTCAATTATTAGACCGTTATCAAGACCCAATTTATTTTTTACTTTTAAAAAAAATTGGAAACGAAAATGATGCAGAAGATTTAACTATGGAAACTTTTGCAAAAGCATTTAACAATCTTGATAAATATACACCCGACTATGCTTTTAGTACATGGTTATTTAGAATTGCGATAAATAATTGCATTGATTTTGTTAGAAAAGTAAAAGTTAGACCTCAATCAATTGACAGCACATCTGAATATCACAATTCTGATAACCCAAATTTCACATCTCCAAATCCTAATCCCGAAGACTTATTAATTAAAAGACAAAAATCAAAAGACTTAAAAAGTGTAATAAAAACTTTAAAGCCAAGATATGCAACACTAATAGAACTAAGATATTACCAAGAATTCACTTATGAAGAAATTGCTGAAGAATTAAATTTACCAATAGGTACAGTAAAAGCACAATTATATAGAGCTAGAGAATTATTAGCCCCACTCTTGACAAACAAATACAAATAAACCAATGCAAGAAGTTCTATTAAAATATTTTCCGCAAATTAACCAAACACAACTTAAACAATTTGAACAATTAGAAATAATTTTTCCTGAATGGAATAATAAAATTAATTGTATTAGCAGAAAAGACATAGACAACTTATTTGTCAACCATATTTTACATTCTCTCTCGATAGCTGTAAAGTTTAATTTTGATAAAACTCACTCTATTGCAGACATAGGTACTGGTGGTGGATTTCCAGGAATACCACTTGCAATAATGTTTCCCCAAACAAAATTTGATTTAATTGACAGCATCGCAAAAAAAATAAGTGTTGTATCCGCTATAAAAGAACAACTTGATTTGCAAAATATAACAGCCATCAATGCAAGAGCTGAAACATTAATGCCAAAATACGATTTTGTTGTGAGCAGAGCTGTAACCGCTTTCCCAAAGTTTTATAATATCGCAAAAAACATAATTTTAAGCAAAACAGAACATAATAAACAAGGAATTATTTATTTAAAGGGTGGTAATTTTGATGAAGAACTAAAAAATTTTAAAAATTTTCAAATTTACAACATCTCCGAACTGTTTGATTATGAATACTTTGAAACAAAAAAAATAATTTATTTACCAATTAGTCAAAAAAAACAACAAAAATTTTTGAATAAAAAATAAAAATACTATTTTTGCAGTCCATAAAAATTTATTGATAACGTTTTAAAAAGATATAAAAATGAAAAGGACATTTCAACCTTCTAACAGAAAAAGAAAAAACAAACACGGTTTCAGAGAAAGAATGGCAACAGTTGGTGGTCGTAAAATATTAGCTGCTAGAAGAGCAAAAGGCAGAAAAAAATTAACAGTTTCTGACGAACCTCGTCATAAACGATAGAATTTTATTAAAACATATAAAAAAAACTGCTTTATTACCTATTTTAATAAAGCAGTTTTTTTTATAAACAACAAAATTTTAAACTTTCCCAACATATAAACCATTGATTTTAAAACACATAGGCATCAAATTCTCAAAAAAACATTAAATTTATCCACAAATCGTATTTTTTACAAAAAAGTTAGTATCTTTGTACTGACAATTTTAATGTTTAACTAAACTTAATTTGATTTATGAAACACTTAACAATTTTTATTTGTGCAATATTCCTTGTTTCAGGATTATTCGCACAAGAGGTTGACATGAAATCAAAACGTGGCGAAAACATTTTACCAAAAGCAGGCGAATTTGCTCTTGGTATTGATGCTATGCCTGTAGTTGATTATTTTGGAAACCTTTTTAACGGAACTATGGGTAATAGTGGGGCTTTCAACTTTATCCCAACTATTAACAGAACTGCCTTAACAATCTACGGTAAGTATTACTTAGACGACCAAGTAGCTATTAGAGGATCTGTAAGACTTGGACACACTAATCTCTATGACAGAGAATTTGTTACCAAGAACATGACAATTCCAAATCCAGACGCTAAAGTTACTGACGTAATGCACGTTAACGCTACAAACATTGTTCTTGGTGGTGATTACTTAATGTATCGTGGTAAAGGTAGAGTACAAGGATACTATGGTGGAGGTGCTTTCTTTAACTACAACTCAAGAAATGTTAATTACAAGTATGGTAACGAAATGACTGCAGAATTCACTTCTCCTTCATATTATGACTTTACTGCTGGTGCAGAAGTTGCAGGAAGCCAACGTATTCTTTCTGTACATAACAATGACAATTTAGGTTTTTCTTTACGTGGCGTTGTTGGTGTTGAATATTTCTTCGCTCCTAAAATTTCTATTGGTGGAGAAATGGGATTAGGATTCAACATTTCTAAAGAAGGTGGTTTTGTAACTACTGAAACATGGACAGGAACAGGACGTGAAGTAAAAACTGAAGAAATTGCTATTGATAGTTTTGTAGGAATTGACACTTTCACAAGTGGCTCACTATTTATTATGTTCCATTTTTAATTAAAAAAAATAATTTAGTATTAATTTAAAAAATTTATAATTATGAAAAATATATTATCAATAATTTTAGTAGCAGCTTTAGGTTCTTTAATTGCTTTTACTAGCTGCAAGAAAAAAGATACTTACGAAGAAGTAGAGTTGAAAACTGTTGTTATTTCAGGAACTGTTTATGCCGACCTTGACGCAACAAGTATTGGCCTTGAAAAAGTTGGTGCTGGCACAAAAATCATTTTCCGCATTGACTCAAGAGATTTAGTACAAGCTCCTGTTGGTACTCATGTTTACGAAATCTTACAATATGAAACTACTACTAAAGACGAAGGTAAATATGAAATCTCTTTACCAACTGTAAAATTTAACAATGTAACTGTTGACATAGTTCCTGTGAATTTTGAAAAAGCTCAAAAAACAGGTGCTGATGCATACAAAACTACAGTATTTACTGGCAATGCAGTTCAAATCACTACTTCAGAAGGTGAAAGATATTACCAAGATTTAACCTATTTCTAGTAGATAAATAAAAAACATATTATAAAAAAATGCTCTCATATAGGGGGCATTTTTTATTTACTAATGTGTCTCAATAATGTCCAACTATTTCGCTCATTTCGACTTCGCTCAATGAGCGAGAGCAATGAGCGAGCGAGTAGTGTTGTATTGGTTAAGTTTACGGTAGTTGAGCGGAGCCGAAACACCGTACACTCAATCACTATCAAATCAGTTAAAATTAAAAAACCATGACAGAAGAATTTTTACATTATATTTTTAAAAATCGACTTTGGGATAAAGACCATGAATATACAACTCAAGGCGATGTTTTAGAAATAATTAGTCCAGGAGTACATAATACAGATTCTGGTCCTGATTTTTTTAATGCTAAAATTAAAATTAACAACAAAATTTGGGTTGGAAATGTAGAAATTCATATAAATGCATCAGATTGGTTTAAACACAAACATGATAAAGATTTAGCTTACGGCAATGTAATTTTACATATAGTTTTTAATGCTGATAAAGCTATTTTTCTAAAAGATAAAAGCGAAATTCCTTGCTGGGAAATAAAATTTCCACATATAATTTATAATAAATATGCTGAACTCAAAAATTTAGAAAAAGCTATTCCCTGTTCAGACTACTTAGAATTAGTTGATGAAAGTATAAAAAATTTCTGCTTAGAAAGAATGGCTATAGAAAGACTTGAAAACAAAATTAAGCATTTAGAAAAACTTGCCACAAAGACAAATAATAATATTGAAGAGATTTTTTATATTAGCTTAGCTCGTAGCTTTGGCTTTGGAGTAAATTCAGATGCTTTTGAGAGTTTAGCTTTATCATTACCTATCAACATTCTACTAAAATATAATGACGATAACCTTAAAATAGAAGCCCTTCTCTTTGGACAATCAGGATTATTACCAGAAAATTCGGATTTCCCATTTGTACAAAAATTAATCTCGGAATACAAACATCTTTCGAAAATTCATAATTTAAAAGCAATAAGTCCTGTAGAATGGAAAAAATCAAAAATGCGACCTTCAAATTTTCAACATATCAGAATAGCACAATTTGCAAGTTTAATTCCAGTATTTAAAGACTTAGTTTATAGCATTACAAATTTAGAATTATGCAAAAACACTTCAAACTTATTAAAACCAAATGTTTCGGATTTTTGGAAAAACCACTATAATTTTGATAAAGAAACAAGCAAAACAAATTCAAATTTTAGCAAAACTGCCCAAAATATCATCAGCATAAATACTTTAATCCCATTTGCATTTTTTTATTTTAGCAAATATTCTTGCGAAAATATTGAAGATAAAGTTATTGACTGGCTTCAAAATATAAAACCTGAAAACAATAAAGAAACTAGAGAATGGGAGAAAGTTGGTTTTTTAAACAAAAACTCACTTGATTCTCAAGCACTTTTACACTTAAAACGAGAATATTGTAATTCGCACAATTGCCACAAATGTGCAATAGGTTTAGAAATTATGAAACAATTAAGTCAACTATAAAATAGACCCTAATTTCAACAGTTTTGTAAAAATTTTCTTAAAACAATTCATCTTAAAATAAAAATTCATAACTTTGTAAATTATGAAAGGTGTTTTTTTGTCAATATTAGTAATTTTAAGTTTTAACTTATTTGCTACACATAATCGTGCTGGCGAGATTACTTATAAACAAATTTCTGATTTAAAATTTGAGATAACAATTATAACCTACACAGCAACTGGTCCTGGTTGGACTGCCGACAGACCAGACTTAGAAATTATGTGGGGAGATAATACTAAAAGCATCTTACCAAGAGTTGAGGAAGTTTTCTTACCAAATTATTACAAAAGAAACAAATATGTTGGAACTCATACATATCCAGGTCCAGGAGTTTACCAAATTGTTGTTGAAGATCCTAATAGAAATTTTGGAGTAAACAACATACCAAACTCTGTAAACACCATGTTTTCCATCTCAACCACAATGATGATAAACCCTAACATAGGAGCAAACAACACTCCTATTTTAACTCAAGCACCTGTTGACAAAGCTGCTGTTGGACAAATTTTTATTCATAATCCTGGAGCTTTTGACCCTGACGGCGACAGTCTATCATATAAACTCACAACTTGCAGAGCCGAAAACGGCGAACCAATAGAAGGCTATACTCTTCCACAAGCGTCAAATTCACTTACAGTAAACGAAATTACAGGAGATTTAATTTGGGATTCACCAGTATATCCAGGAGTTTATAATATTGCTATGCTCATTGAAGAATGGAGAAATGGAATAAAAATTGGTTCGATAATAAGAGATATGCAAATTGAAGTTTATCAAACAGACAACAAACCACCAAAAATTTCTGCTGACCTAAATATTTGTATTCAAGCAGATTCGCTTTTACTATATACTATTAAAGCAAGCGACCCAAATGACGATATTATAAAACTCACTGCAAACGGAGCTCCATTTGTTATAGAAAATTCTGCTGCAAAATTTACACAAACTGTTTCCAACCCAGGATATGCCGAAGCAGAATTTGAATGGCAAACACAATGCGACTTTATTAGAAAACAGCCATATACTTTAAATGTAAAAGCCGAAGACAACAGTTCTCCTATTAGTTTAGTTGACATTGCAAATATTAGCATTAGTGTTGTAGGACCACCAGTAAAAAATTTGAGTATTTCGAGTTCCACAAATAAAATAGACCTGAATTGGAGTGCAAACTATTGTCAAAATGCAATAGGTTATAATATTTATAGAAAAATTGGAAGCTCAGGATTTGTTCCTAAACACTGCCAAGTCGGAGTTCCTGAAAGTTTAGGATATACAAAAATTGCTTTTAACCAAGGATATGAGTCAACTTCATTTTCTGATATAAAAGTTTCGCAAGGACATGAATATTGCTATCTTGTAACAGCAGTTTTTAATGACGGAGCTGAAGGATACGCATCAGAAGAAGTTTGTGCTAGATTAGTAAGAGGTATTCCAACTATCACAAATGTTAGTGTTTTAGAAACTGACGAAACTCAAGGAAAAATATATGTTGCTTGGGCAAAACCAACCGAAATTGAAATTGGCGAAGCACCAGGTCCTTATCAATATATTTTATATCGCTCAGAAGGATTTTACGGTGAAAACCTTACAAAAATTGCTGAATTTAACGACATTAACGATACAATATTTCATGATTCGCTATTAAATACAAAGCAAAATCCATATTCATACAAAGTTGAATTTTACAATAACGACCCAGCAAACAGATTTTTAATAGGTTCGCCACACATAGCATCATCAATATTTTTAGAAATTGAACAAATGGAAAATGCTTTAAAAATAAATATTAACAAAAATGTACCTTGGGTAAATAATTCTTACACTATTTATAGATATTTTGAAAACACAAACAACTTTGATTCTATTGCAAATTCAAACACAGACACATATATAGACAAAGGTTTAATAAATGGAAAAGAATATTGCTATTTCATAAAAAGTATTGGCAACTATTCTGTCGAAGGAATTATTGACCCAATAATTAATTTATCTCAAATAAATTGTGCCGAAGCCATTGACACAACTCCGCCTTGCCCACCGATTTTACAAGCACAATCAATTTGCGTTTTAGTTCACAACCAGCTAACATGGCAGTTACCCGATACTTGCAACAACGATGTAATGTATTATAAAATTTTCTACTCCCCTACTCTAGATGGTAAATTTTCTCAAATCTATCAACCTAAAGGCGAAGCTAGAGAATACAAACATTTTCCAGAAATTGGAATGGCTGGCTGTTATTATATGACTGCTGTTGATTCTTTTCAAAACGAAAGTCCTTTTTCAAATAAAGTATGCTTAGATGATTGTTCATATTATGAACTTCCAAATGTTTTTACTCCAAATAATGATGGAATAAATGACTTTTTCAGACCTATAGAGCCATACTATTTTGTTGAAAAAATTGACATCAAAATTTATAACAGATGGGGACAATTAATGTACGAAACCGAAGACCCCGACATAAATTGGGACGGAAGAAATTTCCAAAGTGGAAAATTAGTAAACGATGGAGTATATTTCTATAGCTGTGATGTGTATGAACATAGGTTAACTGGCATAGAAATCAGACATTTGAATGGATTTGTGCATGTTTATAATAGTAACCAAGTTAATAGACCGCAAGAATGAAAAAAATTATTTTAAATATCAGTTTTTTGCTTTTGCTAGTTAGTCTTTCGGCTCAAACTATTAACTTAGATTTAGATTATTACAAAGCACTTTCATATTTACATAAAAACTCCACAGATTCTGCTTTAATGACAATAAATAATTCAAAATCTACAGTTCAAAATAATTTATTAAAAGCAGAAATTCTTTACAACACAGGAGATTTTAATAATGCAATTTTAATTTTGAAAAAATTGAATAATAACTTGCCTAAAGAAACCTCATTACTTTTATCGCGAATTTATGCTAATATGGAATTTGCAGATGAAGCATGTTTTTGGTTAAATGAATATTTTAAATATAAAAACCCAATTTATTATCCTGAATTGCTTTCACATCGAGAATTTGAACACATTAATAGAACTTCTGAATGGAGAGAATTTTGGAAAGAAACTCGATATTCTAAAAAAGAAGAAAAACTTTCCGAAGTAGAATATTTGTTAAAAAATGAAAATTATTTTTCTGCAATAGACCTTTTAAATAGCGAAAATTTTGGTTCTCATGAGTATAAAAAGCAATATCTTTTAGCAAAATCATATTTTAATTTGAAAGATTATAAAAATGCTAATTCTTATTTGAATAATTCTTTAAAATCTCAGCCCAAATTTATTGAAGCTATTGAACTTAAATATGAACTAAATTTAATTGAAAACAACCATGCAGAAGCTTTTAAACAAGCCCAAAACTTAATTAGTCTAAGACCTGAAAATCCTGAAAATTTAAAAAAATATTCACAAGCTTGTTTTCTTACAAATAAATTTAGCGAAGCACTATACTATATTAATATATACTGCGAAATTTTTCCAGATAATTTAGAAGCTTTATTCTTAAAGGCACAAATTTATATAGCAGATAAAGATTATAAAAATGCTTTACTTATTTTAAATCAGCTAGTTGTATTAAGTCCTGGAGAAAAAGATTTTTTTATTGCAAAAGCTGATATTTACTATAATTTAGAGTCGTGGAAATTTGCCAGAGACGATTATGCTATGGCTTTAGACATTGACCCTAACCTACCCGAAGTTTTGTTTAAAACTGCAAACTGTTGGCACAACATGGGGTTTGACGACAAAGCCTGCATTTATTGGCAGAAAGCGGCAGACAAAAGACACAAAGAGGCTGCAAGATTAATTTATAGATATTGTAAATAATATATGCATGTAGAACCATCGCATGCGATGGTTCTACTACGCATATATTTTATCATACCATTAACTCGGCAAAATATTTATAAAACAATGGAATAGTTCTAATACCATTTAAGAAATTTTCCACAGGATAGCTTTCGTTTGGCGAGTGAATAGCATCTTCTTCTAAACCAAACCCCATAAGCACAGATTTAATTCCTAACACTTCTTCGAAAGTAGAAATAATTGGAATAGAACCACCGCTACGAACTGGAACTGGAACTTTTTTAAATACATCTGTGTAAGCTTTCTCGGCTGCTTTATAAGCTGGTAAATCAATAGGACAAACATAGCCTTGACCGCCATGTAAAGGAGTTACTACCACTTTCACATAATCTGGTGCAATAGCTTCGAAATGTTCTTTAAAAAGTTTTGAAATTTTTACGTTATCTTGATTTGGAACTAAACGAGTAGAAATTTTTGCATAAGCTTTTGATGGAAGAACTGTTTTTGCTCCTTCGCCAGTATAACCACCCCAAATTCCACAAACATCAAAACTTGGACGAATACCTGTACGTTCAGTAGTTGTGTAACCTGCTTCGCCTTTCAATGCTTTTACATTAATTGCTTTTTTATATTCTTCATCACAATGAGGTTTTTTATTTAACATTTCGCGTTCTTTTGCAGAAGCTTCGATAACGTCATCATAAAAACCTGGAATTGTAATTCTGCCATTTTCGTCTTGCATGTCTGCAATCATTTTTGCAAGCACATTTATTGGATTTGCAACAGCACCACCAAACAATCCACTATGTAAATCTTTATCTGGACCTGTAACTTCTACTTCCCAATATGACAAACCACGCAAACCAACTGTAATACTTGGAATATCGCGAGCAATCATACTAGTATCCGAAACTAAAATAATATCTGCTTTAAGCATTTCCTTATTCTTTGCACACCATTCGCCAAGACTTGGAGAACCAATTTCTTCTTCACCTTCAATCATAAACTTTACATTACAAGGCAAAGTATTTGTTTTTACCATTAGCTCAAATGCTTTTGCGTGCATAAAACCTTGACCTTTATCGTCGTCAGCACCGCGAGCCCAAATTTTACCGTCTTTTATTACAGGCTCAAAAGGTTCAGTTTTCCAAAGTTCTATTGGATCAACAGGCATAACATCATAATGAGCATAAACCATTACTGTTGGCAATTTTGGATCAATTATTTTTTCTCCATAAACAACTGGATTTCCTGCTGTTTCCATAAGCTCGGCTTTATCTGCACCAGCTTGTAAAATCATATCACGCCAGTATTCTGCACATTTGTACATATCAGGCTTATGAGCTTGAATTGAACTAATAGAAGGAATTCGGATAAGACCAAAAAGCTCTTCTAAAAATCTTTCTTTGTTTTTTTCTACATAATCATTAATGTAATTCATAATTTTAAATTTTATAATTAATAACGTCCAACATAAGCATTTGAAAAATAAAAATGTAATTGTAAACCAATTACTTGATAGCGTTTATTAAAACTTCCATAAATAGATGTCCCTATTCCCATATCATAAAAATATTTGAAAGTAAATTGCAACTCTGTATGCGCACCCAACTGATGATGTTTTACTGAAACGAGATCACTTTTTGGCACTAATGATGATGCAAGCGAGGGACCAATAAAAAAAGCAAAATTAAAAAAACGTTTTTCGAAACGTAAGCCTGCTCCAATATGAATATCACTAATTTTTTCTAATGGACGTTTCATAAAAAATTCAGGACTTGAATAATGAAAACCTGCATTAAAATACATAGCTCGAAAACGATGATGATAAGCCAATGATAAATTTTGCTGATTATATTGTTTTGAATTAATATGATAGCCTAAACCATAAGCTACTGTAAACCAATTACTTCCAGTTTTATATATTTTTTTATCATATCTAACTTGAGGAAACATTTTTTCCCATTTTGTTAATGGACGTGTTGTCTCCGGTACTGTTTCTGTGTTTTGTGAAAATGAACACAAAGCAAAAAATAAGAAGAAAAATAATATAAAACTCTTTTTATTCATAAATTCAAACAACAAAGATAAAGTTTTTAACGAAAATTCACACAATAAATTACTTTATATGATTAATAAAAATAATTTTATGATTTTTAAAGCTTTATTATATGCTTTCAAATACCTTTTATTGGTACAAAATTTGCATTTAAAATTGTACATTTGCATTTTAATATTTTATTTAAAATTAACATTGATATGAGAAAAAAAATTACAAAATTATTTTTAGCACTATGGGCACTAACGTTTATTCCATTTTACGGAATTAATGCACAACAAAGTATAGAAATTACAGGATTTGGAACTGAAGCAACAGATACAATAGTTCCTATACATGGAGCCGTTTTTAACAGTAAACAGAAAAGCCAGATGATTTATCCTGCTGAAAAGTTAAAAGACTTAATAGGTAAAGAAATTACAAAAATTACTTTATTTACAACTCAGGGCAACAATGATGAGTGGAACAATGAGATACATGTTAGAATGACAAGCACAACACAAAACGATCTTAAATATAACTGGAGTGCAAACACGCCAACAGAAGTATTTGTAGGAATGTTGGTTATCAACTCTGATAATGAATTAGTTATTGAGTTAGACACACCTTTCAAATACAGTGGCAACAATTTGTTGATAGAGTATGACTTACCTTATGTTGCAAGCTCTACTTCGAGTTCTGTCGGTTTCTATGGAACTACAGAAACTGCTAATACTAATTTGCTTTCTATTA
>DHVB01000031.1:80725-85683 GCA_002412425.1 Bacteroidales bacterium UBA5219 | reverse complement strand
AACAACCTTGTGAAACTTGACAACAAACAAAACAAAATATATTTAGCAAACGTATAGTTAAAAATTAGTAAATCGATTTGACTTTCTATCAAATTTTTTTCTCCAAACAAATAAAAAACAAAAAAATGCTTTTTAATTAAAAAAATGTATATATCTTTGCAACTCAATTTTGCGGCGGATGTGGCGAAATTGGTAGACGCGCTAGACTTAGGATCTAGTGCCGCGAGGCGTGGGGGTTCGAGTCCCTTCATCCGCACAACAACCGCATGAGTTTCGGACAAGAAATAAATGCGGTTTTTTTAACTTTTTATAAATTATAACTAAAACAAAACAAATGGAAGTTGTACTAAATCAAATCGATGAACTAAACGCAACTCTAACTGTAAACGTTGCTGATTCTGATATAGAAGAACGCGTAGAAAAAACCCTTAAAGATTATCGCCGTAAAGCAAATGTCCCAGGATTTAGACCTGGAAATGTGCCTTTTGGCTTAATTAAAAAAATGTACGGACAAGCAGTTCGTGTTGAAGAACTAAACAAAACTGTTTCAAATGCAATAAACGACTATATCGTAGAAAATAAACTAAATGTTCTTGGCGACCCTCTACCAAACGAAAGCCAAAAACAAATTGATTTAGAAAATAAAGAATTTAGTTTTGTTTTCGATATTGCTTTAGCTCCAGAATTTGAAGTAAAACTTAGCAAAAAAGATAAACTTACTAAATATGTAATTACCGTTGATGACGAAATGGTAAATTCAGAAATTGAACGCTACAAACAAAGAATGGGCGAGGTTGCTGATATTAAAAAATCAACAGAAAAATCTATACTAAAAGTTGATATGATTGAGCTTACCGAAAATGGCGAAGTTAAAGAAAATGGTTTAGAATTAGTTGATTCTTCAATTTCTGTAAACGTTATAAAAGACGAAAAAATTAAAAAAGAACTCGTTGGCATTGAAGCTGACACTATTAAAGATATAGATATTAAACTTGCTTATCCTAACGAAACTGAACTATCGTCTTTATTAGGTATTGCCAAAGAAGAATTAGAAAACACAAGCAATTTATTTAGAATTACAGTAAAACTTGTAAGAGAATATAAAGCTGGAGAATTAAATCAAAAACTTTTTGATGCTGTTTACGGCGAAAACGAAGTAAAAAGCGAAGAAGAATTTGTTGAAAGAGTAAAAGAAGACTTGATAGATACTCACTCTCGCGATACCAATTATAAATTGTCTTTAGATGCAAAAGATAAAGTTGTTAAAAAAACAGAAGTAGCTTTACCAGAAGCATTCTTAGAACGTTGGATTAAAGCTTCAAATCAAGAACTTAAAGAAGAAGAACTTAAAAACGAATTCCCAAGATTTCTTGAACACTTAAAATGGACTTTAATTAAAACCAATATTGCAAAAGCAAACGAATTAAAAGTTAATAACGAAGACCTTCTTGAAGTTGCTAAAGAAAGAATTAGAGCGCAAGTTGCTCAATATGGAATTATGAGTATTCCAGAAGAATTCTTAGAAAAACATGCTAAAGAAAGCTTAGAAGATAAAGAATTAGTAAATAAACTTTACGAGCAAGCTTTAGAAGAAAAAGTGATTGATTATATAAAAGAAGCCGTAAAAGTCGAAGATAAAGAAATAAGCCTTGAAGAATTTTATAAATTATTCACCTAATTTTTTTATTCAATCATCTTTATAAATTCCTCTTCGCTAACAATTTTAATATTTAGTTCTGTAGCTTTTTTAAGTTTTGCAGGACCTATATTTTCGCCAGCAACAAATAAATCTGTGTTTTTAGAAATAGAGCTCACATTTTTACCTCCGTGTTGTTCAATTACAGATTTTATTTCGTCACGAGAATAATTTTTAAAAGTACCAGAAATAATTATTGACATTCCCTGCAATTTATCGCTAAGCGATTCATTTTCATCTTCTTGTAACTCGAATTGCAAACCAGCATTCATTAAATCTGCAATAAGTTGTGTATGTTCTTTATTGTTAAAATATTCTATTATGCTATCCGCAATTCTGTCGCCAATTTCGTCAACTTGCATCAGTTCTTCTTTGCTTGCAATAGAGAGATTTAAAATATTTTTAAATGCTTTTGCCAAAATTTTAGCCACAGTTTCTCCAACAAATCTAATTCCAAGAGCAAAAAGCACTCTATCAAAACTTACTTCTTTTGATTTTTCAATACTGTTAATAATATTATTAGCAGATTTTTCTGCCATTCTATCCAAAGGTAAAATATCTTCTTTTTTGAGCTTGTACAAATCCGAAATTGAACGAACTAAGCCTGTATCATAAAGTAAAGCAACTGTTTCTTCGCCAATATTTTCGATATTCATAGCTTTTCGCGAAATAAAATGCTCTATTTTCCCTTTTATTTGTGGTGGACAATGGTCAGAATTTGGACAAAAATGTCTTGCTTCGCCCTCTGGTCTATAAAGTTGAGTTCCACATTCTGGACAGTGAGTTATAAATTGCGTAGGCGATGAATTTTTATCATGAGATTCTACTCCAACAATTTTAGGAATTATTTCTCCACCTTTTTCTACAAACACAATGTCGTTAATGCGAATATCTAAAAGTGCAATTTGGTCGGCATTGTGTAGCGAAGCCCGCTTTACAACTGTTCCTGCTAGTTGCACAGGTTCTAAATTTGCTACTGGAGTAACAGCCCCAGTTCTACCAACTTGATAATCAATACTTAAAAGTTTTGTGCTAACTTGCTCTGCCTTAAATTTATACGCAATTGCCCAACGTGGCGATTTTGCTGTAAATCCTAAAATTTCTTGTTGTGCAAACGAATTTACTTTTATTACAATTCCGTCAATATCATAACTTAAATTTTTTCTTTCCTCGTCCCAAAATTCAATATAATTATAAACTTCAGAAATTGTTTTGCAAAGTTTACTATGTTCCGAAATTTTAAATCCCCAAGATTTTAGTTGTTGTAAACTTTCCCAATGAGTTGTAGCAGAAAGATTTTTGCCCATCATATAATAAAAATAGCAATCTAAATTTCGTTTAGCTACTTCGCGAGAATCAATCATTTTTATTGAGCCCGATGTTGCATTTCGTGGGTTTGCAAAAGGAGATTCTCCATTTTCTTCACGAATTTCATTCAATTCATCAAAAACTTTGTGAGGCATAATTATTTCGCCACGAATTTCAAAATTTTGAGGAATATTTTCGCCAGAAATAGAAAGTGGAATACTTCTTATAGTTTTTATATTTTCGCTAACATCATCACCTTGAGTGCCATCGCCACGAGTAACCGCTCTCAAGTATTTTGAATTTTCATAAGAAACTGAAATCGAAGCTCCATCAAATTTTAACTCGCAAACATATTCTGGGTCAATTTCTATTTCTTTCACAATTCTATTATGAAAATCATTAAGTTCTTCAGCAGAATATGTGTTTCCTAAAGACAACATAGGAAATTCGTGAGTTACAGTTTTAAAAACATTGGAAATATCACTTCCTACTCTCTGAGTTGGACTGTCGGCTTGCTTAAATTGTGGATATTTGTTTTCTAAATCTATTAATTCAGCCAAAAGTTTATCAAATTCAAAATCGCTAATGCTTGGATTATTTAATACATAATAATTATGATTATGTTTGTTTAATTCTTCGCTAAGCTTTTTAATCCTCAATTCAATATTTTCCATAGTTAAAATTTATGTTTTGACAAATATAAAAAATATTAAAATATGTTTGTGATTTTTTAATTAACTTAGTAGCTTAAAAATTTAATTATGAAAAGACTATTTTCCATACAATTTTTATTGAGCATATTAGTTCTAACAGTTGCTATAACTTCTTGTTCAGAAAATAAAAAATCTAAAAAACTAGACGAACAACAAATTTTAGAACAAAATAATATTGAAGTTGCTAAAAAACTTGTGAACGATTTTTTTGATTTGCTAAATAAAGAAAACTATGAAACTTGCTATTCTCATTTTTCGGATTCTTTAAAACAATATTTTAGTAAAGAAAATCTTATCACAACTATAAAAGCAAGAAATACTGAGTTTCCAAATTCTGATAGTTTAGGAATTTATTGTACTCAAGTGTTAACAACAGAAATAGGCGATGTTTACTTTTTTTATTATCGTGTGTTTTCAAAATCAAAATTGATATTTTATGAAAAAATCAGTTTGTATTTTCAAGAAGGTTTACCCCAAATTTTAGGCTACGATTATTCAGAAAATATTTTTTACACTCCAAAAATGGCAAATGACGCTGATTCTGATTTAAAATTAGTTTTACAAAACATGTATCAAATCTTAAATAGTGGAGACATTGAAAATGCTTATGCCATGGTTGATGAGACTGTGAAAGAGAAATTAAGTTTTTCAAAATTTGAAGCTGGATTTAACGAAAAGAAATCAAAATATCAAGGTACTAATTCATTTTCTGTAAAATCGATTTGGACAGAAATTTTATATGATGTTCCTGTTTTAAACTTGATTGTTGATGTTGTAAATTATAGTGGCGATAGATTTTTAGATAAAATTATGATTTCAGATAGAGATGGAAAGTTTTTTATTGCAACTATAGATAGAGAAGATTTTGAAAAAGCAGAATTAATAAAAATTGAAAGACTTCCAGATTCAGAACTTAATAAATATGCCGAAGTTGCTTCTAAATTTTATGAATTTTTAAAAAATTCAAATTTTTATGAAATAATGCAAATGCTTGATAGAACAGTTTTTATAAATAATGACTATGAAACAATAAAATCATCGTTTTCGGCTAGAGAGCAATATTATGGTAAACCTAAAAATTTAAAAAATACTTTAGTAAAAACTTACTCTTTGGGAAGTAAAACTTTAGTAGAATTTAATTTTGATGTTGAAAACACAAATGGAAAAATTTCCTACGAAAAAATTATAGTTTCTAAAACTACAGAAGATAAATATTTTATTTTTTCTTACGATTTTAGAGA
>DHVB01000031.1:0-80656 GCA_002412425.1 Bacteroidales bacterium UBA5219 | reverse complement strand
GAAAACACAAATGGAAAAATTTCCTACGAAAAAATTATAGTTTCTAAAACTACAGAAGATAAATATTTTATTTTTTCTTACGATTTTAGAGAAAACAGGTTTTAGAAAAATGATAAATCAAAACTATTCTACTTTTTTACCTTCTCCTGTTTTCAACGTTGTAGCACCCACGCCGAACAATTACGCATTGCCCGCAAGGGCAACATGTGATTAACCGTAAGATTTATCTTGCGGTAATGCCACTCCCCCAGCCCCCTCGCCCGTAAGGGCGACACAATGAACACAGCACAGTTAAAATTGATAAAAATTAATTGCAAAAAATTGATGAAAATTAATTTGCTATTTACAGTCGGTTTACTTTATAAACTTTTAACTAAGTTTATTGTGTTGCCCTTGCGGGCAAAGCTTTTGAGGGTATAACTACCGCAGGCTGCGCCTACGGTTAATCACATGTTGTCCTACGGACAAACGCTTGATAGTCTTGTTATGTCCTTACTGACAAACAAATTAGGTATTCCACAAAAAAAACAACAAATCACACTTGATTATCAGAGACTTGGTAACTGTCGCAAAAAAAGTGCGGAAAACAAGAAAACACAAATGGAAAAATTTCCTACGAAAAAATTATAGTTTCTAAAACTACAGAAGATAAATATTTTATTTTTTCTTACGATTTTAGAGATACTAGATTTTGAAAAAATAATAAATCAAAGCTACTCTACTACTTTTTTACCTTCTTTATACATTTCTTCTCCTATCATATTTCCTTTATCATCGTAGAATTGCCACAAGCCATCTGCAAGGTCGTCTTTATAGCTTTTCATATATCTAACTTTTCCATTTTCGTAAAACACCTCGCTCCTGCCCTGTTTTAGACCATTTTCATAATATCCAATACTCCAAACTACTCCATTTTGATAATATGCTGTCCATTTTCCTTCTCTTTTACCATCAACAAGCAATCCTTCTATAAATAAGTTTCCATTCTCATAATATTGCTTTTCATAAGCTTGTTTTTCGTCTTCTTTATCAACAAAATGTACTTTTAATGGGTTTTCGTTTTCAAAACTTTCAACAATTTTCATATCTGACGACTGTGCCAAAGCATCGTGTTTTATGATAGGATTGTCTTGTTGTTTTGATGTTACTTCTTCAACTTTTGACTTATCTTTACACGAAGCTACGCCAAGTGCTGCAAGGATATAGACAAATAAAACAGCAATTCTAAAAACTTTCATATTTCATAAATTTTAATCCGCCAAATATAAATAAAAGCTAAGATTTTTTCAAGTGCTTTCTCAAGATTTTCATTAAACATGAAATTTAATCTCAAAAATTTTCAAAATTCTTAACAAGATTGTATCTTTGTCAAGATTTTTACAATTGAGAATTATTTAGAACTTGATATATGGTAAAACAAACGACTATTTCAAAAGAAGTTAAAATTGAGGGCGTGAGTTTGCATACAGGAAAACCAGCAACTCTTTTGATAAAGCCGGCAGAGCCAAACACAGGCTACGTATTCGTAAGAACAGATATTGAAAATAATCCTAAGATTCAGGCTGTTGCAGAAAATGTTGTTGATACTTCAAGAGGTACAACTATTGGTAAAAATGGTGTTAATGTTAGTACAATAGAACATTTATTAGCAACTACTTACGCACTAGGAATTGATAATGTTATATTTGAAATTAACGGACCAGAAGTTCCTATCTTAGACGGAAGTGCAAAATATTTTATTGAGGCTTACAAAAACACAGAAATTATAGAACAAGATGCAGAACGCATAGTTTTTAATATTGAAGAAAATTTATCATTTGTTGATGAAGAAAAAAATATAGAAATTTCTGTTTATCCCGACAAAACATATAAACTTCAAGTTTTAGTCGATTATAAATCAGATGCCATTTCAAATCAATATGCTGTTTTAAATAGTTTAGACGAGTTTAAAAATGAAGTTTCTGCTTGCAGAACTTTTGTATTGTTAAGCGAATTAGAACCACTATTAAAACAAGATTTAATTAAAGGTGGCAGTCTTGATAATGCAATTGTAATTGTTGATAAAGAATGTGACCAAGCAGAATTTGACCGTTTGGCTAAATTATTTAATAGACCAAGTGTAGAAGTTCAATCTTCTGGTGTTTTGAATAATATAAAATTACAATTTAGTAATGAACCTGCACGCCACAAACTTTTAGATTTAATTGGCGATTTAGCACTAACAGGCTATAGATTTAATGCTAATATAATTGCAAATCGTCCAGGACATTATGCTAATGTTAATATTGCTAAAATAATTCGTCAACATCTTAACGAGGTAAAGAAAAACTTAGCGAAAGCAAATATTCCAATTTACAATCCAGACGAAAAACCTTTGATGGATGTAATGCAAATTCAAGGTTTTATACCTCATCGCTTCCCATTTTTGTTGGTTGATAAAATTTTATCTTTAAGCGAAACCGAAGTTGTTGGTGTTAAATGTGTTACTAATGACGAAAACTTTTTCCAAGGACATTTCCCTGACGAGCCTGTAATGCCTGGTGTTTTACAAGTTGAAGCTATGGCACAAACTGGCGGAATATTAGTTTTATCAACAGTTCCAGACCCTGAAAATTATCTTACATTTTTCTTAAAAATAGATAATGTAAAATTTAGACGTAAGGTAGTTCCAGGCGATGTTTTAGTAATGCAACTAACTTTATTAGAACCTATTCGTAGAGGAATAGCCCACATGCTAGGCAAAGCTTATGTTGGCACAGAACTTGCGTGTGAAGCAGATATGTATGCACAAATTGTTAAACTTAGTTAAAAAAATATTATGAATCAACCTCTTTCTTTTGTTCATTCGGCAGCAAAAATTGCCAATAACGTTGTGGTAGAACCTTTTGTTACTATTCACAAAAACGTAGAAATTGGAGAAGGAACTTGGATAGGTTCCAATGTTACAATTATGGAAGGCTCAAGAATTGGTAAAAATTGTAGAATTTTTCCAGGTGCTGTAATTGGAGCAATTCCTCAAGACCTAAAATTTAGAGGCGAAGAAACTACCGCTGAAATAGGTGACGGAACAACTATACGCGAATTTGTAACAGTAAATAGAGGAACTGCTGCAAAAGGAAGAACTATTGTTGGTTCAAATTGTTTGATAATGGCATATGTTCATGTTGCTCACGACTGCCTTATTGGTGATAATGTAATTTTAGTAAATGGTGTAAATTTAGGTGGCGAAGTAATTGTTGACGATTATGCAATTATTTCTGCAAACTCTTTAATTCATCAATTCTGTAGAATTGGAGCACATACAATACTTGCTGGTAATTCACTAGTAGGAAAAGATGTGCCTCCTTATGTTAAAGCAGCTAGATACCCTCTTTCGTTTGCAGGAGTAAATTCTATTGGCTTGAGACGTAGAAATTTCTGTAACGATAAAATTAATGCTATTCAAGATATTTATAGAGTAGTTTATAATCGCGGAATGAACGTTTCTCAGGCTACTGCTTATATTGAAGCAGAAATGCCTGCTAGCAAAGAAAGAGACGAAATTTTATTATTTATCCGAAACTCAAAACGCGGAATTATTAAAGGCTATTTTGACAAAAGCGAATCTGACGTAGCGTTTTAAACTAAGCTCAAATTTTTAACTTAATCTCTATTCCAAATTTTCCAAGCTCGATCTGCTTGCTCGTATAGCATAGTTAAGCCATTAATGCATTTTGCGCCTTTGTCTTTACAATTTTTTAAAAATAAAGTTTGCTCAGGATTATAAACTAAATCAAAGCAAATATGCGTGTCTTTAATATATTCATAAGGAATATTTGGACAATTATCTACATTTGGAAACATTCCAACCGGACTAGCATTAATAATTAAATTGTGATGCTTAATAACTGCCTCTGTAACGTTTTTATAAGATAATACAGACAAGTTTTTTGGATTTCGTGAAACAGTAGTTGATTTAATTCCAAGTTCTTCTAAAACAAATTTTACGGTTTTTCCAGAGCCACCACTTCCTAAAATTAATGCTTTATTTATTGGCGGAAGTTCTATTTTTTCAAAAGTCTTACGCAAACCATCAATGTCAGTATTATAACCAGTTAATTTTATTTCTTCTCCGTTTCTTTCAATTTTTATAGTATTAACAGTACCAATATTCAAAACGGATTTATCAATATCGTTTAAATAAGGCAATATCTGTTCTTTATAAGGAGTTGTAACGTTTAAGCCCAATAAATTTTCTCTAGTACTTATAATATTATGTAACTTAGAAATCTCTGTTATAGGAAATAAACTATATTTTGCGTCATCAATTTTTTCATTTTTAAATTTGTTCTCAAAATATATATGAGAATATGAATGTTTCAAAGGATAACCTATAAGTCCAAACTCTCTCATTTTTTTCTTTTGATAAGTTTACGAATAATAAAAAATAAAATAACTAAAACAACAATTACAACTATAGCTATTGATAATTCTTTATTGTATTTATCTATTAAATCTTTTTGTCCATGAGCTAAATAACCTAAAGCTGTCAAAATAATATTCCAAATCATAGCTCCAATAAAAGTATATATGCTAAAAGCAAGAAAATTCATTTTTGCCAAACCTGCTGGAATAGAAATTAACTGACGAATTCCGGGAATTAATCTTCCTATAAAAGTAGAGGTTTTTCCGTGATTGTTAAAATATGTTTCTGCTTTTACAACCTTTTCCTTACTAAGTAAAAAGAAGCGTCCCAAGCGAGAATCTGCAAATTTATAAACAATAGGTCGCCCCAACCATAAAGCCAAAAAGTAATTTATATAAGCCCCTATTAAAGCACCAATTGTTCCAAATAAAACAACTAAAAATATATTCAAATCGCTTTCTGGATTGCTTGCAATATAAGCAGCTGGAGGAATAATAATTTCGGAAGGAAAAGGTATAAATGAACTTTCAACAGTCATCAATAAAGTAATAGTTGTATAATTCATATTTTCAGAATACCAATTCTCTACTTTTTTTAGCAAGGAAAGATTTTCTGTACTGTCAACAGTATTCGCTTTTAAAGAAACAGTACAAGCTAAAATTACAAATATTAAAATTGATTTTAATACCTTTGTTTTCATCTATTTTCAAATTTTGCACGAAGTAATAAATTTATTAGTATATTACAAAGCAGTTTTTTTCTTAGTTATTAACACAGCAATTAGAATTTCTCCAAAGATTTTAAATTTTCCTATTTTATTTTCAAAGTTGTAGCACCTATGCCGACAAGTCAGTTAAAAGTTAAAAGTCGAAAGTCGAAAGTGGCTGACGCGTCTATTGCTTCGCAGAGTTCGCAAGCTCACTCTACTCGCATGGATTAGTTTTAAACCACAAAAGACACAAAAGGACACAAAAGAAGCTAACGCATACTCAGTTTAAAGTTAAAAATTAAAAGCGGTTTTATGATTGGCTTTCCTTTATGAACTTTGCTTTCAGCGAGCTCGTAAACTCAGTTGAACTTTATAAACTTTTAACTGATGTGTCCTACGGAAAAACTTTTGATAAAGTGATGAAAGTTAATTACGAAAAATTGATGAAAATTAATTTGCTATTTACAAAACCCACACCAGCTCGCTCCTAGCACCACTATTGCTCGCTCCCAACACCCATGACGCTCGCTCGGATTACAAATCCGAGCGAGCGGGGTGTTTATTGTGTTGAGTGTTGAGTTTATTGCTCAGATGGATTTAACTTTACGAACTTTAAAAACTTTATTAACTTTTAACTAAAATTTTCTTGCTTTAATATTTTTCGCTTGCATGATAATTGAAAATTTAATTTAACTTTGTCATAATTAAAATTAATAAATAATATTCACTATGGAACAATCAAAACGACAATTACAGGTTGGCAATTTAGTACAAAAAGAATTATCTCATATTATTCAACATAAATTTAATGGTTTAGTGCCAGGCAGATTGCTAACAGTTACAAATGTTAAAATGACACCAGATTTAAGTATTGCCCGAATTAGTTTAAGTATTTTTCCTTCAAACGATGGCGAAGCTATTATTAAAGAAATAAACAAACAGGTGTCGCCTATTAGATTTGAACTTGGCAATGCTCTTAGAAATAATCTTAAAAAAATTCCAGAATTGGTTTTTTACTTAGACGATTCTCTAGACCAAAGTGAAAAAATAGATCAATTATTAAAAAAGTAAAATTTGAAATTTTCTTTTTACATAGCTCGCCGTTACTTGATTTCTAAAAAATCTAGAAATGCAATAAATATTATTTCATTCATTTCAGTTTTAGGAGTTAGTGTTGGCACAGCTGCTTTAATTACTATCCTATCTGTATTTAATGGCTTTGATAATTTACTAACAAGGCTTTACAATTCTTTTGACCCCGATATTAAAATTGTTGCAGCAAAAGGCAAGGTTTTTAAATTTGATGATAAAGTTTCTGAAAAACTAAATTTAGATTTTATCGAAGAATATTCGCTTTGTTTAGAAGAAAACGCAATGTTTGCTTACGACGACAAACAAATTGTTGCAACAATAAAAGGAGTTGACGATAATTATAAAAATGTAACAGGCATAGATTCTATGATTGTTAGAGGCGATTATTTTTTAGAATATCAAAATGCCTTTTGCGGTGTTTCGGGTCAAGGAATAGCCTATAATTTGAATTTAGATGTAAGTTTTATTTATCCTGTAAAAGTTTATATTCCAAGCAGAACAAAAAAAATTAGTGCTGGCATGATAGATGCAGCAGACAATCTAAATCAAAGTATTGTTTATAATGCTGGAATTTTTTCCATTCAACAAGAGTACGACACTAAATATTTTATTGCACCTCTTTCGGAAGTTAGAAGACTTTTAGAGTATGAAAATGAGGTAAGTTCCATAGAAATTAAAATTAAAAAAGGCGAAAACATAAAAACTTCATTAAATAAACTAACAGAAAGTTTTGGCGAAGATTTTATTGTTCAAGACAGAAATATGCAACACGAATATGCATTTAAAATAATGCAATCGGAAAAATGGGCAATTTTTATGATTTTGATTTTCATTCTGTTAATAGCATCTTTCAATATTATTGGTTCTTTAACAATGCTTATAATAGAAAAGAAAAATGATATTAAAATTTTAAAAAGCCTAGGAGCAGAAGACAAAACTATTAGAAAAATATTTTTCTTACAAGGATTATTTATCAGTTTTATAGGTGCAATTGTTGGAATGCTGTTTGGAAGTGTTCTTTGTTGGGCTCAAATAAAATTTGGTTTAATAAAACTAGGTACTGGAGGTTCGTTTATAATTGATAGCTATCCTGTTGCAATGCAAGCAATGGATTTTGTCTGGGTATTTATTGCTGTAATGATTATTGGACTTATAGCCGCTTGGTACCCTGTGAGATATATTACGAAAAAATTCTCGGAAGTCAGTTAAAAAAATCAGTTAAAAGTTTGTAAAGTTTTTAAAGTTTTTAAAGTTCGTAAAGTTTGTAAAGTTGAACCGAGAGAGCGGGGTTGTGTGGGAAAATCCAAGCGAGTTAGCGTAATTAAATAAAGAACTTCTGTTAAAAGCTACTACAAACAATTTTTTAATTATATTTGCTTCTTATTTTATTTAAAAGAAAAAGTATTTTCACTTTTAAATATTGTAAAAAGTGTAAACTATGAAGATTTTTATATTAGATACACCAGAGTTTAAAATTGACGGTGGAGCGTATTTTGGCGTTGTTCCAAAAATTATTTGGCAAAAAAAATATCCCTGCGACGAAAATAATATGTGTCCTGCTGCATGTCGCTCAATACTTGTCGATAGAGGTGATAGAGTGGTTTTATTCGACACTGGCATTGGCGAAAAACCCGAAGAAGAAACTAATGACTTGTATTTTACTGATTATAGCCAAAATTTAAAAGAAAATTTAAAAAAAATTGGCTACCTACCAGAACAAATAACTGATGTTGTATTAACTCATCTACATTTTGACCACTGCGGAGGAAATACAATAATTGATAAAAAAAGCGGAAAAAGAATTATAGCTTTTCCAAACGCTAAGTATTATGTTTCAAAAGACCAATTTCAAAATGCAATAAAACCAAATTATAGAGAACGCTCTTCATTTTTGCCCGAAAATTGGGATATTATCGAAAAAGAAAATGCTTTAATTATTGTTGAAAAAGATTTTTTTCTATGTCCAGAAATTGAACTAAAATTATTTTACGGACACACTCCAGGACTTATGCTTCCAATTATAAGAACTAATAACAAAACCATATTTTTTACAGGAGATTTAATTCCAGCTAGAGCATCAATTCCATTGGCTTGGATTTCGGCTTATGATTTGTTTCCGCTAACAAGCATAGAAGAAAAACAAGAAATTTTAAACCAAGCTGCAGACGAAAATTGGCTTTTAGTTTTTCAGCACGATTATTTTTGCGAGGCTTGCTATGTGGAAAAAACCGAACGCGGAGTAAGAGCAAAAGAAGCAATAAAGTTTTCAGATATTAAATTATAAGTTTTTAAAATATTTATGAAGTCTATAGTCAAATTTGTTTTTATTACTTGCTTAACAGCAGTACTGCTAACAGCTTGCGAAAAAGACTATAAATATGAACGTAGTATCAAATTGCTAACCAAAAATATTTGGCAAATAAAAACTTATGTAAATTACGCCGAAAACCAAACCTCAATTACTAGAAATGCAAAATTCTATTTTAAGGAAAATAATGAGCTTGTAAAAATATACGACAATGGCGAAATTGCAACAACAAAATGGGAACTTTGCCAAGATGCTGATTTTTTATTGATTGGAAATAATATGTTTAAAATTACAGTGTTAAATAGAAGAGTAATGTCGTTGCGACATGGTGATGCTGAAATGTTTTTTGTCCCTATAAAAGAATAATATGGAAGAAAATCAAATAAAATTTTTAATAATAAGATTTTCAAGTATTGGCGATATTGTACTTACAACACCTGTTATAAGAAATTTAAAAAATCAAGTCGATGGTGCTGTTATTCACTACCTTACAAAACCACAATACAGTTCAATTTTAGAAAATAATCCTTATGTCGATAAAGTTCATGTTCTTAAATCTTATAAAGAAACTATTCGTGAATTAAAAGACGAAGGTTTTGATTATATTATTGATTTACACAACAATATAAGAACTTGGCGTTTTAAAAATCGACTAAAAATTTTAGACTTTAGTTTTCCTAAATTAAATTGGGAAAAATATCAAATGGTTAGGTTCAAAAAGAACAAACTCCCTGATATTCATATAGTTGACAGATATTTAAAAACTGTTTATTTGTTTGACGTAGATAATGACAACAAAGGTTTAGATTATTTTATTCCAGAAAGCGATAAAATAAATATTTCAGATTTTTTAAAAACTGAAAACACAGAATTTATTGCTTATGCCATTGGAGGACAACATTTTACAAAAAAACTTCCAGTAAATAAAATTTCTGAATTATGTTCAAAAATTAATAAACCAATTATTTTACTTGGCGGAAAAGAAGATTTTGAAAATGGAGAAAAAATTGCTCAAGAAAACTCTCATTGTATAAATTTATGTGGCAAACTAAATCTAAATCAATCTGCTTCTATTGTTGAGCAAGCATATTTTGTAATTTCGCACGACACAGGTTTAATGCACATTGCAGCAGCTTTTAAGAAAAATATAGCCTCTATTTGGGGCAATACAATTCCAGAATTTGGAATGTATCCTTACCAAGCAGGAGAAAATTGTAAAATATTTGAAATCAAAGACTTAAAATGCCGACCTTGCTCAAAAATTGGATTTAAAAAATGTCCAAAAAAACATTTTGATTGCATGTTGAAACAAAATCTTGACGAAATTGCTCTATTCCTTAATGCTTAACGATTTTATGTTAATAAACATAAAACATTTTGGCTCGTTTTTTGTTGTTAATTAACCATAAATATTAGATATGAAAACCATAAATTTTTTTATAGGATTATGCGTTATTTTTAGTCTAGTCGCATGTAATAACAAAAATGCAGATTTTATTGATGAAAATTCTGCAAAAAACACCATTGATTGGGCTGGCACATATTGGGGAATTATTCCTTGTGCTGATTGTCCTGGAATTGAAACAAAAATTAAAATCAATAACGATGAAAGTTTTGTTCTGACAACAAATTACTTAGAAGTAGAAAATTCAGAAAATATTATTGAAGGAAAATTTACTTGGACAGACAATGGAAACAGCATAGAGCTAAGTGCTGATTCTGAAAACGAAAACCCAACAATTTTAAAAATTGAAGAAAATCAAATCAAATATTTAAACTTAGACGGCACAGAAATCGAAGGTGAACTTGCTGATAATTACATTCTTGCAAAAAATGGAAACCCTTTGGTTGATAATAAAAAGTGGAAGATTACAGAAATTTATGGACAAAAACTTGAAAGTAATGAAGATGAATTGTTTATGAATTTCAATGCCGAAGATTCTAAGGTTTATGCTAAAGTTGATTGCAACTTAATGAATTGGGAATACGAAATACATAATAACTCAAAAATTGAATTTTCACAACTAACAACAACTTTAATGTTTTGCCCAGACAGTTTAGAAGACCAATTTATAGAGGCAATAAAACAAGCCGATAATATTTCTACTGACGGAAAAACTTTAAGCATAAACAATGCCGATATGCTTAATTTGCTTGAGTTAGAGCTAATAAAAGAATAATCATTTTCCTGCTAAACATTCAGTTTTTTATTTAAGTTTGCACAAATTTATTTTTAATGAGTTTCAATATTAAAAATATTGCAAAAAAAATAAAGCAAATTCAAGCAAAAACAGGCTTGGATTCTTTTGTTATTGGAATTATTGGAGTAATTATTCTAGCGTATTTTTGGTGGCAACCTGGCGTTTATGAAGGAAAAGTTACTTTAAACGATATTGGAAATATTGGTGTTTCTTTAATTTTTTTCTTCTATGGCTTAAAATTAAGTCCGCAAGAACTGAAAAAAGGCTTGTCGAACTGGAAATTACATATTGTTGTGCAAACTGCTACTTTTATAATTTTTCCTATTGTAGTTTTAGTGTTTATGGCAATTTTTGGCTCTTTTGGAAATAAACTTTTATGGTTGGGAATTTTCTATTTAGCAGCATTACCGTCAACCGTTTCTTCGTCTGTTGTTATGACATCTCTTGCTAGAGGAAATATTACTTCTGCAATTTTTAATGCTTCTCTTTCAAGTATAATTGGAGTTTTTATTACTCCTGTTTGGATGGGAATTTTTATAAGCACTAGCGGTGGTGATTTTGACCTTACTAACGTTATTATAAAGCTATCTTTACAAGTTTTATTACCTGTGGCTATTGGAGTGCTTTTACACCCAAAATTTGGAAAAATAGCCTTAAAAAACAGCAATAAACTTAGAATATTTGACCAAAGCATTATTCTTTTAATTGTTTATGTTTCTTTTTGCGATTCATTTGCAAATAAAATGTTTTCGGGATATGCAACTTGGGAATTAATTGTGTTAGGATTAGCAATGATAGCCTTATTTTTTATTATTTATGGAATTGTTACTTTTATCGGAAAACTTTTAAGATTCTCAATAGAAGACCATATTACAGCTGTTTTTTGTGGTTCTAAAAAATCTTTAGTTCACGGAACAGTAATGTCAAAAGTTCTTTTCCCAGGAATTGCTGGTGTTGGTGTTATTTTATTGCCTTTAATGATATTTCATGCTTTGCAGTTAGTTTTAGCAAGTATGTTGGCTCAAAAATTTGCTAAACGCCCTGATAAATAAGAATTACCACCCTTTTTTTGTCTGTATAAAGCATTTTAAAACCATATTTTTTACATAAAAATTCAAAACTTTTTAAACTGTAAAAACAAACATGAGAGGGATCTTTAATGTAATACCAGTTTTTGAAATTGCTTTCGTCTGCAAGCAATTCTGTCATAATTCCTAAATAAGAATTAGGTTTTAATAATGAAATTAATAATTCAATTTCCTTTTTTGGTTCAAAAAAATGCTCAAAACATTCGGTAGCTGTTATAAAATTATAAGTTTTGTTTTTAACTAATTTGGGGAAAAAATAGGGGTCGTAAAAATCGCAACTAAAGCCATATTGATTCATTAATTGTGCTAAAACGGAATTTGGTCCACAGCCAAAATCCAATCCTTGAAATGTAGGTTTTAAAAATTCTTTTAAAGGATTTATAAGTTGACTTAAAAAGTCGATATATCCTTGATTTTCAAGTGAGTTTTGATGAAAATTGTAACGCTTTTTTTCCTCTTCCTGATTCAAATAGTGAGCTTTGTCTAAAAATATCAAATCACAATTATAACATTTATAATAAAGTTTTGAATTTACTTCTTGAAAAACTTCTGTATTAACATTATTGCAAAGTGGACAAAACATAGTAAAGCCTTTTTAATTTACAAAATTAAGATTTTTTATAAATTTTTAGTAAGCCTCACTAAATATTTGTATCTTAGCGAATTAAATTTTAAAAAAATTTTTACTATGAACAAAACTATTTTTATTACTGGTGGTGCTGGCTTTATTGGCTCTCATGTTGTTAGACTTTTTGTAACAAAATATCCTAACTACAATATTGTAAATATTGATAGTTTAACTTATGCTGGAAATTTAGAAAACCTTAGAGATATTGAAAAATTACCAAATTATAAATTTGAAAAAATAGATATAGTTGACGAGCAAGCTATAAATGCTGTTTTTAATAAATACAATCCCGATGGTGTAATTCACCTAGCAGCAGAATCTCATGTTGACCGCAGTATTAGTAATCCAACTGAATTTATTTTCACAAATATTATAGGAACTGTAAACTTATTAAATGCTTCTCGTGCTTGTTGGAAGGATAATTTTTCTGGAAAACGTTTTTACCATATTTCTACCGATGAAGTTTATGGTTCGCTTGGTGCAGAAGGTTTTTTCACAGAAGAAACAAGCTATGATCCACGTTCGCCATATTCTGCTTCTAAAGCAAGTTCAGACCATTTGGTAAGAGCATATTTTCACACTTTTGATTTACCTGTTGTTTTGTCTAATTGTTCAAACAATTACGGTCCTAATCAATTTCCTGAAAAACTAATTCCTTTAGCAATTAACAATATTAAAAACATGAAACCAATTCCAATTTATGGAAAAGGCGAAAATGTTCGCGACTGGCTTTATGTTCACGACCACGCAAGAGCTATAGATATAATTTTCCATAAAGGAAAACTTGGCGATACTTACAACATTGGCGGAAATAATGAGTGGCAAAATATTGATTTGATAAAAGTACTTTGCAAAGTTATGGACAAAAAACTTGGCAGAGAAGAAGGAAAATCAGCTTCGCTAATCACTTTTGTTAAAGACCGTGCAGGACATGATTTGCGTTATGCAATCGATAGCTCAAAACTAATGAAAGAACTTGGCTGGGAACCATCTTTACAATTTGAAGAAGGACTAGAAAAAACTGTTGATTGGTATTTACAAAATCAAGAATGGCTAAATCGCATAGTATCAGGCGATTACAAAAGCTATTACGAAAAAATGTACGGGAAATAATTCAGTTAAAAGTTAAAAGTTGAAAGTCGAAGCGACTTTACAAACTTTACAAACTTTACGAACTTTACGAACTTTATAAACTTTTAACTGATATTCTTAAAACCAATATCCCACTCTCAATACGACATATCCTCTATGATTGTTTTTATATACACGCCCTTCGAAATGTCCGGATAAATCTAAATTGTTTTTTAATTTTCCACCTAAGCCTACTGAATATGCAAAAGATATAGCTGAAGAGGAAACTTTGTAAACAAGATTTTCCCACCATTTGTATTTAATTACTGCAATCGAATAGTCTGCACCTAAACCTATTTGAGGATAAAGTCCACTACTTCCACCATTTATATAATATCTAGCAATAAACATTATTGGAATATTAGAAAAATATCCTTTAAAATTCAACATTTGACGATAAGCAGTATATCCACCAATGTTAATGCCATTGTCTAAGTCATAAAGATACAATAATCCTACTCCTAAAGAAGGATCTGCGCCGGAATATGTAGGAATTACAAAATCTACATTTCCGCTCGCTTCTTGGGACACAGATGTAAAACTTATAAAAATACAAAAAATAGAAATTAAAAATACTTTTTTCATATATAAAATTTCAAATATTTAATACATACTTTTATTAAAACAGGTCTTTTTTTTATCAAATTCCAAATCCAACCCTTAACAAAATAGCTCCACTATGTTTTGCATTTAGAACATATCCTTCGAAATGTGCAGATATATCTAAATTGTTTTTGAATTTTCCGCCTATACCAGCTACATACGAAAAACATGTTATCGAATATGAGTCTGTTCGGTTTAGTAATTTATTTTTATATATTCTAAATGTTGTGTTAAAACCTACACCTACTTGAGGATAAAATCCTCTGCCCCTACCGCTAGTATAATATCTAGAAACAAGCATAATAGGAATATTACCACTAAAACTGTTAAAATCTAATCTTTGGCGATAAGCAACTAATCCACCTATACTCAAACCATTTTCTAATTCATGAAGATACTGCACACCAGGACCAAAAAAAGGAACAGAATTTTCGGCTGTCGGTATTTTTAAATCAACAAACCCACTAAACTGAGCTTTAGATGCAAAACTTGCAAAAACACAAAATATCAAAATTAAAAATGCTTTTTTCATACTCATAATAATTTTCAATAAATACAAATATAGTCTTTTTTAAATATAAAAAAATTTATTTGAGTTTTTTATTATAATTTAGATTCAATTAGTAAATGCAACATTTTCATTTCACAAATATAGTAAAATAATTTTTAGATTATACGCTAAAATCTTGTTTTTAAAAATCCCCACAACTCACCACTATCTCCTCAATTTAGTATTTATCTTATTTGTATTTATTCTTTCTGTTTTTTCTTCAAATTCTGAAGCGAGGGAGTTTAGTCGCGATTTTAATAGTATTTTTCTTCCTTCAATTGTTCTTGTATAAATCAATTTGCATGAGCCAACAAATCTTTTCCATTGTCTTGCGAAATATTCGGCTGATTTTTTGTTTTGACCAAGTATTTCTGGTACAGAATGATAATCTTTTTGAGATATTATTTTTAAAAACAAACTTTTTCTAATAATTAAATATCGAGGATTATCAATATTTGCTAATATTTCTTGCATAGCCTTTATAAACAAAGATTTTTCGTATGTCGTACCTCCATCAAGATGGCAATAAATAGCTCCAATATCGTCAATTGAGGTTTTCACAAACAATTTTGAATACTCAGTTTGTATTGCTCCAACCTTTACAAGCGATTCTAACAAAGCTTCTCCAATTTGATGAGCATCTTTAGAAATGTCTCTATACTTAATGTATATCCGAAAAGTTCTATAAAACTGCCACCCAAACAAAAGAACGCCAATAATACCAAAAACCATTATAAATGCAAATAAATCGTTCATAGAACGAATATTTGATATTGATCTGCCTAAAGTTTCTAAAAAAGTTTTAAAAAAGACAAATAAACTTGCTCCCAATGTTGCAAAAAGGTAAGCAATAGTTTTGTAATAGTATAATGATATTAACTTTTTGTAATCCTTATCATCAGGAAATGGAACTTTTATTTCTTCTACAATATTAACACCATTTAACAGTGCATCGCTCCATTTCTTTTTTAAATTTTCTCTCTGACTTGCTATTTGAATAGTTTGTTTATTATAATTTGCAAGCTCTAAGTCTGTAAAATTTTTAGGCAGATTTAGTCTGTCAATTCCATTTTCTACAAAAACTTCTTTTTTATTGTTTATACCAACAAAAGATTTAAAACGTCTTTTCATTAAATGCAAATCACTACCTCCGTCATTTGCTGTATGGTCAACACAAACTAAATGCCAAATATTGCCTGTTTTATTTGGATTCTTTCTATCAGAACGTATTGCTCTACCTCGCATTTGATTTGAAAGAACATAAGAACCTACAAAACTTGCCAAAATTAAAGAATTTAAAGTTGAAGCGTCCCAACCTTCTCCTAATAATGATTTTGTACCAATAAGAACTTCTATTTCTCCTTGCTCAAATATTTGAGTAATTAAATGTACAATGTTGTGCTTAATACTTTCGTTGGAGTTTACAATTAAATAATTATTGTCGTAAGCTAAATTTGAAAACGAAAGATTTTCAATACCTAATTTCTGTGAAGCTTCTGTAAGAGCTTTTGTTGCTGTTTTTGGTATCACAACTAAAGAACCAGAAAGAATTCCTAATTTTATATTTTTATCATTAGCTCTTCTAAGTTGTTCAAATATTGGCAATACGCCTATTTTATTTAAAACTAAATTGTTTTGACTTTCATTAATCAAAAATTCCTTGCGAATATAATCCGTAAGAATTACCATTCTCAGATTGTTTCTTAACACACTATACTCAACATCTACAATAGTCTTTATGCTTTGTAATTTGCTCAACGATGTGCTAATCAAACGATCTACTTTTTGATTATACTGGAAATTTATTCTTTTTCTCTCAATTAATCCATTTCTCTTTAATTTATTTATCAGTTTTTCTTTGTGATCTTCATAAGCAGTAAAGTTTTCTTTATCTTCAAAAAGGTAAAACGATAGAAGAATTTCAAGCCATTCATAATTTAGCTCTGGCAATGTAAATTTCTTAGTATCAATTACTTTTAAATGGTCTTTTGTAACAAATTTGCCTATAGAATTTAGAAAAATTAATACTGAGGAATAATATTCAAGATTATTATATATCCATTCGAGGTTTTCAGAAGGGTTTAGGAAAATTTTATGATTGGTTAGAGCTTTTATTAATACCTCATCGTTTTTTATTTCTTCATAAATATTTTGTGTTTTGTTTCTTTGGTTTTGAATTATTGAAAATTCTTCCTCAGTAGGTTCTGATAAATAAATATAATCTTGATGAGGACACAAATCATTTTCAGCAACAAGTTCTGGGACAGATATTTCAGCATCGACAGGACCATTTAAATCAATATATCTTTGCCACTCAGTATAAGAAACTCATAAGGAGGAGTTGCTGTTAATCCAACTATTGTAGGTTTTAAAGCTTTTTTAACTACATTAAGACATTTCCACCATTCATTTTTTAAATGATGTGCCTCATCAACAACAATAGTTTTCACACCTTTGTCTTTAAGTGAGTTTACAATATCTGTAGCATCAATAATTTTTACAGTTTTTTCATTTTCGCCGTTTTCAAAATCCTCATCTGCATCAAGAATTTCTGAATCTTCTTCAACAATGGTGTTTGTTACTGCTGCATGAAGAGCCTGATAAGTAACAACTGTAAGAAATTTTGGATTTTTTATATCTATAGAAATCCAGTCGGGCATTTCGTTTGTTTGAAGAAATAGTTCACAAAGTCTTTGAATCCATTGGTTTCTAATTGCGATAGTTGGAGCAAAAATCAAGCTTGGTTTATTAAGTCGAATAGCAACTTCGAGTCCAAGCACAGTTTTTCCTGAGCCTGGTGGAGCAATAATATGCAAATGATTATCATCAAGATGTTGTTCTAAATCATCAAGAACTCTTTTCTGATAAGTTCTCCAGCTGTATTTGAAATTTATATTTTTGGGAAATTCTTTCAATTTAGTGTTGCGTATTTAATCAATTTGATATATTTCTTCAATTATACTCCAAATTTCCCTCTCAGTATCATCATTATAACCCCCTAATTGTTTAATTGAATTAAGAATTTCACTTGTTTTCTGATTTATTAAATTTAAAACATGTTTTTCAGGAATAATAAATGGAATTTTCTTGATATAATTGGCAGGATTATTTGCCGATGGATTTATTGTTCGAATGAATTTATTACAAGTAGGCGAATTAAAAAATGCTAATAAATAATACGTTAAACTTTCGTCTTTTGGAAAGATTCCAACAATACTTTGATCAAATAATTTGTATTCAATTAATGATGCAGTAATGCTACTGCTACTAATCATTGGTACGCCTATTCCAAATTTAAAATAAAATTGAGGGTTTTGAAATCTTGCTTTCTTATCAGTTTTATAATGCTTTACAGCTTCCTTGCTCCAATTCATAAACCACCCTTCTGACTTCAAGTATTTTACATTTCCACCTTTAACAATTGGTATAAAATGTTTTGTCCCATTAATACCATCAAGTAAATTGGAAATATTTTGATAATCCCTATTTATTGAATTAGGATTAACTATATTATAATTTTTTGCATTTTTCAAATCCGTATTACTAACTTGCAAAAATGTTTTATCATCTCCTGAGTAGAAGCCAGTTACACAACTTGCAATTTCTCCTATTTTTAGTTTTGAATTATTAATTGCATTTATTATTTCAAAATTATCAGAAATCAAAAATGCATGGTCAGGGTTTGTATAAATATCCTTTTGATGATAAATTTTTATATTTAAATCTGTTTCCGAATTTATATCCGATAGTTGTTCTACGTTTTTGAATCCATTAATTATTTTGAAATTATTATTTAAACATTCTTTCTGGTTAAAACATTTCTCAAGTGTAATTATAGATAAATTTGCATAACCAAAATTTACACCAGGGAAAAATGAAGATGGAAATAGTGCAAGTTCTTTTATTTTGGTTTTTTTTAAAATATGCTTTCGCAAAGCTTTATGCATGTGCAAATTTAAATATGTGTCAGGGATTATGAAAGTGAGTAATCCTTTATCCCTCAATAGTTCAATACTCCTATAAAGGAATAAACCATAAGTTTCTTTTGTATAGATATTTGGAAATAATTTCTTTAAAACATCTCTTTTTTCATAATCCTGCCATGCTCCATAAGGTGGATTTGCAATAATTTTGTCATAAATTCCCCCAAAGCTTGAATTAAATATTAATTCTTCGTCTAAAAGCGTGTCGCTATGTTTTATTCTTACATTAGGTAAATATGAAAATTTTTTATTTAATATTTTTATAGATTTTTCATTCAATTCATAAATATCAACATATGCATATTCATTTTTATCAATAATTGATTCTACAAAGACCCCATCGCCTCCGCATGGTTCTAATATTCTATCATCAGATTTTAATGATAAGTTTTGCACCATATAATCAACAATCGGAGTTGATTTGGTATAAAATGCCTGATATTTTCTTGCTTCCTGAAACATTACCAAATTAAGTATTGGTCAAGATTGTTTTGTTTAAAAAATTGCATTGTTTCTTTTTTGAAATCTTTCTCCCAATTAACATTAAGTTCAATCCAATTTTTAATATCAAACCCAGAAAAAATATTCATTTGATTATATGCTTCTGCTCCACTAAAAGCATCCCAAATACCTGAGTTCTTGAGTGTTTGAAAATAATGATTATTTTCATTCGCTCTAACAAAAATCATGCATTTATAATTTTCTTCTAAGTTTTTATAAATACTAGCAACCAAAAGAAGTCTGTTTGTATTTCCTTTTTCGTTTGAGCCAAACCCACTTTTAAAATCAACAACAATTTTTTGATTATTATAGATAAAATGTAAATCTAACTCAAGTTTTATTTCTCCCGATGTTACAAGTCCCCAAACTTTGTAATAATACTTTTTTAATTGTTTTTTTTCTTCTTTTGATATTTTCAATTTATCAATATACGCCTCTATTTCATCTGATAATTTCTTTTTAACTTCAGAAAATAATGGTGGTATGAATAGTTGAATTTTATTAATAGGATAAGCAAAACAAAGTTTACAAAAAGGTTCCCATAATTCGCCAATTCTTCTTGAAAATGTCATATATTCATAGGACCAAACATTATTTCTTGATTCAAGCATTACAATGTAATTTGTATAAGTGATCATTAGAATACTTTCGAGTTTTTCCCTATTTGTCCACTTCTCATTTTCTGCTATCTGCAAAAGTGTTGCCAACAAAATATCTTTAGTTTCTATGAGTGATTTGTTAATAGCAGATGCTTGTTCTCTATATTGGGTATTGCCATAAGTAAGTTTTATTTCACTTAAAAATTCTTCTGCTCGACTGCGATAGTATTGCAAAAGTTCTACTTTTTTGTTTTTCAGATTTTTATCTATTTTCATTTCTTCGTCAATGTAGATTCAATTAATAAATACAACATTTTCATTTCACAAATATAGTAAAATAATTTTTAGATTTTAAATTATAGATTAGGTTTTTAGGTGGTTAAAAATAAAAGCTAAGCTTTATATGAAAAGTCATTCAAACGTAAAATTCTATACTACAAATATAAGTAGTTATTGCTAATAAAATAAATCTAGACACCCAAAATCTTTTCTTTTTAATAATTCATTTACAGTGTCAATGTCAAAAAATTCTGGATCAAATTCTTCTCCTAACCAATCTCTAAGCTCTTCATAATCTTCATGTTCTGGATCTTTTATCACCTCTAACATGTATGCATACCCGAGAACTCCTCCGCAGTCTTCGGGTGGACAATTCATTTTGCCTTTTACACAAATCGGATAAACTAATTTATTATCATACGGAAGAATTTTTTCTAACACAATATCATGCTCCCAGTCATCACCAAAATCATATTCATAAATAATTTTATCCTTTTCGAAACTAAGTAAGTCTGAAATTTTAATTTTTGCATAATCAATATCACTATTATTACCCACAAAAACATCATCTTCTGTCTTATGTACATAATATGATCTACCTTTGACAAAATGGTGCAAATGAGAATTTGTCCAACCCATTGTTGTTTGAATAATTTTATGAAAATCGGGTAATAATACATTTTCAGGAACTAATATTCTTCTCCAGATTTTTGGTCTAAACCCTTTTAAAGCAATTTGAATTTGAAAAATTCTCATATATACTCCTTTCTTTTAATAATAATTAAAATAGTTTTGTGTTGTGAAAATAATTGCTTACAACCTATTTTTCCACACCAAATTTTTACAAATATACAAGATATTATTTTATAAAAGGAAGATTTTGGGGAGAAATTTTGGGTGGGGAAAGTGAATTTAAAAATGCAATTGCACTTATGGGCATTATTATTTACATTTTATATATCAGATTTATTTCTGACAGTTCTTGTCCAATTTGTTGGATTCCTAAAATTATTTTCTCTGTTTGACTTTCGGAAGGTTTTTTATGTCCTTGCACATATTGCGATAGCAATGTTGGGTTCATTCCAATTTTTTCTGCTAAAAACTTTGCGTTAATAACTTTATAGTATTTAAAGAATTGTACAAAATCAATTTCAAAATTCAAATTATTATGCGAAACTTCAAATTGGTCTTCAAAATAAAGTTGAGTTGCCTCAAATGCGTTATTTAACAATTCAGAAACTGTTCTTCCTGTTGTAAAAATTGGATATTCTTCGCAATAAGCTGAAAAACCAGTGTCAGTTTTTTCAACTATAATTTTGATGTTTTTATTAAGTTTTTTCATGCTAAAGTCTATATAATTTCGAACACTACATCTAATTAAATATTTAGCATAAAGGTAAATTATTATTTACTTTTTTGCAAAAATATTTTGGAGGAAGTGATTTTTTTTCACAAATTTTTGGCTCATAAGGCTCGTTTGTGGTTTTAGATGTTGAATATTTTATTTATTATTCATTTGCTAATTCGTTTGCAATCGATTCTGCTTGTGCCAATACAGTTTCAGTTGCAAGCATTTGCATATCTGGTGGATAACCATATTTTCTTAAAAGTCTTTTTACTGTAACTCTTAATTTTGCTTTTACACTTTCTTTAATTGTCCAATCAATAGTTGCATTCCTTCTAATTGATTCTGTAAGAACTACAGCAAGTTCTCTTAATTTTTCTTTTCCCATTAACTCTTTTGCACTTTTATTTTCTGCAACAGCTGTGTAAAAAGCATATTCAAAATCTGTTAGCCCCATTTCTTTCGCTTCGCTGTCTATCTTAACGATGTCTCTGCTTAGCTTTATTAATTCTTCTATTACTTCGGCTGCTGAAATAATTTTAGCATGATATTTTCTTATGGATTCTTCTAACATTTCCTTTAAAGTCTTACTTTTAACAAAGTTCTTTTTTGCCCTTGATTTTATTTCATCGTTTAGGATTTTTTTCAATACTTCAAAAGCAATGTTTTTGTGTTCCATTCCTTTTAGTTCTAAGAGAAATTCTTCTGAGAGTATTGAAATATCAGGCTTTTTAATTCCTGCAGCATCGAAAATATCTATTACTTTTTCAGTTACCAATGCTTTGTCGATTACTTGACGTATAGTTGTTTCAATTTCTTCATCGGTTTTACCAGAACCTGTATTATCAAATTTTACCAAACGTGCCTTTACTGCCTGAAAGAAAGCAACTTCATCTTTCGCATCTATTGCTTGTTCGTATGGTATAGCTATTGCAAAAGCTTTTGATAATGCTGAAACTTCATTTATATATCGTTTTTTTCCATTTTCCAAACCTAAAATATGTTCTTCGGCGGCTAAAATTATTGAAAGTTTTTTGGAAGTTTCAGCATTAAAATAATCATAGTAATTAAAACCACCCCGTCCTTCGGACACCTCTCCAGAGGAGGGGAATTCATTAAACATTTGAGACACCACTTCTATTTTTTCTAACATCATCTGAACAGCTTCTTCTTGTAAAATAGTTGGGTCTCCTTTGCCTCCAGAATCGGAATAAAACGAAAGTGCTCTTTTTAAATCAGCTACTATTCCTAAATAATCTACAACTAAACCACCTGGTTTATCTTTATAAACACGATTTACCCTTGCAATAGCTTGCATTAAATTGTGTCCTTTCATAGGTTTATCTATATAAAGGGTATGCAAACATGGAACATCAAAACCTGTTAGCCACATATCCCTGACTATAACAAGTTTTAATTCATCATCTGGGTTTTTCATACGATCAGCTAATATGCGGCGTTGCTCTTTACTTGTATGGTGTTTTGAAATCTTAGGTCCATCAGATGAAGCTGAAGTCATCACCACTTTGATTACACCTTTATTTAACTCATCTGAATACCATTCAGGCTTTAGTTTTATAATAGCTTCGTACAAATCGGCTGCAATACGTCGACTCATAGTAACAATCATAGCTTTACCTTCAAAAACACTTTGCCTTTGCTCAAAATGTTCGATTATATCTTTTGCAATTTGGTTAATTCGGTTTTCGCTACCTACCAATGCTTCCAATTGTGTCCATTTGGCTTTTGCTTTTTGAGTATTTGTCATATCCTCTTGGTCGAGTTCTTCGTCTAAGTCTTCAACCAACTTTTTACCTTCTTCACTCAAATTTACTTTTGCCAAACGACTTTCGTAATAAATTGGGACAGTTGCTCCATCTTCAACAGCTTGGGCAATATCATAAACATCTACGTAATTGCCGAAGACTGCTGGAGTATTTACATCAGTACTTTCAATAGGTGTGCCTGTAAAACCTAAATAGGTTGCATTTGGTAAAGCATCACGCATATATTTTGCAAAACCGTAAACTACTTTTTTGCCAATAACATCTCCTGATTCATTTTTATCGTCAATAGTTTTTGCTTTAAATCCATATTGCGTGCGGTGTGCCTCATCAGCAATTACGATAATATTTTCACGGTCAGAAAGCAATTCATAAACATTTCCTTCATAAGGTTGAAATTTCTGAATGGTTGTAAAAACTACACCGCCTGATGCAACTTTTAAAAGTTCTTTCAGATGATTTCTATCTTCGGCTTGCACTGGTTCTTGACGTAATAATTGTTTAGATGCCGCAAATGTATCAAAAAGTTGGTCGTCCAAATCGTTACGGTCGGTTATTACAACAATTGTAGGATTATTCATTGCCAGCACAATTTTTCCTGCATAAAAAACCATTGAAAGCGATTTCCCACTACCTTGTGTATGCCAAACTACACCGCCTTTGCGGTCTCCAATAGGCTGTTTTTTTACTCCAGGTAAACCGTAATTTTCTGGAGGTTCTTGTACTAGGTTTTCGTCGTCTCTATTTTTTCCTTTTATTTGGAGTGGTGTCCGCAGGGCAGGGTGATCAAAAAGCATATCCATAACCACATCCATTCTATGCAATACGTCTTCTACAGGAATATGAATAATTGTTAATCCCAAACTTTCTAAATAAGCATCTCTGTTTGCATCATATTCTACTTTATTATCATGGCTACTTCCATCTATCTCTATTACTACATTGCAATTACTACAATAAAAGTCAACTATGTAGTTTCCAATTATTTTTTGGCGATCAAAATCATATCCTTTAAATTGTTTATTTTTAACCTGATTCCAAAAAAGCACTTCTGATAAGTTTCCAGCTTGACGTAATGCTCTAGCACGTTCTTTTAGCTGCGGATTATAAGGAAGTTCAAAATAATTTTGAGAGTTACGATAAATACCTTTTGAATCTGCAATCATTTCGTCAGATTGTGTTTGAGTGTCTTCTAAAGGAGGGTAATATACCACCCCGGTCTGCGACCACCCCTCCAGAGGAGGGGAAGAAACCACCCCGTCCAGCTGCGCTGTCCACCCCTCCAAAGGAGGGGAATTATAGCCAGCTGCGCGTAATGTGGATTCTACTGCACGGTTCACAGCATGGTATTGATGGTACGCAGCAAGTTTTTTAACTATGGATATAGTATTAGTTCCTGTTTTTGGGTCTTCACGTTTTGTTTGTTCAAAAACAATAAAATGACGAATTAAATCAAGCAATGTCTCTTTATTGAGCATACCCAAAATAAGAGTTTCTAATTCACTTACCAAATGTGGTGCCTCTGATTTTCCATCTGCCGACCTCCATGACATAAACCTGCTCATACCTGATGAAATAGAACCTGCCTTAGCTTCTAAACCATCTGAAATAACAACAATACCATTATAGGTAAATAAACTTGGAATTATAGCCTTATAAGTTTCAATTTGTTTAAATGCCGAACGAATAGTAGCTTTTTCATCTGCTGGATTTTTTAACTCAATTACTACCAACGGAATACCATTTACAAACAAAATAATATCGGGACGTTTGTTTTGATTGTTTTCAACTATTGTAAACTGGTTGGCAACAACAAAATCATTATTGTATGGATTTTTAAAATCTATAATCCAAACACGGTCTCCACGGTCTATTCCGTCCACTCGTTTTGTTACAGGAATACCTTCTGTTAATAGCCTGTGAAAAGTTTCATTATTAGTTTCTAAATCTGGAGAAGATATACGCTGAATTGTTTTTATTGCTTCGTCTTGTGCATAGTCTGGAATGGTTTTATTTATGCGTTTTACAGCATTTTTAAGACGACCAAGCAATAAAACTTGCTCGTAGGATTCTCTTTCTGGTGTTTCTCCATCGGGAGCTATATCTGGAGCATAGATATAGTCGTAACCAAGTTCTTTGAACAAAGAAATTGCAAATTGTTCTATGTGGAATTCAGCTATAATGTTCATTGTTTTGTTATTATGATTTTAAAAATCTTATAAATATTAGAATAAGAGCCTTTTTCCTTAGAAAAAATTTCTACTCTTTGTTGAGCTAATTTCATTTTATTCTCTGCACATAAGTCAGCAACCCATTTTTCTTTTTCTAAGAAAACTTTTTTCTTTTCGTATTGAACTATAAATTTTCGCAATTCTCTCTCAACCGATTTAGAATCCTTGAAATATTTATTAGTATTGCAATAATGTAATAAAAACCAAAACTCAATAGACGGTAAGCTATCACAGAAAATGATGTTTTCCTCTTTTTCATATTTTTTACGAAGTTGTTCCAATTTTTTCTTTTCATTTTCGTTACGTTCCGAAATATCAGCATCGAATACACACACGGCAACACCACCACCGGCAATAACCTCTCCGGCTTTTCTTTGTTTTTCTTGCCATAACCTATAAATCTATTTCAGGATATGCACCAAATTTCCTGTAGTTGTAGGCTTTTTGTATGGAAGAAAGCCTGTTCAAACCTTTAAAATCAGTCAAAGAATAGACATCTGTATGACCAGATTTTGTTTTTTCAGTAAACCAAACACTGTCTTTTCTGAAAATTTCATCAATATCATTTAATAAAGGATCATAATGTGTTGTGATTAATAATTGTGACCTTGACGATTCTTTTCTTAAGAAGTTGAGCAAAACAAATCTAAGTAACTGTGGGTGCAAAGATGTTTCGACTTCGTCAATAAATAAAAAACAATTGTCCTGAATAGCATTGTAAATAGCAGCTTCTAAACCAAAGATTCTTTTTGTGCCTTCTGATTGTAGATTTTCGGGTAAACTGTATATTTCTTCGCCTCGTTCATTGCTTACCGTATGCATAAAACTTGTTTTTGGAGTTGAAACAAAACGGTCCTTTTTAAGTTTCTCTTTTTCTTGTTTTGTTGTCTCGGGGTTATTCATAAAATAATCAACAACTTTTTGAGGTATTTCCTTTTTTTCAATTTGTGTGTTGATATCTACAATATTAAAATCCGCAGCACGTACAAAATCCAATAGATATGATTTTATATCCTTATTTTCTAACATTTGTTTTTCTGCATATTGAAACATCTTTGTACGAGGTGATACAACAGGCATAATTTGCTTTTTTAACCAGTCTTTAGCTACATCAATCTCAGGAATAGTAGCATTTACTTTGTCTCGAGCTGCAAAGAAAGACATGTTTTTTAGACACTCCACTGAAATTTTTTCTTTAACTACAGAACTTACTTTAACAGCAGCAGAGTTAAAGTTAATAACAGATTGATCATTTATTAATTCTCTATGAAATAAAAGGGTAGGTTGAACAGTTTTGTAATAAAATAATTTTTCTGTATAAACTTGCTTTTCATCTAACTCTAATTGATACCAATACTTAGTACTGTTAACATAGAATATTAATTCAAATGAAGATGGCTCATTGGTTGTAATTTTATCTAATTTAAAAGGAATTACTCCTATTTCCTCATCTATATCATCAGGTTTATAGAACCAAAAATGATGTAAAAAATTGAATACAGTCAGTAAATTTGATTTTCCCGAGGCATTTGCTCCATAGATCATTGCAAAGCGCAACAAGCGAACCCCTTTTGCTACCTCTACCACTTGGTAATCATCTGCAAAAGTGTCTTTAGTAGCTTCAAAACTAAACGTAACTTCTTCTTTAAAAGATAAGAAATTTTTTATTTTAATTTCTTGTATCATTTCAAGCTTTTTTTAATTCTCGATGCAAATTTACAAACAAAATTGAAAAAAACATCATTTTATTTTTAAAAAATACATTTTTTGTGCAAAATTTGCAAATTAAATTCAAATATTTGATTGTTTAATAAAACTTAGCACCCAATTTAGGACAATATTTTGGATTCGATGGTATTTTCTGTGATATGTATCATGATTTTGTTGTTTTATTGGTTGAATTTAATTTATTATTTTCCCATTTTATAGGATTGTTGATAATATATTCTTTTATTCGATGATATTCAGATTCATTTCGAATAATGTGGTCGTAATAATTTGATTGGAAAAAATGATTTTTTCGATTGTATTTTGGAATGTTTAAATTGTGTTCATCAATGTAATCATCAATTTTTGTATTAATTACCGATTTGAAACCCGCAATAAACGATGAAATTGATTTGGGTTTACGAATAAATTTTGGTTGTTCAACGGGCTGTTGAAATGGATAATTTGGATAATGTAGGTTTACACGGCCGTGCAAACCTACATTACGGTCGTGCGAACCATTATTGGTTGTTTGTGTATTATCCAACACCACAATTGCATGTAAATGATTGGGCATTATAATATATTCATCTAAAAATAATTCATTTCGGATTTCAAACGATTTTAACCATTCATCATTAATAATTTTTCCAAATTCTGAAAATATCATTTTACCATTATTGATATGTCCCAAATTACAAACCCTATTTTGCGTTACTATGGTAATAAAATAAACACCATTACCCGAATAATCCCACTGAGGCATACGATTTGATTGCATTCTGTATTTATTCTGAAATTTTTCTGCCATGTCAATTTTTCTTTATCATAAATTATTTTTCCACCCTCACCTCCCCACTCATCAACTTAGGCAATAAAGTATCTCGCAAAGCCGTGAGGGTTAGGATTTGGGTTTGATTTGTAATTACTTTTTCAATTATTGGGTCAACTTTTTGGGTCATTGCACTCAAATCCTCTTCATTAGGAATGAGAACTAATGCTTCATCCAAATCACCACGTTTAATATGTCCCATTGTGGTTGCGTGACTTGCAGCAATTGAAATAAATTCTGCTAAGTGGTGCTTGCACCACAAATAGTAAAACCACTTTGGATAATCTTTAGATGTTACTTTAAACAAATGCTGATTGAGAATACAATCCTGACCATCCCAAATTTTAACCATTAAAGAAGCAGACCAAGCGAAAATAACATCTCCATTTCTTACAAAATATTCAGGTTTTATATCTGTGCTTGCCCAATCTGAATTTTCAGTTATGCCACTGCTTAACTCTTTTATTTTTAAAACAGGCAGCTTATCTATTTCATTTTTTGGCGGGAACTTTTGACAGGCTAAACCATTTAAAAAATTAGCCATTTGGCTCAAAGGCATTGTTTCCCAATCCTCCTTCGCTTCTTCCACAAACCACTGCCTAAACAGCGTTTCCGCCATTTTTTCGAGGGTGGCGTTTTGGCGGTGCAATAAGTCAATTTTATTATCGAGATTAAATAGAATTAAGGCTATATTTTTTTGTTCGGTTAATGGTGGAAGTGAAATTTCGATTTTTTTTAATTCTGCAGATTTAATACCTTCAACAGTACTACCAGATGCTCTTGATTGTAATGTTGCCTGTCCTTCAAAACTTTGCAAATAGTACTTTAGGAAAACACTATCACATAAGTCTTTTCTTGTTTGAAGGGTAATTATTCTTTGACCTAAAGCCACATTTTTATCTTTCACTAATGCAACTTCACCTAATGGAGCTTCTGTAGTTAATAAAACGTCATTAATTTCAGGGAAACCTCTTGTCATCCAATCAAAATAGTCTTCTTTAGCAATATATTCCGTTGGTTCTAATAACCGACCTCCTTTTATGATTTTTGCAGTCATTAAAGGAATTCCAAAACTTGTCTTTCTTGGAGTTTTCCCCCTGTAATCTATAAATTTTTCGATTACATCTTCAAGTATATATTCTTTCCACTCACTCATTTGTCTTAATCTTTGAAAGGTTAGTGGAAATGATTTCATTCAAACGTATTTCTTCCTTTAGCTGTTCTTCCAATTCAGCTTTCAGGGCAGTAAAACGCTCGTTAAAATTAAAGTCGTCCTCATCTTCTGGCAATCCAACGTAACGACCTGGAGTAAGTACATAGTCTAATTCAGCCACTTTGCTAATTGGAGTAGAAGCACAAAAACCAGCAATATCTTCGTATTTACCATCTGGGTTTCTCCAATTGTGATAAGTTTCTGCAATTTTTTGAATATCTTCTTGCGAAAGTTCTTTGGTTCGGCGGTTTATCAAATAACCTAAGTTTCGTGCATCAATAAACAAAATTTCCTTGCTGCGGTCTCTAAATTTTCCGTTTGTACGGTTACGGTTCATAAACCAAAGAGAAGCGGGTATTTGCGTATTCAAAAAAAGCTTTGCAGGCAGGTTTACAATGCAGTCAATCAGGTTATTTTCTATTAATGCTTTACGAATACCCCCTTCCCCCGATGTTTTCGATGTAAGCGAGCCTTTTGCCAATACAAATCCGGCTTGCCCATTGGGTGCTAAATGATAAAGAAAATGCTGAATCCAAGCATAGTTAGCATTACCAACAGGCGGTACTCCATATTGCCAACGTCCATCTTTACGCAATAATTCGCCTCCCCAATCACTTACATTAAAAGGTGGATTGGCAATAATATAATCAGCTTTTAAATCTTTATGTGCATCGTTCAAAAATGAGCCTTCGCTATTCCATTTTACCTGTGAACTATCAATACCTCTAATGGCAAGATTCATCTTACACAAACGCCAAGTGGTCTGATTACTTTCTTGCCCATAAATAGAAATGTCGTTCACTTTTCCCTGATGCTCGGTAACAAATCTTTCGCTTTGTACAAACATTCCACCAGAACCACAACATGGGTCGAAAACACGTCCTTTATATGGTTGTAACATTGCAACCAATAATTCAACAACACTTTTAGGAGTGTAGAATTGCCCTCCTTTTTTACCTTCGGCAAGTGCAAACTCACCAAGAAAATATTCAAAAACATGTCCAAGCACATCTGCACTGCGAGCTTTGGCATCACCAAGTGCAATATTGCTTACCAAATCAATTAATTCGCCTAAACTTGTTGGGTCTAAATTTTGTCGAGCATATACTTTTGGCAAAACTCCTTTTAAAGAAGCATTCTCTTTTTCTATGGCATCCATTGCATCATCAACATATTTACCAATATCGGGTTGTTTTGCTTTTGATAACAGTAATTGCCAACGTGCTGCCTGAGGTACAAAGAAAACATTTTCTGCTTTGTATTCGTCTTTATCTTCTGGGTCGGCTCCTTGTGCTTCTTCCTCTTTTAACTTAGCATACAATTCTTCAAAGGCATCTGAAATGTATTTTAAAAAAATCAATCCCAATACCACATGCTTATATACGGCAGCATCAATGTTTTTTCTCAACTTATCTGCAGCTTTCCAAAGTTGTTTTTCTAAAGGTTCTCCTACTTGAGTGTCTTTTTTGCTCACTTTCTTACTAATATTTAAAATAAATCTCAAAACTAACAATTTTATACAATTATGCAAGCAAAATTATTTAGGAAAATGTTAGATTAAATTGGTTTTGGGTGGGGGAAAAGGAGAATAACTTTATTTTTATTGAAATAAGTTATTCTTTTCCTTTTTAATAAAATTGCATGTCATTAATATCTTCATAATAGTTTTCAATTGTATCTAATCTTTCCCATAGATTATTTAAAATTACCTTCTTCCTATCGTCAGAACTTGATTTTAATAATTTAATCATTGAATATAAAATTTCGACTTTGAATAAGATTTTAGAAAAATACAAATATTAATTATCTAAAAACACATTTATTAATTTATTATTGTTTTGTATATTTTCTTCTAGTATTGAATTTTTATAGATTTCTTCTAATGACTTAATTATTTTGTTAATATCTCTTTTATATTTTGTATCAGGGTGTTTTTTAGAAATTATCCGTACTAAATTGTTTGCAAATTCTCTATAAATAGATTTTTCTGTTTCGGAAAATTAATCTCATTTTGTGTTTCACTTATTATTTCTCTATAAATATTAAAAAAAGTTGGAATACGTTCAGAGTAATTTGAAATCATCATTGAAACTAACGATTTGTATTTAAAATCTATATTTGAAAACTTTAGTAATATTTTTTCAAACAACTTACCTACAAAATAAATTTCTGTTTTTACATCATATATTTTTCTATCAAATTCATCAGGTTTTGAGTAATACCAATTTAATGAAATGCTCTTATCTATGTCATTAAAATCAATTATTTTTCCGAATCCAAAGTCTATTATTTTAATAATACCATCATCTGTTACTAAGATATTGTTAGGTCTAATGTCTCGATGTAAAATTTTATTCTCTTCCAAGTGTGTGAAACCATTTATTGTCTGAACAAATAAATCATTCAACTTATCTGGATTTTCCAAAATATAGTCATCAATATTTTTCCCTTTAATGAACTCCATAAGAATATATCCTGTTTTATTTTCAGGATATAAATAATAATTGAAAACTCTGACTATATTTTTATGATAAATCTTGTGTAAAAGCTTAATTTCATTTAAAAAATATTCAAAATAAGTATCTTTGTTTTCTTGATAGTATGGAGAATATTTTTTGCACACAAAAACTTCATCTATTATTTCATCTTTTATAAGAATAGTTCTGCCTGTTCCACCTTGTCCTATTTCATTTAAATAGATGTAACTCTTTTTTCTTAAAAATTCTATTTGATCATTTCTTCTCATGTAAATCTCTACATATTATTTATCGCAATTATTTTATTTCTATTCCAAATTTATTAGTTTTTGTAATCAAGTAATTAATAAATGCACTGCAAGACACCAACATATAAAGTGCATCTTCTTGATCTAAATTAGATTCTTCCATCATAGCATGTCTTATACCATCTCCATCACTTGTCCAACCATATAATTTAATAAATCCTTGCTCCAATGCACTATGAATAGGAAATTTATCTTTCAACTTTTTGATAGTTTTTCCTAATTCTGCATTAGATTCACCTGTAATTTGTTGACATATTGATTCAACTGCAGAAATAGATTCCTTAATTGAATTTCGATAGTCAGGATTCTTTTTATCAGAAAGTTTATCTAAAGCATTAGTTAAGTGAATATTTACACCTTTTAAATTGTTGTCAATAGAATCTGATATTGCTTTTTCTATCTCTGAAATTTCTACTTTATTAGTTATTGGTGCAAGCTGCCCACTAACGAAACGATAGGCTGAAAGTTCTCTTTCTAAAACGTTGTTACATGCTTGAGTAAACCTAAGGCTACTAAATGGCAAATTTTCACTTGATGCTAAGAAATCAATAAAATCATAAACTTCAAGATAGTCCCAACCAAAAAATCTCTTTCGTAGTTCTTTTGCTATACCTACAGAATTAAAAAATGGTATTTGATCAACAGGCTCTCTAAAGAAAGAAAACCAAATATATTTTATAAAATTCTTATCTTTTGGTGCCAACGTACCTTTTATCATTGGCTCTATCAAAAACACGTATACTACATTCCAAATACTATTTTTAAGTTCAATATCCATAGAATTAATTTGTATATCAACTTTCATCTGTCGTTTACCTATTCTTTCTGAAAATCTCATATTTTAATTTTATTTTAATTAAACATAGTTTTTAAAATTTCCCCCTCACTTCCGCACAAATATACAACACAAAATCCAACAATCCCCTACTTTTCCAAAAATTTTTTACCAACAAAATTTGTTGATAGCAAGTAAATTACATATGTGTCTAAAATTCCAACTTCACAATCTTCACAAACTCCATTGCTGATAAATATTAATTAATTAAATTTACACCGTGAAGATTTTTTTAAATATATTATTCTTTTTGCTTATTGGTTTTAGCGTTTTTTGCCAAAACAATGAGTATGAGTTTACAAGATATTTTTATCCAAATGGAAATATATCGGCTGAAGGTTATATTCGTGAGGGAAAACCTGATGGTTATTGGAAAAATTATTACGAAGACGGTACTCTAAAATCTGAAGGAAATCGACTGTTTTTTGAATTGGACAGCATTTGGAATTTTTACTACCCTGATGGACTTATTGAAAACTCTATAAACTATCGTAAAGACAAAAAAAATGGCTACTCCCTTCACTACAAGTATTTTTATGACGAAGATTCTGTTAAACATCATTACCTGTTTTCAAAAGAACTTTTTCTAAACGGTCTGCGTGAAGGGACTTCATTTTACTACTCAACTGATGGAAAATTACAATATATATTTTCATATAAAACCGATAAAAAAGATGGAGACGCTAAAGAATTTAACAAAGACAGCACAGTAATTACTCTATTCAAATATTATAACGGCTATGAGGTTGAAGCTAAAAAAATAAATAGAACTGATGCCCAAAAACGTAAGCAAGGAACTTGGATTGAGTTTTATACTAACGGAAATAAAAAAATAGAATACAACTATATAAACGACATTTTACACGGCTACCATAGGGAATATGATATAGATGGTAAAATGCTAACAGAACAAAGATATGTAAACGGCGAATTGTACGTTCCAGAATTGGCACAAGAAGAAGAAATTGTTTTAAAAGCTGAAATTAAAAAAGCATACTACCCCGATGGAAAAATTAAATTTGAAGGTGCTTTTTTAGAAGATAAACCCGTTGGAATTCATAAAGAATATGACGAGCAAGGACATGTAAAAATAGCAAAAGAATATACTTCCGAAGGCGAATTTTTGGGTCAAGGTTTGTTCGATAATAACGGTAAACGTACAGGATTGTGGAAATTATATGATGATTTTAACTCATATTATTTTGGCGAAGGAAATTATGTTGACGGAAAACAAGACGGGAAATGGATTTTTTATTATAAAAATGGAAATGTCGAACTTGAAGGCTATTACTCTGAAGGTAAACCAGATAGAGAATGGATTTGGACTTACGAAAATGGTGCTACAAAAAGAAAAGAAAACTTTATCTACGGAAAACGCGAAGGCGAATATGCCGAATACGACTCTGTAGGAAATTTAATTTTAGCTGGTCAGTATTTTGACGATGCACGAAAAGACGAATGGATAATTTATGTGGGAGAAATTGAAAAAAGAGGAAATTATAATTTAGACGAAAAAACCGGCATTTGGAAATATCATTATATCGACAATAATAAAATAAGATTTGTAGGAAATTTTAAAAATAACGAACCAGACGGCATCCACAAATGGTATTATCCTAATGGAAATATCGAAATATACGGTACTTATCGCATGGGTAAGAAAAATAAAGATTGGAAAAAATACAATCCTGACGGCTCACTGCTTACTACCTACACATACAGAAATGATAGACTAATCAAAATAGACGGAGTAAAACTTTATAGAGGAAGAAAAAAGTGAAAAACTAAGGCTAACAGCTATGATTTTTTTGTTAAAACCATAATTTTATTTTCTATTCATTTTTGCATCCATGCTAAGTGTTGCATGAGGAACTGCTCTAAGTCTTTCTTTTGAGATTAATTTTCCTGTTTCTCTACAAACACCGTAAGTACCTGTTTCAATTCGCGCAAGAGCTGCTTGTAAATGTTGAATAAATTTTAACTGCCTTTGGGCAATTTTGCCAATTTCTTCTTTAGATAATACATTTGCAGCTTCTTCCAAAACTTTGAAAGTTGGCGATGTGTCCATTATATCGTTAGTGTCTTCGTGACTTAACATGCTTTTATATAATTCGTAATCACGATTTGCTTTTTCAAGTTTTTTAAGAATAATTTCCTTAAATTCCATTAGCTCTTCATAGCTGTATCTGGTTTTTTCTTCTTCTTTACTCATAATCAAATTTTTTAAACATTAAACCTTAGTTACACTCAATTGCGTTTCAAAATTATTTACTTCTACGGAAATATTATCTTTTTGTTCCATTTTATCAACAATTTTTATAGAATTTGCTAAAGTTTGTGAACAAATATATTCATCAAACTTAGTAATAGCAGAGTTTAGATTAGGATTTGAAAGAATGTAAATATTTATTTTATCAACCACATTAAATCCACTTTCTTTTCTTAAATTTTGAATTCTATTTACAAATTCTCTTGCAATTCCTTCTTCTATTAATTCTTGTGTTAAATTTATGTCGAGTGCTACAGTAATTTTTCCTTCGTTAGCAACCAACCAACCTGGAATATCTTCAGAAATAATTTCAACATCATCTAAGTCAAGATTAACTTCTTGATTTTCAACAACAAAACTAAATTTATTTGTGCGTTCAAATTCTGCAATTTCTTTTTGAGACATTCCTGCAATTTTTGCAGCAACTTGTTTCATCAATTTACCGTATTTTGGTCCTAAAACCTTAAAATTAGCTTTAATACTCTTAACCAAAATATCAGAACTATCAGATAAGAATTTTATTTCTTTAATATTTGTTTCAGTTTTAATAATTTGCTCTACTTTTTCGATTTGCTCAACAAAGTTATCAGAAATAATAGGCATCATAATTTTTTGAAGAGGTTGTCTAACCTTAAAATTAGCTTTTCGTCTTAAACTTAAAATCATTGACGAAATAGACTGTGCCATTTCCATTCTTTCTTCAAGTTCTTTGTCAATAATTTCTTCGTTTACTTCTGGGAAATAAGCTAAATGCACCGAGCTTACTTTTTCTTTATCGTTAACCGAAATTAAATCTCTATAAAGTTTATCCATATAAAATGGTGCTATTGGCGATGCTAATTTTGAAACTGTTAGCAAACAAGTATATAAAGTTTGATAAGCCGAAATTTTATCTTCATCGTATTCTCCACCCCAATAGCGTTTTCGTCCAAGTCTTACATACCAGTTGCTTAGGTGGTCAATTACAAAATCTTGTATTAAACGTCCTGCTCTTGTGTTTTCGTAGTTTTCGTAAGCATTTCCCACATCTTTAATTAAAGAATTTAGCAAGCTCAAAATCCATTTATCAAGCTCTGGACGTTTTTCAAATTCTATTTCTTTATCTAAATTTCTAAAGTTATCAATATTTGCATAAAGAGCAAAGAAGTTGTAAGTATTGTAAATAGTTCCAAAAAATTTACGTCTTACCTCATCAACTCCAGAAATATCAAATTTTAAATTATCCCAAGCCTGAGAATTTGTAATCATATACCATCTTAGCGCATCTGCACCGTATTCGTCCATTGCCGAAAATGGGTCAACAGCATTTCCGAGGCGTTTAGACATTTTGTTTCCGTCTTTGTCGAGGACTAAGCCATTTGAAATAATATTTTTAAAAGCTACCGAGTCGGAAACCATTGTTGAAATTGCGTGTAAAGTAAAAAACCATCCGCGAGTTTGGTCAACACCTTCGGCAATAAAATCGGCAGGATAAAGATTTGGAAATTCTTCTTTATTCTCGAAGGGCCAATGCCATTGTGCATAAGGCATAGAGCCAGAATCAAACCAAACGTCAATTAGGTCGGGTTCGCGAAACATTTTTTCACCTTTAGAAGAAACTAAAACAATTTCATCAACATCAGGTCGATGCAAATCTATTTTTTTATAGTTTTCTTTTGAATAATCACCGGGAACAAAGCCTTTCCAAAAATCTTTAGACATAAAACCTTTTTCAACAGAAATAGCAATTTCGTCCATTAATTCTTTAACACTTCCCATACATTTTCTTTCGCTTCCATCTTCTGTACTCCAGATAGGCAAAGGTGTTCCCCAATATCTCGAACGACTAAGATTCCAGTCAACCAAATTTTCTAACCATTTTCCAAATCTACCTTCTCCAGTACTTACAGGTTTCCAATTTATGGTTTTATTTAGTTCAATCATTCTGTCTTTAAGTTCTGTAGTTTTAACAAACCAAGAATCTAAAGGATAATACAAAATTGGTTTATCTGTTCTCCAGCAATGAGGATAATTGTGAACATATTTTTCAATTTTGAAAGCTTTGTCCTGCAGTTTTAACATTACAGCAATATCAACATCGGTTGAAATGTCGGGATTTGCATTTTCGTCGTATTCATTTTTAACAAATCTGCCAGCAAAATCTTTATATGTTTCAACATTTACATAGTTTTTAACAAAATCTGGATGTAAATCTTCTATTCTAAAGAATTTTCCTTGTTTATCAACCATTGGACAAATATTTCCGTCTTTATCGTCGAGTATAAGTGCGGGAATACCTGCTGCTTTTGCAACGCGAGCGTCATCAGCACCAAAAGTTGGAGCAATATGCACTATACCAGTTCCGTCTTCGGTAGTTACGTAGTCGCCTGCAATTACTTTAAAAGCTGGTGATTTTGTTTTTACCCAATCTATCAATTGTTCGTAAGAAACTCCAACCAAATCTTTGCCAGAATATTCTTCGATAATTTGCCAAGGAATATTTTTATCACCGGGTTTATATGCTTCAAAATCAGCATTTTGCATATCGGCTTTAAAATATGCAGAAATTCTATCTTTACATACAATAAGCGAAATTGGATTTCCAGAATAAGGATTAAAAGTATTTATTTTTACATATTTAATTTCTGGACCAACAGCAAGAGCGGTGTTTGAAGGAAGAGTCCAAGGTGTGGTAGTCCAAGCTAAAATATAAAGATTTGGATTTGCATTTTTATAAAGTTTTTCAGAGATTTCATTTCTAATCACAGAAAAAAGAGCAACTACAGTAGTGTCTTTCACATCTTTATAACAACCAGGTTGATTAAGTTCGTGAGTACTTAAACCTGTTCCGGCTGCTGGTGAATAAGGTTGAATAGTATAGCCTTTGTAAAGTAAATTTTTATCAAATAAATCTTTAAGCAAATACCAAACTGTTTCAATATATCGGTTGTCGCAAGTGATATAAGGATTGTCCATATCAACCCAATATCCCATTTGTTCTGTAAGTTTTTCCCACAAATCTTTATATTTCATCACCTCTTTGCGACAGGTATTATTATATTCTTTAATAGAAATTTTCTTGCCTATATCTTCTTTAGTAATTCCCAAAGTTTGTTCTACGCTAAGCTCTACAGGCAAACCGTGAGTATCCCAACCTGCTTTACGGTCAACGCGATAGCCAGTTAATGTTTTGTAACGGCAAACCACATCTTTTATAGCACGAGCCATAACATGATGAATGCCAGGAGTTCCATTTGCAGAAGGCGGACCTTCAAAAAATATAAAAGGTTTATTATCTTTACGTGTTTCTACACTTTGTTCAAAAGTATTTTCTTTTTTCCACAACTCTTGCATTTCAGCATTAATTGCTGCTAGGTCAAGTTGCTCATATTCAGCAAATTTCTTATTCATCTATCTATAAACTTTAAAGTTGCAAATATATATTTCTAGACCAAAATATGCAAATCTTAAAAATGATTTGTTTTTTAATGGTTTTTATAAATGTGTAATGTGGATTTTTTTGTATTTTTGAGAAATAAATAAAAAATAATTTTATTATTTAATTATGTTTTATATCTTTGTAGGCAGTTTTAAGCTGACAAATAGACTATGAACAATAAGTCAATATCAAAACAATCTAATGCAATCCTCACATATTTTAATGAGCAGGACATAAAATGTTTTGATTATGAACAAGCAAAAAAAGCTTTACCAAAATCCAAAGACAGTAGTTTGAGAGAGTTGCTCAGAGATATGACACGCAGAGGATTGTTAATGAGAATAAAACGAGGTATATATTACATTATTCCGTATGAGGAAAACCCTGAGAATTTTATGCCTGATTGGCACCTTCTTGCGGAGTATTTAGTAAATGGAGCAAATTATTATATTGGGTATTATTCCGCTTTACAAATACATAATTTAATTGTTCAGCCTTCATTGAAAGTACAAATTGTTGTTTCAGAACAAGTAAAACCCTCAACTTTAAATATTAAAGGTGTAGATTTTCAATTTATTTATCATAATAAACAACATTTTTTTGGTGCAAAAAAAATATGGATAGACAACTATAATAAAGTGATTTGTTCTGACTTAGAAAAAACATTTGTTGATTGTTTATTTAAGCCTGATTATGCTGGTGGTATTGTAGAAATAGCAAGGGCAATTTATATTGTACGAGAAAAAATTAATTATGATATCTTGCTAGATTATGTTATTAAATTTAATTCACAAGCCATTATAAAACGATTAGGCTTTTTATTGGAGATATTAGAAATAAAAACTGCCATAATTGACGACTTGCAAAAACTAAGAACAGATTCCATTATAATTTTAGATACAGAACTACCAAAATCAGGAAAAATAACAACAAAATGGAGTATTCAGCAAAATATTGAAACAGAAACTATAAAAACAGTAATATACACATGATAAAACCAGGAGAAATATAAAAGATTGCACGAAAAGTAGGTGTGCGTGACCAACAAATAGAGAAAGATTATGTCTTATCTTGGATTTTGCAAGGTATTGCCACGCACAAAGTTCTTTCAAAATTAATAGTTTTTAAAGGAGGAACTGTATTAAAAAAAGTTTATTTTGAAAATTACAGATTTTCAGAAGATCTTGATTTTACACTTCTTGACAATAGTATTTCTAATCAACAAATATTTCAATATTTTAAAGAAGTGTTTGATTATATCAAAGAGGAAACAAATATTCCATTAGAATTTGCTGATTATAATGATCTTAGAGAAATAAATTTTTACATCAAATATGTTGGACCATTAGGTGGTATCGGAGCAAATAAACAAGTAAAAGTTGATATTTCTAAAAATAAAAAACTATTATTTGCTCCTGAGTTTAAAGAAGTTATTATTCCTTATTCTGATCAGGGAAAACATAAATTGCTTTGTTACTCACTTGAAGAAATCCTTGTGGAAAAATTGCGCTCTGTAATGCAAAGAATGCAAGCAAGAGATTTTTTCGACATATGGTATTTGTTAGAAATTCAAAAGTTAGACCTTAATTTTTGTAAAAATGAATTTATTGCAAAATGTAAAAATAAAAATATTAACCCTTTTGATTTTTCAAATAAATTGAAACTACGCTTGCCACAATATAAAGCCAGATGGCAAAAATCAATGAAAGACCAAATTAAAGACTTGCCAGATTTTGAACAAGTGGAGCGAGAAGTAATGAGACATTTGAAAAACTTAGATATACAATAATCTTTTGTATTTTTGAGGAATAAAATTAAAAATAATTTAATTACGTTTTATATCCCCAAAAACAGTTTTAAACTGACAAACAAGATATGAATAATAAGTTGTTTTAAAATTATTTAATACAATTTTACCTATTTGATCGGATTTAGCTTCGCTGAGCTCGCTTCCAACACCCAGATGCTCGCTCGGGGTTGTGCGGGGAAAATTTGCATAAGCTGGATTAAGCAGGAAAGTCTGAGAGAGCAGGGAAAATATTTTTTTCTTATTTTGCTTCAAAATTTACTTTAATATCAAATAAATATTATACTTTTGTTGTTTAAAATCTTAATTTTATTAGTTTTAGATGTTTAAATTAAAATTTAGCATATGAAAAAAATATTTTTTTTGTTTTTCATTTTAATTACAAGCCTTTGTTTTTCACAACAAGCAATTAGAGGCTATCATGTTTCTTATGCTTATGGTTATTTAAGTTATGCTGATAATTTTGAAATAAATTATGAAGATAGTTCATATTTAGCAACACCACGCAACGCCATTGGACATAACATAAGTTTTGGTTTCCCTTTTGATTTTGGATATAAACGACATAGACTAACATTAACGCCTGGATTAGAAATTTCAATGGCTAATTATAATTTGAATATTGATCCAGATATTCCAGTTTTTGGTAATAATAGCGATAGTTTAAAATTATCGTCTTTAATGATAAATCCATTTGTAGGTGCAATGTATAAATTACATTTTTATGTTTTTAAATTTCATTTAGCTTTAAGTATTGGTGCAGATTTTAAATATACTGTTAGCAACACAATTATTGTAAATGACCATAATGGTTCGCAATTTTTAACATATCCAAGTTTAGATAACAAAACTAATGATAAAATCATTTTTCCACAAAACAGTATGTTTTCAAGTCTAAGTAATATTGGTTTTCAAATATGCCCAAAATTTGGATTTGATATTTACCCAACTAAATTTTTAGTAACTCATTTATTTGTGAGTTTTTCACCATTAACATCATACTCAAAAACACCTGAGTTAAGAGGCTATGCTGGTTTTGGTTTAAGTTATTTAGTTCCTTTTAAAAGAGAAGATGAGTCAAAAATTTTACAATATTATAAAAAATAATAAACGATATGAAAAAGTCAATTTACATATTTTTGCTATTATTGCTTAATACTTTTTATTTAAGCTCTCAAACAATTATTCCTGTTGTTCAAACAGGACATACAGGCAGTGTTTTATTTGTTGAATGGGACCCAACATCTAGATATGTAGCAAGTATTGATTCTAATAACGAATTAGTAATCAACGATTTAATATCAGGGAAAGTATTTTATTCAACAAAAATTCAAGCTCAAGATGATTTAGTTGCTTTAAACTTTAAAAACGAAAGAGATTTATATATTTATGGTCAATCATTAGTTTACCACTTCGATATGTTGACCTTGAAATTAGAACTTAATATTTCTTTTGAGCAGTATTCTATGAAAACTAGAACTGATAAATTAAAAATGAAAGGCTCTGTGGTTAGAAAAGGCATGTCTAAACTATATAATCGTGATGCATATACTGATTTTACTTATGCAATAACATCTAACGATGAAAATATTATTGTTGCTGGAGACGAAAAAGGCGGTTTGTATTTTTGTAATAATAAATTAAAAGTTAAAAAATTTACTAAATCTCACTTTGCAAGAATTAACCATATTGCTTTTTCACCCAATAATAAATATGTAGCAGTAGCTTCAGCAGATAGGTCAATATCAGTTTGGCAAACTCCAAGTTATGATTTGGAAAAACGTATAATTCCACGTAGCTTTAATATTTCAAGTTTAGAAAGTTTTAGTAATGATAATTTAATTGCTTTTGGAGACGAGCTTGGTTTTGTTTATTTACTAAAATTTGAAGAAGATAAAGTTAGTTGCGAAGGAATTAATGCACATAATGGAAAAATAAACGATATTTGTTTTTCACCAAATTCAAATATTATAGGCACTGCAGGAGGCGATAATAGAGCAGCAATAGTGGATTTTGAAAATAAAAAAGTTTTACAATATTTTATTTTACACCCTAAATCAACAAAAGCAAAACAAACTTTCAATATTAAAGGAATACAGCAAAGAGCAAGTAGCGATGATAAAACACGCAAAAATTGGTTTGATGAAAATGTATATTCAGTTGCAATTAGCCCAGATGGTAAAAACATTGCCTATTCTGGCGGAAAATGGGGTTTATCAAATCCTGTTTTGAAAGTATCATCAATATCTGGTTTAAAAATAAATTTGCCTAAAGAACAAAGAAAATCAAAAAGAACAAATTTGGGTTTAGGCTCAAAAGATAATAAACATATTTTTCATCAAATAATTTTTACTGATAATAAAGATTTTATCGGTTTAGGTGAAGAGCAAGATCGTGGAGTTAAATTTAATATGAATATTACTGGATATAAGCAACAAGAAAGTAATAATACTAGTAATTTATTAAATAAAGAAAATCCTAATAATCTCTTAATTACAGAAATTATAAAAGAAAAATCAGCAGATAATTATATTGTTAAAAAAGATTATAGCAATGGCGATGTTTACACTTGTAATGGATATGAAATTATAAGAAAACATAATGGAAAAGAAATAACTTTTAAAGGACATAGAGGACCTATAAATGATTTTCAAATATTAAAAGGCAAAGATTATTTAATTAGTGCTGCTGAAGATGCTTCTATGAATGTATGGGACTTATCAACAGGAGAAATTTTGCTAAGTATTTATGTTGTGGATATGGGTAAATTAATTTTTATTACTCCCGATAATTACTACATGGCAACTGGCGATGCACTAACAGGAATGGGATTTAATTTTAATGGAAAAGTTTTTCCTGCCGAACAATTTGACCTTAAATTTAATCGCCCAGATTATATTTTAGAATCTTTTGGATATTTTGATGAAGATATTATTGATGTTTATCATAAAGCATATCAAAAACGTTTAGCAAAACTTGGTTTTACCGAAAAAATGTTGGACGGCAAAATTGATTTACCAGAAATAAAAATTGCTAATGCTGCTAATATTAGCTTAAAAACAACTCAAAAAACTTGTAAATTAAATTTAGAAATGCTAGACCATAATTATGTTTTAGATAGACTAAATATATATGTAAACGATGTGCCTATTTATGGTACAAAAGGATTATCTTTATTAGAAGAAAATTCAAAATCTATAATTAAAGAAGTAGAAATTCCTTTATCAGATGGTGATAATTATATTTATATTTCATGCCTAAATTCTAAAGGTGTAGAATCTTTAAAACAAGAAGTAAAGATTTTTTATGATAAAGCCAATAAAGAAAAACCAGATTTATATTTAATTTCCTTAGCTGTTTCAGAATATGAACAATCAGAATACAATTTAAGATATACAATAAATGACGGCGATGGATTTATGAAACTTTTTGAGAATAGTAAATCTTTTAATAATGTAAATGTTTATTCACTTCATAATAAAGAATGTACAAGAGATAATGTGTTGGCATTAAAAGATAAATTAATGAAAAGCAAAGTAGATGATTATGTTTATGTACACATTGCAGGACACGGTCTGCTAGATGATGAATTAGATTTTTATTTTGCAACTGTTGATATAGATTTTGACGATCCAGCTAAAAATGGTTTAAAATATGATGAAATAGAAGGCATTTTAGACGGTATTCCAGCACGAAATAAATTATTATTAATGGATGCTTGTCACTCTGGCGAAGTTGATAAAGATGATGATTTTGCTACAGACGATAAAAATAGCGAAGATGATACTAGGGGTGTAACAATGTTTACAAATAAAAACAAAAATAAGCCAAAAACAGGATTAAGAAATTCATTTGAATTAATGCGTTTATTATTTGCTGATTTGAAAAAAGGAACAGGAACAGTTGTTATTTCAGCTGCTTCAGGAAGTGGTTACGCTTTAGAAATCGAAAAAATTGAAAACGGTATTTTTACATATTGCTTAATTAACGGTATTCAAAAAGGAAAAGCCGACACCAATAAAGACAAAATTATAAGCGTTTCCGAATTAAGAAATTATATTTTTAACGGTGTTAAAGAACTTAGCAATGGTAAACAACAACCTACTTCACGACAAGAAAATTTAATGAATGATTTTAGAGTTTGGTAAATTACACCGCTGGCTGTTGTTTACGAACAAACCATTAACTATCAAACATTTACCTTCTTTAAAAACTTTATGAACTTTAAAAACTTTCAACTGACATTTTTTTATCAACAATATTACAAACCTGTTAATTTACTGTTACATAAACAATTAAAAAACCAAAAATTTTTAAATGCTTGATTTTCAATCTTGTAAAATATTAACAACTTATATAAAACAATAAATATTTTGTCGATAACTTTTAATAAATTAATTTTTTTAATTCAAACAAAACTTAGATATAAAAAATTTTGAAAATTCCAAAATACTTAGCACAAATTTTTACAAAATAATTAACAATTTTATACACGAAAATTAAAAAAATAATACTTAAAAATGCTTTTAATAAAAACTATTAACAGTTGTGAATAAAAAAATTAAAATATTGAAAATCAAAGAAAGTTTGAAAATTTCATTGTTTATAAAATTTAATAAGTGATATTTGCAAGCGAATTAAAATAAATATTAATTATTTTTAAACAATATTAACAACTAATAATAATAATCATATTTTAAATTAATTAATAAAAATTAATATTATTATGAATAAATCAGACTTGGAAAATTTTGGGTTTTTAAAAATTGAAATTCTTAAAGGTATTGATATTGCTGAAGAAATTAAAAAATTAAAAAAAGAGAAAAATGCCGTAATTTTAGGACATTACTACATTAGTGGCGACTTACAAGATATATCTGATTATGTTGGTGATAGTTTACAATTGTCGCAACAAGCTGCTGAAACTAATGCTGATATTATTGTATTTTTAGGTGTTCACTTTATGGCTGAAACTGCAAAAATACTATCACCAAATAAAAAAGTTTTAATTCCTGACTTGAAAGCAAGTTGTTCTTTAGCTGAATCTTGTATGGAAAAAGATTTTGAAAAGTTTATAAAAGATAATCCTGGACATACAGTTATTTCATACGTAAATACAACAGCTGCAATAAAGGCTTTAACAGATATAATAGTAACTTCTTCTAATGCCAAACAAATTGTTGACAGTTTACCTAAAGATGAAAAAATTATTTTTGGTCCCGATAAAAATTTAGGTGCTTATATAAACAACGCAACAGGTAGAAATATGCTTTTGTGGAATGGAGCTTGTCATGTTCATAAACAATTTGATTTAGAAGCAATTTTAAAATTAAAGTCAGAAAATCCTGATGCTAAGATTATTGCACATCCCGAATGTGAAACTTCTATACTTAATATTTCCGAACATATTGGAAGTACATCAAGTTTGTTAAAATTTACACAAACCGATAGTGCTAAAAAATTTATTATAGCAACAGAACCAGGAATTTTGCATCAAATGCAAAAGGTGAGTCCAAATAAAATTTTTATTCCTGCTCCAAGTTCTAAAAATGCTTTTAATGATTGTAATTTTATGAAACTTAATACAATGGAAAAATTGTATAATTGTTTGAAATTTGAGCTTCCAGAAATTATAATAGATGAAGAACTTAGACAAAAAGCAGAAAAGTCAATTATAAAAATGTTAGAAATTTCTAAAAAGTTAAATATAAAATAATTATATTTGCGTTTTTAAGTTTATAGTTAATGATTTTAAAATTTAAGTAATGAAAAAAATAGTTTTAATAAGCCTTTTTATTTGTTTTATTTTTAAAGGATATAGTCAATTTTATTTAGGTGGACAGTTTGCATATAATAGTACTTGGCTTATGAATGATCAAGTTTTTGCTGAAGGTCCTGAAATGGATGTTGAAGCTTCGTTTGGAAATTATTATGGTGTTATTGCAGGATATTATTTCTCAGATATAGTTGGTTTAGAGTTAAATATGAATATTAATAAAATTTCACAAAAATATAGAGGTGATTTTAATATTCCATTTGTTGATGAGAGAGCTTATTATAATTCTTCGCTTGTATTAAATACCATGGATTTTCCACTATTGTTGAAACTTGGAAAATCTGTATATTTTGAATTTGGTGGAATTTTTTCACTTGTAAATCAAGCAACTTATAATAAAAAGTTCGATGGTAATTATGTTATAGCAGTTTATAAAGATATACCTTTTTATACTGATTTTGCTAATAGAGAAAATGTAGATGTAAAAGAAACGTTTAAAGATTTTGGTTTTGGAGCTGTTATAGGTTTTGGTACAAATATTAATTTAATCGAAGACGCTTTAAAATTTAATTTCGGATTAAGATGTAATTTTATTATTTCTGATTTAGAAGGAATTAATGCTTTAGGTTATACTAAAGATGTTAGACCTTGGGTTAGTGAAAAAGAGTCTAAGGTGTTTAAAACCAATCCTTTATATCTTGGTTTGAAAGCGGGATTGATTTATGAATTTAATTAAAAAAAATCATATTTTATAAGTATCTATTTCAATATTCGGGTTTAGTTACCTATAATGAAAATTATAAAATTAGAAAAAGTAAATTCAACAAATTTGTATGCTAAAGAATTATTAAGCAAAAAACTTGTTTTTGAAAATACTTTAATTTACACAAATACTCAATCAGAAGGTCGAGGAATGGGTAAAAATACTTGGTTTTCTGATGATTATAAAAATTTAACTTTTTCGTTGTTGTTGTTTAATAATTTTAAAGCTGATGAACATTTTAATATAAGCATAATAGTTTCTTTAAGTATTTTTGATTATTTGAGTTTAAAGGGTGTTTTAAGCAAAATAAAATGGCCCAATGATATTTATCTAAAAAACAAAAAACTTGCTGGAATACTTATCGAAAATACAATTACAGGCAATATTATTACCAACTCGATAATTGGAATAGGTTTAAATTTGAATCAAGATAAATTTCCACAAGATTTACCAAATCCTATTTCTTTAAAAAATGTAACAAATATCGAATATAATATTGATGATGAAATTCAATTATTATCAAATACAATTGTAGCAAATTTTGATAAATATAAGTTTAAAGATTTTAATTTTCTTAGAGATTTATATTTGAGTAATTTGTATAAATATCAAGAAAAATCAAGATTCAAATCAGAATTTCAAGAGTTTGAGGGAATAATTCGTGGTGTTGATAATTATGGTTATTTACTTGTTGAAGTAGCTGATAAAATTGAAAAGTTTTATTTTAAAGAAATAGAATTTTTGGAATAAATTATCGTAATAATACACTATCAATAGCAAATACATAATTTTCGATAATATTTAGTTTCTCTGCAAATTCACATCCATTAAATCCAATAATATCTTCGTAAGAAATTTGTTTTTTATATTCTTCTAAATAAATTTTAGAAACAGGTAAATATGTCCAATGCCATTTTTCTTCGTTGTATCCTATATATGGTTTATTGGTATAAACTTGATAAAATCCAAATTTGTAAGCATTTTCACATAACCATTGGTAAGCTTTTTTGCCTTCTTCTGTTTCAAAATATCTTAAATGTACACTTAATAAATCTATATCTGTTCCCCAGTGGTGTCGCGAAGTTCCTGGCATTGAAGAATATCTAAGTATTGAATTAATTACTGTAATTTTATCTGAATTTCCATGAAATTGTCTATTCCAAATATGCCTTTGGTTATTGAAACTTCTGAAGGCAGAAACTATTTTTAGGTTAATTCCTTGTTTTTCTGCTTTAAAATACATTGCAAGATAAGGTTTAAGAGCTTCTTTATGAATGTATTCAGTTCTATGTAAACAATATTTTTTTGGAATTTTTACAAAAATGCTGTCTTCTTCAGGTTTTACTTTACCAAGAAGATAATTTTTATCAATATACGAATATGAGTTTAATTTACTGTTTTGAGGTGTATTATCTTGATTATCATCAACTTTAGTAAATGATAAAAGAGTAGTACATATTATTATTGAAAATAAAAAAGATTTAATCATTTTTTAAATTTGGTCATCAGCATACCATTCTGCGTATGAACTTGCTGTTTCGTGAAGTTTTAAGCTATGAAGTTTTATATTTTCTGGTAATAATTTTTTAATAATTTCAACAAAATGTAAAATCATATTTTCGGCAGTAGGTTGAAAATCAAATACATGTATTCTATTAAACATTGGATTTTCATTTTTAAATGAATTTATATTTTCTTTTTTATTTAATAAAATACTATGGTCGAATTTGTCAACTATTTTTTCTTTGACAATATTTTTTAATATGCCAAAGTCCATAACCATACCGAGTTTAGGCGAGTTAGGTTCTGTATTTTGTTTTCCAATAACTGTAACAGCAAGTTTGTACGAATGTCCGTGAATATTACGACATAAGCCATCGTAATTGTACAAAGCGTGTGCTGCTTCGAATTCAAATATTTTTGTTAATCTAATTTTTGTCATTTCTTTATTTTATTTAACAAAAATAGTAAAAAAAATGTTTTGAGAGAGTAATTTGGGAATGAATTTGTTAAAACCATTTTTTTCTACGAAAATACATAATCATTGTAAAGAAAACGATAATAATAATTATCCATATTGCAAAGTAGCCATATTTCCATTTAAGTTCTGGCATATTTGAAAAATTCATTCCATAAATGCCTGCAATAAAAGTTAAAGGAATAAATATAGTTGAAACTATTGTAAGTGTTTTCATTACTTGGTTCATTCTATTTCCTTGCACTGAAAAAAACAAATTTGATTTACTTTCTAATGATGAAAGAATCATATCGCAATTATCGATAAGGGTTAGGCATAAATCTTTTATTTCGGCAAAATATTTTAAATTATTTTTTTGAACAGATTGACATTCAGCACGTTCTACCAATTGAGTAAATTCTTTTATTGGCAGAATAGATTTTTTAATAAAATTAATCAGCTTTTTATTATTTTCTATAATTTCGAGTGCATTTGGTGAAGGTTCTTTTTTGGTGTTGGTGAAATTAAATTTTTCAGTGTCTTCATCTAATTTTGTAAGAGTTTTAAAATAATTATCAAGAATAGCTTCAAGCATTGTATAAAGCAGGTAATCCATACTTGATTCTCTTAAAATTCCTTTATTTTCTCTTAGTCTTACTCTTAGGTGTTCAAAAAAGTCTGCTCTTCTTTCTTGAAAAGAGATTAAATAATTTGTGCCAAAAACAAAACTTATTTGTTCTGTAATCATCTCATTTTCAGAAGGAACAATAGATTTTAATGTAAGAAATGAAAAATTTTCAAATTCTTGAAATTTAGGTCTTTGGTTAACATCAAGAATATCTTGAATTACTAAGCTATGTATGCCTTGTTTTTCACAAATTGAAACTATTTTGTTTGTTTCGCTTAATCCATAAATATTTAGCCAGTAATTATTTTCATCTTTTTCAAATTTATTTATGTCTTTTGGTAAGATGTTTTTAATTTCTTCACATTCTTCCTTGTTATACTTAAAAAGCTGAATATCTAATTCATTAATTTTTAAATTTCCCGTAAAAATATATTCTTTTGGGTCATTCTTTTTTCTATTAAGAACTGATATGAAATGAAAAGGATTTAAAAAGTTCATTGGTTTATTTTGTTTTGGTTGGTGCATGATTTACGATTTGTGATTTACGATTTGTGATTTTTGATTTATGATTTGTGATTTTGGATTTTTGATTTGAGATTTTAATAAATTCTGCTTTGCAAAATCCAAAATCCGAAATCCGAAATCTACCATCTTTATTATTCCCATTCACAATCTTCAATATTTTCATTTTTTTTCTTTTTAGCATTTATTTTATTTCTTACTGTTTTCGCTGTAGCAGTAAATATTGCAACAAGTTCATCACATTCTTTAATAAGGTTATCCAATAAATTTTCGTTTAACATTTTTTTTTCTTTTAATAATTCTAAGGTGCAGCTTGTATGCAAGATTGCCTTCCATAGTGTTTTTATATTCTGTAACCGTCATATCTTATAAGTTTTAGGATAGTTCTCGTTCAATGTCCTCAATGCTTGGCAGTGTGCTTTTGAAATCTTTTGGAAAAATTTCATCCACCTTAAATTCTGATATTCCAAGAGGTTGATTGTAACCTTCCAATGAATATTGGGCAAACACATTGTCTTTATCTTTACATACCAACAGTCCGATGGTCGCATTGTCGTCGCTTTTTCTAAGCAAATGGTTCACACATGATACATATGAGCTTAATTGTCCCAGTTGAGCAGGTTCAAAGGCAGTTGTTTTCACTTCAACCACCACGTATGCTTTGAGGTTTACATTGTAAAATAGTAGATCAAGAAACTGTTCCGTTTCTCCGACTTTAAGCCTATATTCATTGCCCATGAAAGCAAATCCGTTTCCTAATTCCAACAAAAACTTTGTTATGTTGTGCAATAGGGCATCTTTTAACTCCTTTTCTTTAAATGGTTCTGTAAGACTTACAAAATCAAAGCAATACGGGTCTTTAGTAAGTTGCTGGGCAAGATCGCTATTCACTGCTGGAAGTGTTGTCTTGAAATTAGTGACAGCATTACCCTGTCGTTCATACAGGTTGGTATCGAGAAAATTCAACAGCATGGCACGGCTCCAATTGTTTGCGATAGTTTGTCGGACATAGAAAAATGCTTTTGAGGGGTTATCATTGCATTTGTCTATAATATAGCGATGGTGACCCCACGGAATTTGCAATAATTCTTCAAGTATCTCAGAAAATAGCGAAGAGCTTGAGGATTTCCCCATCTCTTTTAATTTTCCCACAGCTTGTGGGAAAATTGAAGAATCACCTGCTTTTTGTAATTCTTCCACAAGTTGTGGGAAATATTTATTTGATTGACAATAAAGCAGATAAAACTTTTTCGTATAATAGAGATTTTGTATTGACAATCCTTTTACTCCGGGTAATGCCTCTTGTAAGTCCATGCTCAAATTTTTGAAAAAGCCTTCTCCCCACTTGCTTTCTACTTGTTTTTCTACAATATCACGTCCGAGTTCCCAATAGAATTTCAATAACTCGCCGTTCACTTTTACGGCAGCCTTTATTTGACTTTGGCGGAAGCGCAGACTTAAATCCTTTATCCACCCCGCATATTCTTCGTTTATTTTGATTAACTTGCTCATTTCACGTAATAATATTAATTCCTACTATGCAATGCACTCCTGCTTTTTCCACTTAGCAAAGATGTCGGCGACTAAAATGGTTTGGTCATTCACTCCATTTACCTGCCGTGTCTCTTTGCGATATACAACTTTTCCTGTCGAATCTTTTTTGGTAATTGTCTCTTCTTTTTTCATCATAATAACGTTGCCCTTTTCATCTACCATTCCTAATCTTCATTATTATAATAAACCTTATAAAACTTACCACGTTCGTCTTCGCCTTGTTCTATGTTTTGGCGATTACCAGAAATTATAATTTGAATTTTTTTATCCAGATTAATAACACGCTTGTAGGAACGTTGTTGTTTTTTGCGAGCTGCTTCTGAAATAGCAAACTGATTGTCGATAACGACATCACTTTGGTTTTCGTACTCCTGCTTATACTGGTAAAATTTTTCAATTATTTCGGGTTGTGAAATTACCTCGTTGGCAAAATCGTCGATATCGAAGGTGTCTTTTTCTTTGAAAAAATGTAACGACTTGTTTAACAAATCAATTTGGTCGGCTTTTGAAACCTCAAATTCTTTTGGCAATTCTTTAACAACAAAGTTTTTTGCTAATGACATAAAGTTTTGAGTATTAGCATATTCGTCTTTGCGTTGGCGAACGTGAAGAAAGTCGTCAATCCAGTATTGTGCCTCTACACCTTTGTTTGTATTATCAACTACTGCAACAACATATCCATTTTCACGTTCTTTGTTGAAAATTAGGCAACCCTTGTCCAGCTTTTTAATATTAATACCTTTATCGCTTTCCAAGTTGAAATTACCATTTTGTTGTAACACTTTCAAAAAGGTATCTTTGTTCTCCGATTTGAATAAACCTACTGCATCTAAGGTTTCTCCATCCAAAATACAATCTTTAAAATAAACAGTATAAAATTCGCCGCCTTTTATTTTGGGATGCGTACTTTGCTCATATAAATGTTTGGCTAAGTTTACCGATTGTTCGTAAAGTTGTTCTGGCTCATCGAAAATCTTTGATATGTAAGTATAAACTTCATTTAAAGCCAAATCGCTTTCGTGATAGAGTTGGTAATATTCTTCGGAGGTGAAGGGGGTGAGGAAATAATCTGATAGAATTTTTTCCATATTAGGATTAATACTTATACTATTTGTCGATAATATGACATTATCCTGATTCAATTTATTCCCGACTACGTGTAATGTAGTATTTTTTATAGAAATGTATTCTGTGTATAACATATAATTTGATTTATTTGCAACAAATAGATATATCGTTATTTTTAAAATAAACAACAACTAAAAATATAATTAGTAGAAAGATGGATAAAAACCATATCCATGTATATAGCTTTTTCTGTTTTGCTACAAAAGATTCATTTTTATTATTTTTTTCGGGATCACATTCGTCAAAAATATTTTCTAACTCAATACTACTTAAAACTCCTTTATACCTATCTTTTATTTGGTCATAGTGCTTATTGTATAAATCTATCTTCTTCGTTAACTCCCAACGAGAATAGAGAAGCATACCAATAGATATTATCAAAAAAACAAATGAAAGTCCGATAATTTCATTTGTAAACCCACCAATAAAATCACCTTTGGATACAACTCTAATTACAATCACTGAAATAAAAAATGAAATCAATGTTAACATATTCTTCTTAAAATCACCAATAAAAGAATCAACAATATCAGAAATTTTTGCTTGAAGATCTATCAATAGTTCTGATAACTTATTCCTTACTTGTAGATATTGTTTTACATTCTCTTTTTCATATATTTTATAATTAGAAAGAATAGATTCAAATGCGGAAGGTTCAACACGTAAAGTCGTTGGATTTATATTTAATGAAATAATATTTCGAGCGATATTAATTTTATCAATATTGTTACCTCCCGAATATAACCATTGATAAATTTCGTAAACAGTTTTACACGAGTTAATATCTATATCGACTTTAGACAACTGTTTTGTGTTAATGAATCCATTTAAAGTTCTAAATCCATTTAATTTGTATTCATAAATATCTTGTCTTATTGCAGAATAGTCTAGAATGAAACTAAACACATAGAGCATACATGCTTCATGAAAAGCTTTTTGCAGAAGGTTGTTCTCATCAAATTGGAAACAAAATAAATCCTCAGGTAAAAGCTTATATTTTTCAATATCGCAATAGCATAAACTTCTAGCTTCATTAATTCTATTTGTTCTGTTAACATTTCCTATATCGGACATATTATAAGTACTATTCATAGCAATAAAAGCTATGGTTTTAGTTTCCCATTGCAGGTAATTTTTATCTTGAACTTCAAAAATTAAAAATGTATTAAAACTCTCATTAATAACAGCAAGAAACTGAGATAATGAAAGTGAATTTATATATTCTGTAAACTTATCAATATCATATATTGATAGCTGCCCATTTCCAAATTTTTTTTCAACAAGAATTTTAATCTTCCCTTGTTGTAAATTATTTGTTTGTAATTCGGTTATAAAATCACTCCAACTATTTGCTTGAGTTGAAATATAATCAATAGACTCTGCGTCGTCTGTTTCAAAGAAGTATATAGCAATTTTATCGCGTGAATTAATCAAATTAGCAACTTCTGCTTCTGATGGTAACATCAAATTATTTATTTGATATTCAGCTATAAACCGAATGCAATCTTCTTTTTCTGATATTATTTCAAAAGAAGTTGAAAAAAGTTTAATTACATTAAGACATACATTATTCATTTCGACTTTTTGTTAATCCTTCTGCATACTGATAACCTTCAGAACTCAAAATCATAATATATTGATTACCTTGACCATCTTCATGTGGTTTGATAATTCGTTCAATATTTAAGATATCTTGTTTTAAATTTAAATCAATCTCATTTGTAAGCTTTATAACATCTTTGAATTTATCAGTTACTACTCGTGGTGTTTTTTGAAAAATATTATCAAACTTATTTTTTTGTGGTAGTTTTTCAATTTTCTTTTTTAACTCATTAATATCAAGTGATTTATCAAATGGTTGGTAACTGCCAATAATATTATCTTTATAATGGTTTATATCAAAATCACCGTCTGTCCGAAAATAGCCAATTGTAGTATTTCTTAAATACAAATAATCTTGTTTATGTGTACGTCGCAACGGGTCAATTATATTTTTCTTTATAGCGTTATATGCAGTTAAAGTATTTTTCTCGTTATCTCTTACTTCACTTAATTCCAAAAAAGTTTTCCACCAATAAACAGCCTTTGTTGAGGTATTCGAGTCATATGTGATTATTTTCCCATATTCAAATTCGCCATTCTCATTTGATGAAACATTCATAATAAATGATTTGAAGATTTTCTTTTTAGTAGGTAATCCACTTCTTTTATCTCCACTTAGTTCTTCCAAAAATTCTGAATAATCTGCTTTTGTAATAACAAACTTATATTCTATTTCTGTCATTTTTGAAAATGATATCATTAGAATTCCCTTTGGAATTTCTTTTTGTAAATGAGCAATTCTCTCTTGTGTTTCATTCTCAACAACTAATAATTTTTCTGCCAATAATTTGCATATTTCATTTCTATTGTTACTATCTTGAATAATGTTATCTATATAATTTTTGGTTGTTTGCAATGTTGGTTCAAAAATATATTCTCTATCACCTTCATTATCAACACAATTATTGATTAATTCCCAGATATAATCTTGAATATTCTGTGTATTAGCAAAAGTTTCAAAAGATACGGAATTTGTTGCATTATCTACTTTTAATAATGTATAAAATTGTATTTCCATATTAATTCTTTTTAAAATGATATAATTTACAAATCTACATCATTTTCCCTTATTCTCCAATTTTCTCCTTTCTTTTATTTTCCCCCCTCAAACGCCTCATGCAACAATGCTTTTAGCAGTTGCTCTGTGGCTTCTTGGTTAGATGTAATATATTTTTTAAGTTGTTCGGTTTTAGCTAATTGCTTTTCTATTTCTGCTACAATACGTTTTTGTTCGGGTAGTGGGGGAAGAGGGATTAGAATGCTTTCCCATTTACTTTTATTTATTATTGGTGTTGTTCCACCTGATGATTTAGACCATACTGCTTTTTGGAAATAAGTTGACTGTAAAAAGTACTGAAGAAATTGACCACTTATATCACAGTATCCTTTTATTGTATTGATTTGCTGATTACAACTTATATTTCTATTTGTATAATTGGATTTACCTATTGAACCTCCAATACAAACCATCAATAAGGAATCTTTTTCAACAAAAACACCTTTCTCTAAACCTGCTAAAGTTAGCCCTTCATTATAATAGTTTATTCCCGAAATACTAATATCAGCAGGCTTAACAAATGGGATGTCTTTTCCAAAATATTTTTTATTAGCTGTTGGTGGCGTTGTACCTGTTTGAGTTTTACCTATCTCCCCCAACCTACACCACACCCAACTATCTGGAATTTCAAATGGAATTTCTTCAGGTTTTATTGGTGGTAATGGTTTTTGTTTTTTGCTATTATCTACTTTCTTTTTTTCTTCTTTTATACGTTTAAGCAATTCTGTTGCAGGCTCATCATTAGGGTCTTGTGGTGCTAATTTGCCTTGTACTGCTTCTTGCAAAATAGCTTGAGTGAGGTTTTCGATGTGGGTGAGTTGTAATTGACATTCTGACAACAATGTCTTTTGTGTATAAAAGGTTTTAAAAACTCTATTAGCAAAATCAAACACATCTTTATATAACTCAAAATCAGTTTTTAAAGGATATTCTTCATTATCTAAGCACTCTTTACAGTAGTCTAAATATCTGACAATTTCCTTTTGAGCAGATAGTTCAGGACAAACAAAATCAAGACTACCAAGCCCTTTTTGATTTATTATTGGTAAAGTTGACTTTGATGCTTCTTTTTCAAAGACTTTATAACGTGGTAAAAAGTAATAGTAAACATATTCAGCTAATACATTTTCATCAAAGAGAATTCCTGTTATTTGTTGATTTGAAGAGCTTTTTTTATTGACTATGCCTAACCTGCCAATTCCACCTCCAATACAAACAATAAGAACTGTATTGGGCTTATAAATCGTCGCTTTATTATCGACTTCAGTTTTATTTGATATCCAATTAGATGCAGTAATGTATTTTTCAAAACCTATGTCAGAAGGTTTTACCCACTCAATATCGTTTGCATCATAATATTTCGGATTACTCATCGGTGGTGTTTTTCCTGTTTGAATTTCGTGGAAATATTTATTTAATGGTTCATAACCAAATTTACTCGAAATCTTATTAGTAATGAATTCGGAAATAATTCCAACAGGGCTATCAACCAGTTTTTTGAATATTATTGAAGAAGTTTCCTTTGCCATATTCTAATCCTTTGATATAATTAATTCTTCTAATAAAACTTGGCATTTAGTAAGTGAAGATTTTAAGTTAGAAATTATTTCTTTTCTATCATATACCACTTCTTCCACAAGTTTATTAGGATTTTTAATATCTAAATCGTAATCTCGCTCAATAATGGTTTTAATAGGCACTTTCCATGCTAGCTCATTTTCAACGCGGTTATTCCACCATTTTTTTATTTCATCAAACTCAGAAAGTTGTATAGGTTTTGTTTTGCTGTATGCTTTATATCCTTCGGGTAGAGTATGTTCGTAATACCAAATTTCTTTGGTTTCTTTGCCTTTTTCAAAGAAAATAAGATTGGTGTTTACTGTTGCATAAGGTGCAAAGACCGATTGTGGCAACCTAACAATAGTGTGTACACTGCAATCTTCTAATAATTTTTGTCTTATACGCTGTTTTACACCATCGCCTGTTAAACTTCCGTCTGGTAGCACAATTCCAGCACGTCCACCTTGTTTTAACATTTGTATAAAAAGTATTAAAAACAAGTCTGCACTTTCTTTTGTACGGAAATTCATCGGGAAATTTGTTTCCATGCCGTCTCCTACCACTCCACCAAATGGTGGGTTTGCTACAATAATATCTACACGGTCTTTTTGTTTTATTGAGGTAATTTCACGGCTTAAAGCATCGGTGTTATCAATTTTTGGTATTGCAATATCGTGAGTAATAAGATTTATTACACTCAACATAAAAGGTAGTGGTTTTAGTTCTGTACCTGTTATAGTTTTTTGTAAAATTTCATGGTCGTTAATGTTCTCTACCTGTTTTTTCAAGTGTTCGACTGCACATACTAAGAAACCAGCAGTTCCACAAGCAGGGTCGCATATTTTTTCACCTAACTGTGGGTTTATCATATCAATAATGAATTGTGTTATAGCTCTTGGCGTGTAAAATTCTCCAGTGTCTTTTTTGGCTGCCAGTCCTTGTAAAATATCTTCATAAATTGCATTAAACAAGTGATGTTCTTTACTGATGTTAAAGTCAATTTCGTTGAGTTTATTTATGGCTTGTCTAAAGGTAGTACCGCTTTTCATATAGTTGTTGGTGCCTTCAAAAATCTGCCTAATGATTATACCTAACTTATCTTCAACGCCAACTTGTAATTCTTTTAAAGTAGGGAAAAGTTGGTTGTTGATAAAGTTAATTAGTTCATCGCCAGTGATACCTTCGTCATCTTCAGCCCAATTGCGCCATTGTAATTCTCTATGAATAGGCGATTTGTAATTCAAATCAAGTAATTCCTTTTCTTTGTCTTTGTCATCAAAAAGTTTTAGAAAAATCATCCAGCCCAATTGCTCTATGCGTTGTGCATCACCACTTAAGCCAGGGTCTTTCCTAAAAATATCCCTAATAGATTTTATTATTCCACTTATGTTAGTCATGATTTATGATTTTCTGCAATTGCATTAATAATATTTTGTACATAGTTTTTGTTCATTTTTGTAAAAGCAAACCATTTTTTACCTAAATCTTTTAATGATGCTCCTAAATGATACATTTCTGTATTATCTATGATAATAAAACGGTCATGGCTTAAAGTAAATTTTTTTATTTCAAAATTACCATATTGAGCATTGGCTTTTTGTACATCAAGTTGTAATTGTTTGCTAATATTTTTTGTCAGTAGTAATATTTTTACATTTTTATTTTTCTTTGCCAAATGAGTTAATGTAGTTTCATCTATATAGTTGTCAATCAGCACTATACTGTTTTTAGCAGAACGAATAATTTTTGAAGCTAATTCATAAGCATCAAATACTTGTCCATCAAAGAATACGCCTTGTGTAGGCAATTCACTTGTTTTTATTTGGAATGAAATTTCATCTACTTTTTCAGCAAGTTTTTCCACTGTGTTTTCAACGCGATTCATTCTTTGGTTAAGTGCATAACCTTTTAATAAATAATCTTTTAAAACATTGGTAGCCCAAATTCTAAATTTTGTACCTTGCATTGATTTAACACGATAACCTACTGAAATTATTACATCTAAATTGTAAAATTCTATCTGTCTTTCAACTTTTCGGCCACCTTCAATTTGAACTGTCGCAAAATTTGCGACAGTTGAAGTTTTTTGAAGTTCTCCTTCTGCAAATACATTAATGATATGCTTGCCAATAGTTTTAATATCTCTTCCAAAAAGCAATGCTAACTGCTGACGGTTAAGCCAAACAGTTTCATTTTCTAACCTTACTTCAATACGTTCAGTTAGTTCATTTGATTGATATAATAAAATTTCGTTACTCATAATCTATTGATTTTTCTATGCTATTTTATACAATTCGTTTTGCAATTCTTTGATAGCTTTTTTGTATTTGTCGCGATTGCCAAATGCTTTTATAATTTCTGTAACAGAGCCTATTTTATTAATTGGTGGAACATTCAAAATGTTAATATTTTCCATATCTTCAATTCCTTGGTCAGCGTATTTGTCAAGTAAAGCTTCTAACACTTTTCGGGCTTGTTCACCATATTTTGTAAAATAGTTTCTCTTTTTTACGTTGTTTGCTCGCTCTTTTCGTGTTAGTGGTGGTTGCTCATAAGCAACGTGGCAAATTAAATCAAATAAATCAACTTCTCTATCAACAGCATCATAGAGTTCATCTACCATTACACCTTGTTCTGTCAATTCTGCTATAATTGCTTCTTTTCGCTCAGTTTTGTTCCATTTATTTAAAAAATCATCTAACGTAGCATAATGATTTTTAATAATTTCTCTTGTATGGTCTTTAAGACTTGTTGTTATTGGTTTTCCGTGCTGATCGAAATACAATTTACGGCTAATCAATATCGAAACGTCAACACCATTTACATAAACTTTTTTTCTTTCGTTTACTTCAAGAGGTGAAAACTCATGTTCAGGATAGGTGATTTCAGTTTGTGTAAATTCTATTTCCTCACCACTTTCTTCATCAATTATTGGACTGATATCTTGTTCTTCTTCATCAATTATATTACCTAAGTTAATGTCTTCGGAAACAGGTTTTATTCGTATTGGATCTCCATCAAACTCTGTATCGGCAAATAAATCCGTTGCATTTCTAAAGTCGAGAATAGTAAAGTATTGTTTACCATATTCTTCGTTTATTCTTGTACCACGTCCTATAATTTGCTTAAACTTTGTTGGTGAATTTATGTTGGTTTCTAACACAATTACTTTACATGTTTGTGCATCAATACCCGTTGTCATCAATTCTGAAGTAGTAGCAATGACAGGATATTTTTCTTCGGGATTAATAAAATTATCTAATTCTCGTTTTCCTTCATCGTTATCGCCAGTAATTTGCATAATATATTTGTGATTTTCGGCAACTAAATCAGCGTTTTGTTTTACCAATGCTGTTCTCATTCGCTCAGCGTGTTCTATATCGACACAAAATACTATAGTTTTGGCAAAACGGTCGTAGCCTTTCAAAAATTCACTTATTTTTTGTGCAACAACATTGGTTCGTTCTTCTATGATTAAATTTCGGTCAAAATCCTTGCGGTTGTATATGCGGTCTTCTACTTCGATATTATCTTTATCTAATTTGCCTTGTTCGGGTCGCCAACCTTCAACATCTACATTTATTGCCACTCTTATAACACGGTATGGAGCAAGAAAACCATCTTCTATACCTTGTCGCAACGAATAAGTATAAATTGGATCGCCGAAATATTCAATATTTGATACTTCATTAGTTTCTTTTGGTGTGGCTGTTAATCCGATATGTGTAGCATTTTTAAAATAATTGAGAATTTCTCGCCATGCACTATCTTCTTTTGCACTTCCACGATGGCACTCGTCAATTACAACTAAGTCAAAAAAATCTTTAGAAAATTCTTTGTAAACATTGGCAGACTCATCGCTTCCAGAAAGACCCTGATATAAAGCTAAATATATTTCAAAACTTTTATCTATTTGGCGGTGTTTTACTACAGTCATTTTATCTTTGAAATGTCTAAAATCGCCACGTCTTGTTTGGTCAATAAGTGCATTGCGGTCTGCTAAAAATAAAATTCGTTTTTTTGCACCACTTCTCCAAAGCCTATAAATTACTTGAAAGGCAGTATAAGTTTTACCTGTACCTGTTGCCATTACAAGTAAAATTCTGTTTTGTCCATTAGCTATTGCTTCAACAGTTCTATTTATTGCAATTTGTTGGTAATATCTTGGAGTACGACCAGTACTATCAATAAAATATGCTTGCGATGCAATTTTTTGTGCAGTTGGTGTTATTAGTCCTTTATATTTCATGTATTTTTCCCAAAGCACATCAGGACTTGGGAATTCATCTATACTTAGTTCTTTTTCTATATTTTCATCAGTTGCTGTTTTGTCGTGAAAAAGGAATCCGTCTCCATTGCTACTGAACACACAAGGAATATCTAATATTCTTGCATATTCTAAAGCTTGTTGCATTCCAGTTCTTACCGAATATTTATTTTGTTTAGCTTCAATAATAGCAACAGGAATATTGGGCTTATAGAATAAAATAATATCAGCTCGTTTTCTTTCTCCTCTTTTTGTGAGTTTTCCTCTAACATATATTCTTCCATCGGTAAAAGGGAATTCTTCTAACATTTGCAATTGCTTATCCCATCCAGCTTTTTCAAGAGCAGGTATAATCAATTTAGTGCATATGTCCCTTTCGCTTAGATCTTTTTTATTCATTTTCTTGTAAATTCTGATTGTTCATATTTTCATGTAAGGTAAAATTTCGCAAAATGCTTGTTGCCCACTGTCTGAAAGCTGTAGCACGTTTGGAATTAACTCTATATCCTACAGAAATAACTGCATCAAGATTATAATGCTTAACTATTCTACGAACTTTGCGATTTCCTTCTATTTGAACTACCGAGAAATCCTCGATAGTTGATTGTTCAGATAATTCTTTTTCTGAATAAATATTTTTTAGGTGCAAACCAATATTATCACTCGAAGTATCGAAAATCGTAGCCATATTTTTTTGCGATAACCAAATAGTTCCATCTTGCACACGAACTTCGACACCGTCTCCTTGAGACTGATAAGCAAAAGTTAAATATTCAGCTGTGCTATTCCGTATTTGCAAATTTTTATTTGATTTATTTATTTTAGCCATAAATTCAATTTATATATTGGTTTCGAGTTAGATTTTATTTTAAAATGCTAAAATACATTTTTTTACTTTTATTTCTATGGAAGAATGTTTTTATTTTCAAGTGTAAAAGTAAAATATTAAAATATTATTTTATTTGTTTATGATTTTCCACAATTGCATTAATAATATTTTGCACAGAGTTTTTATTCATTTTCACTTTTGTAGTACTGTGTTGAGTGGTATGTTCTAAAATGGAACTAACCATATTTTGATTTTCTACTCTTTCAATTTGAACTGTCAAGGAATACTTGACAGTTGAATTTTTATCTAATTCTTTCTCTCGAAAGCAATTGTTGATATGTAAACTAATGTTTTGCTTTGTTTGTTGAAACAAAGTTGCCATTTGCTGTTGTGATAGCCAAACAGTTTCATTTTCTAACCTTACTTCAATACGTTCAGTTAGTTCATTTGATTGATATAATAAAATTTCATTACTCATTTTTATACTTATTTATTTCAATGCATATTTTGTAACCGTATTTAATCCATTGAGGGTGAGCATTTTATCAAATTTATCAAATATTGTTGTAATAGGTGTTAGTACATTATTGAAACCGCCTGTAGCTATAGTAATGATATTTTGTGGATTGATATTTTCTTGTTTTTGCATATCTTTTTTCATCTGATTTATTATGCCTTCGACTAATCCTTTATAGCCAAACATCATTCCGCTTTGGATGCACATTGTGGTATTAATGCCCAAACTTGTTGTTGGAATTTCTAACGGTACTGACTGAAGTTGTGCAGTATTGCTAAACAGAGATTTAAAAGCTGTACCAATGCCTGGAGCTATGGTAATACCTAAAATATTAGCTTTGTCGCCAACAGCAACAAAAGATAGAGCTGTTCCAAAATCTACAACAATACAAGCTTGTTTGTAGGTTTCCCAAACTTGTACTGCATCGCAAAGCAAATCTGTACCTATTTCATACACGGCTGTAGGTGGTATGCTTACAGGCAGTTTGTGATAAATATCTGGGTTTATTATAAGCGGTTCTTTGTTTAACAAACGTTTTGTTACAATCTCAAAAGCTCCTATAAGTTGTGGCACTACAGAACTTATTACAGCATTGTTAAAACGTTTAATATCCAAATTATAATCTTTAAATAGAACATTTATAAGTGCAAAATATTCGTCTCCAGTACGACTTCTATCACTGCTGATACGCCATTGTTGTAGTAACTTATCTGATTCAAATACTGCAACTTTAATATTTGTGTTGCCAATGTCAAATGCTAATAACATATTTTATTGTTTATTTTTATTTCAAAAGTAATAAATTGTTTTGAATTTAGATTGTTAAGAAAGAGAAGAAATGTAAATTTTATTTGCTTTTACTTGATATTGCACCATGTTGAGTGGTTGTTCGGAATTTCCGAATAACCAGTTAGTATTGTTATTCTTCGCTTTGTTCTATGTTTTCGTTGTTTTTTAGACTATTTTCGTTCGTAATAATACCTTGTTTGGCATTTAACGGAGAAATTACTTTTTTTCCTGTTTTTGATTCCAATTCAATTCTTGCGTTGTAGGCTATTTCTCCTCCTTGACGTGCTACATCGCTGTGCTCTTCTATAGTTTCAGGGTTTGTAGTTTCAGAAATTCGTGTAGTGGACAATTCTGCCAGCATATTTAATACTAACTCTGTATTGGTCATGTTGTCTCTTAAATTTTCTTTTTTTAAACCTTTAAATTTTTTATATTCCTTTGCTGTTTTTCCCGCCCATGTTTTGTAGATGATATCAGTAAGAGAAGCAAATTGAACACCTTCTTGTAATCCACGCTTTTTCCATTCATCTGTAAGTTCTTTGCGTATTTCAATGCTTTTTAAACGTTGGTTAATCCAGTTGTCGGAATAGCCAAGTCGTTTATAATCTGTCATTGCTTGTTCTATTGATAGTTCTGGATCTTGCATTTGATCTAAACGCTCACGTGCTACTTGTGCAATCCACAATTTGAATGGTTCTGCTTTTGGTGAAGGTATAGATTGAATCAAGCGGAAAAGTTGCTCTGTGTCAGCTACATCGGTAAGATACATCTTGTTGTCTGACGAGCGCATTTTCAGTTGACTACAATTTGTAGCCAACTCGCTGCCTTCCTTTTTTAATCGAGTTTTTAAAACACTCCAATATTTTCTTGGATTTACACTATCCGTTAATATTGCAATGGTATCTACTATTGAAAAATACCATTTTTCTTGTTCTTCGTCCCAAACAGTACGGACTTTTTTTTCTTCAAATAATTGTATGGATTGCTTTTGTGTCATGTTGTTTATGTTTTTTTGATCTTAATTATTATAGTACACCTTATTTCATTTTCGTTAAAATGCTAAGTTACGTTTTTTTTGCCTTTATTCCTATAAAAGATAAAATATTTATTTTGAAAATATATTGTAGGAAAATTATCGAAAGTAAAATAAAGAAAATCTTATTTTACTTTCTTTTCAATTTTTTTGCCTTTATTCTTGTGAAAGAAAATTTTTTATTTAAACATAAGTAAAAAAAGATATATTTGTAGTCTGAAATTATATAGTGAAGAGTTTTAAAGAAATATCAAAAAATATTAAGTTAGACCTTGAAAATTTTGAGGTTTTATTGAATGAGCTTTTTATTGATGAAGATGAGAGTTTAAAGGAATTCTTCGATTTTATTTTTAAAATTAAAGGTAAAAGAGTTAGACCAGCTTTAGTTTATTTATTTGCAAGAATGTTTGGAGAAACTAATTCTACCAGTCATGATGCAGCCCTTTTGGTAGAATTGATACATACTGCTACTTTACTTCACGATGATGTTATTGATGAGGCAGTTTTACGTAGAGGTGTTGTAAGTGTAAATAAAAAATGGGATAATAAAACTGCAATTTTACTTGGCGATTATCTTTTGGCAAAATCAATGCAAGTAACAACTAAACATCAAGAATATAAGTTATTTGATATAATTACTCCATCTGTTTTAGCACTGAGTTTAGGCGAATTAGAACAACAGATTTCTAATTTTAAAAATTTTGAAATTAATGAAGAAAAATATTTTAAAATAATAAAAAATAAAACTGCGTCATTACTCTCTGCTTGTTGTAAAGCAGGAGCTTATTCAACTGTGAAAGATGAAATAATATTAGAAAAAGCTCATGAATTTGGTGAAAATTTAGGTATAATTTTTCAAATTAAAGATGATATTCTTGATTATGTAGGGAATGAAAAAACTGGAAAAGAAAAAGGAATTGATATTAAAGAAGGTAAAATTACTTTGCCACTAATTCGAGCTTTTCAAAATATGTCTGAATCTAATAGAAATCAACTAAAAGTTGTGTGGCAACAGGCTTTTGATGATGCAGAAATACGAAAAAATATTATAGAATTAACAATTAAAAACAATGGAATAAAATCTGCAGAGCAAGATATGCAGATTTATAGAAACAGAGCATTAAATATTTTGAATGAATTCCCTAAATGCTCAGCACGAGACGCTTTAGAAGAATTAATTGACTATGTGATTGAGAGAGATAAATAATTTAAAAATATCCTTCAAAATCAGTTTTTTTGTCAAAGCTCAAAATATCTTTTAATAAATTATTCGCTAATCTTGAAGCACCTATTCTAAATAATTTATTATTTAACCATTCTTCTCCAAGTACTTCATTTACAATTAAATAGTATAAAAGAGCATCTTCTGCAACTGTCATTCCTCCACTTGGTTTTATTCCTACTTTTCTACCAGTTTTTAGATAATATGTTTTTATTGCCGAACACATTGTGTAAACAGCTTCGGGTGTTGCTGATATTGATGTTTTTCCAGTTGATGTTTTTATAAAATCAGCACCAGCTTCCATAGAAAGTAAAGAGGCTAAAAATATATTTTCTATTGTTTTAAGTTCTCCAGTTTCTAAAATTACTTTAAGGTGTGCTTCTTTAATTGCAGATTTTATAATTTTCACTTCGTATGCAGTTTTTTCTAAGTCTTTTTCTAAAAAGCTACCCAAAGATAAAACTATATCAATTTCGTCAGCTCCTTTTTGTACTGTTAGGTCGCATTCAGCAGCTTTAACCGATAAAAATGTTTGAGATGCTGGAAAACCTGCTCCTACTGCTGCGATTTTTACAGATTTATCTGTTAAATTTTCTTTTACAACAGGAACTAAAGCTGGATAGACACAAATTGCAGCAACATTTTTATATTTAGGAAATTCTTTTGAAAAATTATTTACCTTTTCTGTCATCGACTTAATTTTGCCGATAGTATCTGTTCCATTTAAACTTGTTAAATCTATTAAATTTAAAATGTCAATTAAAATATTTTTTCTTTTATAATCTTGAACTTTAGATTTAACTTCAGCAACTTTCGTGTTTACAAGTTTTTCTGAAGGTGTTTCTTTGATGTAAGGATTTTCCATATTATTTTAATTTTAAATTTTTGTTTAGCTTTATCTTTTGCAAATATAATAATTTCTATTTAATTATTTGTTTTTAGTGTCTATAATGATTGTAACTGGACCATCATTTACTAGTTCAATTTTCATATCAGCACCGAAAACACCAGACTTTACGGGTTTTTTCAATTCAATTTCTGTGTTTTTTATAAATTCATCATAAAGAGGAATTGCTGTTTCGTGTTTTGCTGCTTCAATATAAGATGGGCGATTTCCCTTTTTTGTTTTAGCATGCAATGTAAACTGACTTACAATTAATACTTCTCCATTAACGTCTAAGCAACTTAGATTCATAACTCCATTTTCGTCATTAAAAATTCTTAGATTTACAATTTTTTGATTAAGCCATTTAACGTCTTCGATTGTATCGTCATGTGTGATTCCTAACAAGACTAATAAGCCTTCATTGATTTCTGAATGAATTTTTGAATCAATTTTCACATTAGCTCTCGACACTCTTTGAATTACTGCTATCATATTATTTGTTTTAAATTATTGAAAATTAGATAGTTATAATTTGTTCCACGTGGAACATTCAGACAAAAAGTTCTGTAAATTCAAATTTTTCCACGTCAAATAATCCCCTATCTCCTATTTTTAGTTTTGGTATTACCAATAAAGCCATAAACGATAAGGTCATAAATGGAGCTGTTAATACAGAGCCATTTACTTTTATTATTTTGTTTAAAGTTTCATATTTTTGTGCTACGTTTTCCGCATTGTCTTGAGTCATCAGTCCTGCAAACTCTAAGTTTAAAGTATAATAGTCTTTATTTTTAACATAGGTTAAACCACCTTTGTTTTCCATAATTTCGTTAATTGCATTACAAATATCTTGGTCTGTGTTACCTATAGCAATGATATTATGACTGTCATGTGCAACAGAAGTAGCTACTGCACCATCGCGTAAACCAAAACCTTTGATAAAGCCTATTTGTGGTTTTGAATTTTCTTGATATCTATTATAAACAACTATTTTTAAAATATCTTTTTCAATATCTGAAACTAAATTATTGTTTTCAACTTTTGGTTTACATATAATTTGGTTAGTGATTAGTTCATTATCTATAACTTCAATAACTTTTATTTCTTTGTTTAAATTCTCAACTCTAAGATTTTCTACAGAAATTGGTTTTGCATTAAATTTATTAATAGGTTTAATTTTTTTAGTGTTAAATAAAATTCTATTATTTGAGTAAACAGTTTGACCATTAATAATTGTTTCTAAAATATTAAAATCTTTTAGGTTGTCAATTATAATAAAATCTGCAAAATCATTTTTGCGTAAAAGTCCAACAGGTAATTTATAATGCAAAACTGGATTAACAGAAGCTGAAATAAGCAGGTCAAAAATGTCAATATTCTGTTTTATTCCCATTTTCAATATTTTGTTTATATGCCCATATTTAATTAGGTCGTCTGGGTGTGAGTCGTCTGTGCAAAGCATGACCATAGTATTGAATTTGGAAATTATTGGAAAAAGTTCATTAAAATTCTTAGCGGCAGAACCTTCGCGAATTAAAATTTTCATTCCAAGATTTATTTTTTCTATTGCTTCATCAATTGTAAAACATTCGTGGTCGGTACTAATTCCTGCTTTGACATATTTTTCTAAATTTTCTCCAGAAATGCCTGGTATATGACCGTCAATTATTGCATTATGTTTTTTTGCAACTTCTAATTTTTTTAGAACATTTTCATCTTCATATATAACTCCTGGGTAATTCATCATTTCGCCAAGACTTAAAAGTTTATGTTTAGCAAATAGTTCGTCAATATCTTCATGGTTTAATATTGCTCCAGAAGTTTCAAAATCTGTGGCTGGTACACATGATGGTACAGAGTAAAAAACTTTAAGAGGAGTATTTTTTGAATTTTCTATCATAAACTCCACTCCTTCTTTTCCCAAAACATTTGCAATTTCATGTGGATCTGAAACTACTGCTACTGTACCGTTCCTAACTGCCAATTTTGCAAACTCTTGCGGAATTAACATTGAACTTTCTATATGTACATGTGCATCTATTAAGCCTGGGAGAATGTAAAAATTACTATTATTTTCTTTTTCTTGAATATCAATAATTTTGTCGTTTTCTACAATTACTTCTCCCTTAAAAATTTTTCTGTTGAATAAATCAACAATATTTCCTTCATATTTTTTCATAATAAAACATTTTAATTTCAAGTTTTACTTTAATTGTTCCACGTGGAACATTTTTTATCTACCCATAAAAACTAACAAAACACTAATGTCTGAAGGTGAAACTCCTGAAATTCTTGATGCTTGTCCTATGGTTTTGGGTTTAATTTTCGTTAATTTTTGTCTTGCCTCAGTAGAAAGAGATTTTAAATCTTCGTAATTAATTTTGTCAGGTATAATTATGTTTTCTAATCTTTTTAGTTTGTCTGCTAATAATTTTTCTCTTTCTATGTAACCAGAATATTTCACTAAAATTTCTGCTGAGTCAATATATTCTTGAGATCTTTCTCCATAAGAGTCTAATAGTTTTTGTAATTTTGGAAATACGTGGATAATATCATTTGTTTTTATTTGTGGACGAGTCAAAACGGAATTTAGTTTTATTGCTTGCTTTAATTCCGAAGCACCACGTTCTTTTAAAATTGGATTTAATTTTTCGGGCTTACAACTTTGTTTTGCATAGAATGAAAGAAGTTCGTCTCGTTTGTGAACTTTGTTCAGCATTGTTTCAAATCTTTCGTCTGTGGCTAATCCAAGTTTATGCGATAATTCTGTAAGCCTAATATCTGCATTATCTTGTCGTAATAAAATTCTAAATTCTGCACGTGAGGTAAACATTCTATAAGGTTCGTCAACTCCTTTTGTAACTAAATCATCAATTAAAACTCCTATATAAGCTTGGTCGCGGTTTAAAGTAAATTCAGGTTTTTCATTAATTTTTAAATGAGCATTTATTGCAGCTATCATGCCCTGAGCACCAGCTTCTTCATAACCTGTAGTTCCATTTATTTGTCCGGCAAAATATAAATTTTCAATGTTTTTAGTTTCTAAAGTATTGTAAAGTTGGGTTGGGTGGAAAAAATCGTACTCAATAGCATATCCAGGTCTAAAAACTTTTACATTTTCAAATCCTTTCACTTTACACAAAGATTGAATTTGTACTTCCCAAGGCAATGACGATGAAAAACCATTCAAATAATATTCTATTGTCGTCTCTCCTTCTGGTTCTAAAAATAATTGATGTTTATCTTTATCAGGAAAAGTTACAAGTTTGGTTTCTATGCTTGGGCAATATCTTGGTCCAATACTTTGTATGGTTCCATCATAAAGTGGTGAGTCGTCCAAACCTAAACGAATAGAATCGTGTACTTCTTCATCTGTATATCCAACGAAGCAAGGACGTTGTTTCAAAAAAGTTTGATTGTAATTATGTAAATATGAAAAAGGAATTATTTGTTCGTCTCCGTTTTGAGCTTGTAATTTTGAAAAATCAACAGTTCTACCATCTATTCTCATAGGTGTTCCTGTTTTCATTCTGTCGGCAGTAAATCCCATTGAAGTTAAACATTCTGTAATTCCATAAGAAGCTGGTTCAGAAATTCTACCTCCTTTTAGTTGAGTGTGTCCAATATGCATTAAGCCATTTAAAAAAGTTCCTACTGTAAGAATAACCGACTTTGCATAAAAAGTTATTTTCATTTCTGTTTTTACACCTATAACTTTATAATTCTCAACCAAAATTTCGTTTACAGAATCTTGCCAAAAATCTATGTTTTCAATTTTTTCTAATGTGTTTCTCCATTCAGTGCTAAATACCATTCTATCACATTGAGCGCGTGGACTCCACATTGCTGGACCTTTAGACATATTCAACATTCTATATTGAATCATTGATTTATCGGTTATAATTCCAGAATATCCGCCCAAAGCATCAAGTTCTTTAACTATTTGACCTTTAGCAACACCTCCCATTGCTGGATTACATGACATTTGAGCAATTTTGTTCATATCAATAGTTATAAGAAGAACTTTGCTCCCAAGATTTGCTGCCGCTGCTGCTGCCTCACAACCTGCATGTCCAGCTCCTACAACTATTACATCATATTTAAAAGTCATTTGTGAAAATTTTTACAAAATTAATCAAATTTTTATTGCTACAACTAAAACATCATCGGTTTGTTCAGTTTCGCCTTTCCATTTTAAAAATTCGTTTTCTGGAATGTCTGTATTATCAAGTTTTGAATTTGCCCAAATTTTTAATATTTCTCTAAATTTTTGATATTTTAATTTCCCTTTATCATTATCTCCAAACTGATCTGGATAACCATCGCTTGATATGAAAATTACATCGTTTTCATTGTAACTTAACTTATTTAAACTAAAGCTTTTATTCTCTTCTCGACCAATAATAATATTATCAGTTTTAAATTCAAAAATTTCATTTTCTAAATTGTCAAATTTCCACAACTTTTGTTTAGACCCAGAATAAAGTATTGCATCTTTGGTTCTTTGAATTATTGTAATACTCAAAGATTCTCCTTTTAAATATTCACTTTTACTGATTTGAGCTAAAAATCTATTATTTAGCTGATTAAGTATTTCATTAATTTCTAATTTTTGATTTAATATTTGGTCTATTGTATTGATTGAAAAAATGGATAGTAAAGCTCCAGAACTTCCGTGTCCTGTGCAGTCGCCTAAAATACAAATTTCACTATCAAAATAATTTCGATATATAAAAAAATCTCCACCAACTTCGTCTTTTGGTAAATCTAAGATTAATACATTGTCTGGCAAAGCTTTATTAGCAATTAAACTAAGTTGAATTTGTTTTGAATATTTTAAATTTTGCTTTATTTCTTTATTTTTTGTTTGTAATAAATTATTTAGATTATTTAGTTTTTTATTTAGTAATTTTGTTTTAATGAAATAATTGATTAACAATATAAAGATAGTGGTTATTAAAAGTATTACTATAATTAAAATTTGGTTTATTTTATTTTTATTTTCTAATTCTTTATTTTTTAACAAATTTTCAACCTCTAATTTATCTAATTCATATTTAGTTTTATATTCGCTTAAAGTTTGATTTAATTTATCAGTAAATATGCTGTCTTTCAGTTGAATATATTTATTTTGATAATCAATAGCTTTATCATAAATTCCTTGTTCGTTATATAGAGTAAATATTCTTTCATAAAGATATAATCTTGAACTTTTATCATCTGATTTACTTAAAATATCTTCAGACATTTTAGCATATTTTTCTGCTTGAGAGTAATTTTTAAGTTTAAACTCTACAGAACAAAGATTAGTATAAAATTGATTTTTTATAGAATATTTTCCTTCATCAATTAGTGCAAGGGCTTCGAGTAGAGTTATTTTTGCATTTTCAAAATCTCCTAATGACATGTAAATAACAGCAATATTATTTAAAGTTGCTATGTATAAATTTGAGTTTATTTCAGGATTTGTGAATAATTTTAAAGTTAGTTTGTAATAATATAATGCTTTAGAAAAATTATCTTGACTTATATAAATATTTCCAATATTGTTTAAACATAAAGCTTGGTTAATAATATCATTCTGTTGTTCAGCCAGTTCTAATGCCAGATTGTGATATTCAATTGCTAAATCTATTTGGTTTAAATTTTTGTAAATAATGCCTAAGTCTAAATATACAGAATGAAGTAAATCTTGGTCATCTATTTGTTTGCAAAGAGGCAATGCTTTATTAAGGCATTTTAAACTGTTATCCAAGTTTCCATTGTCTTTAGAAATTTCTGCAATTAAAATTAAAGCTTTTACGATTTTTGAATTATCATTTTCTTTTTCGGCATAATTTAAAGCTTGATTTGCATAATATAAATCTTTATTTCCAATAGAATCTCTGTATTGTTCAGCTAAATTTAAATAATATTCAAAATTATTCTTTTGTGTTGAAGATAAGTTTGTTTGGCAGTATGAATTGAAGATAAAGTTTAATGTAAATAAAAATATAACACAAAATCTTTTAATTGCACTTGCTAAATTTTGTTTGATATGCAAGTTGCTATTCGATAACTTGGTTTTCGGAATATTAATTTCCTTTTTTATCATTTTTTTATTTTACATTAATTTTCTATATCTGATTCTTTTAGGTCCTTCGTCTCCAAATCTATTCTTTTTATTTTCTTCATATTCAGAATATGAGCCTTCAAAGAAAACCACTTGAGAATCTCCTTCAAAAGCAATTATATGAGTTGCAATTCTATCTAAAAACCATCTGTCGTGAGTGATAATTACTGCACAGCCGGCAAAGTTTTCCAAGCCTTCTTCTAAAGCTCGTAAAGTGTTGACATCAATATCGTTAGTAGGTTCGTCAAGAAGTAAAACATTAGATTCAGATTTTAAAGTTAAAGCTAAATGCAGTCTATTTCTTTCTCCTCCAGATAAAATTTTACATTTTTTCTCTTGATCGGCACCACTAAAATTAAATCTTGCTACATAAGCACGAGCATTTATTTGTCTTCCACCAACATTTATAAATTCTGAATCGCCCGAAATTACTTGATAAACAGTTTTTTCAGGATCTATTTCTGTGTGGGTTTGGTCAACATAGCCAATTTTTACTGTTTCTCCAATTTCAAAATGTCCTGAATCTGGTTTTACTTGATCCATAATCATTCTAAAAAGAGTTGTTTTTCCTGCTCCGTTTGGTCCAATAATTCCAACAATTCCTGCTGGTGGAAGCGAGAAGCTAAAATTTTCAAATAACAGCTTGTCATCAAATGCTTTAGTAATGTTGTTTGCAACAATTACTTTATCTCCTAATCTTGGTCCATTAGGAATGAAAATTTCGAGTTTTTCTTCTTTTTGTTTAGTGTCTTCGTTCAACATTCTATCATAAGCCGAAAGACGAGCTTTAGATTTTGCATGTCTTGCCTTGGGACTCATTCTTACCCATTCCAATTCTCTCTCAAGTGTTTTGCGGCGTTTCGACTCTTGTTTTTCTTCCATAGCTAGGCGAGTAGTTTTTTGCTCCAACCACGAAGAATAATTTCCTTTCCATGGAATTCCTTCTCCTCTATCCAATTCTAAAATCCAACCAGCAACATTATCTAAGAAATATCTATCGTGAGTAACTGCAATTACTGTTCCTTTGTATTGTTGTAAATGTTGTTCTAACCAATGTACAGATTCTGCATCTAAATGGTTTGTGGGTTCGTCTAAAAGTAAAATATCAGGTTCGCGAAGCAAAAGTCTGCAAAGTGCTACTCGTCTGCGTTCCCCACCCGATAAATGTGCAACAATTTCGTTTTCATCAGGACAGCGTAAAGCATCCATAGCTCTTTCCAATTTGCTATCCAAATTCCAAGCATCGTGTTGGTCAAGCAACTCTGTCAATTCGCCCTGTCTTTCAATTAATTTATTCATTTCATCGTCAGACATTGGCTCGGCAAATTTTTCATTTACTTCTTCGTATTCTTTAAGTAAAGAAACAATTTCGTGTACGCCTTCTTCAACAATTTCTTTTACAGTTTTATTATTGTCAAGCACTGGTTCTTGTTCCAAATAACCAACAGTATATCCGGGCGAAAACACAACTTCGCCTTCATACGATTTGTCAACACCGGCAATAATTTTCAAAAGTGTTGATTTTCCAGAACCATTTAAACCAATAATTCCAATTTTAGCACCGTAAAAAAATGATAAATAAATATCTTTTAAAATTTGTCTTTGTGGTGGAACTTTTTTCCCCACTTTTACCATAGAAAAAATTATTTTTTCGTCGCTCATCTGTCAAATAAATTAAATTTGTTGAAAAGCAAACTTAATAAAAAAAATTAAAAGGAATAAAAAAATAAAAAATTAAATTAATTGAATATAAAAATCCAAAAAAATACTATTTTTGAACAAAAAATTTGAATTTAAAAATATTGTTAGATAACTAATATTAATCAAAAAGAGAATATGCAAGCAAAATACGGTGAAAAAGATATTAAATCTTTATAGCAAAAAGTTAGAGTTTTTAATGAAAATATTGGCTCCTATGAACTATTTGCCATCACTGAAAACTTTGATTATGTTGTTAAATTATCAAATGGCAAAATTTTATTAAAAATAGAAGAATTGCAAGATGATGAAAATAATCATCTAAGCTCTGATAGGTTGATTACAATATCAAATCGTTTTACTTTATCTGCTTCACACTCAACTACTCAAGAAAAAACAGTTGGCTTTTCGTCAGAAAGCAGTTTAAAACCAAAAATGTCTAAAAAGAAAACTCATATTAGAAGAGCACTTATTATAACAGTTATTATTTTATTAGTTATTGCAGGAGTGTTTGTTTTTGTTAATATTATTACAAATGACGAACAAAGGTCATGTTTAGAAAACAGAATAACAGCTAGTGAATTTGAACGCTCTAATCCTACCAAATTTTTATTTGCTGAAGGAACTTATAAAGAAAATTTTTGGGGTGACAAAATCAAGATTGAATGTGTTATTGTAAATACTGCTACCGTTGCTGCATATAAGGATGCTGTTGTAGAAATAACATATTATACTAAAACACACACAAAATTAAAAACTGTAAGAGAAAAAGTTTATGAAGTATTCCCTCCAAATTCAACAACAACAGTTAAAATAACAATTGATAATTATCAAGATGTTGGTTCGATAGATTGGGAAATTATTAGAGCTTTTCCATACGACAATTGATTTAATGATAAAATGTTAAATTAACAATCTTATCTTCTAACTGTTTCAAGCTTTAGCTTGTCTTTTATCATATCTATAATTTTGTATGTTTTTAAAATTTTGTCAACATCGGCTTCAGGTTCTTTGTCGTAAACTATAGATTTTGCAAAAGAAGAAAATTCGTCAAAATATGAATTATTAGGTTTTATATTAATTTTTTCAACAATTAAATCTCCAACATTTTCTTGAAACAGGTTTACAGAAGATTTTGGGTCTCGTTTTTTTAGCAAATTAGCATTATTATTGTATAAATCTAATTGAACATAATTTTTGTCGCAATAAAAACTTATTTCATGAGAATTTTCGGCTGCAATTCTTGAAGCAGTTAAGTCTGCAACACTTCCATTCATAAATTCTAGTCTAACATTAATAATGTCGGGATCGCTGTAATTCAAACTTGTTGCACTTGTTTTTATATTTTTAATATTTGATGAAATGAGACTTAAAACTATATCAATGTCTGGTATTAGCAAATCCATTAAAACAGAGTGAGAATCAATATCAAAATTAAAACGTTTGAAATTTTTAGACTGAATAAATTTAGGTTTTTTAATAAATGGTTTTGCTGATAAAAAAGTGTTGTTAAATCTATGATGCAAACCAGCTTGAACCTTAACATTGGCTTCGTCGATAATATTATTTAACTTGTTAAAATCTTCTGTATAACATTTGCTACTTGGTTCAAAATAAACGTGTTTAGAATTTTTTACAAGTTTTTCTAAATGAAAAGAATCTGTTAAAGGTGATAATGCTATAACTGCATCAACATCATTTAAAAGCGACTCAACTTGTGTATATGACTTAATTTTAGATTTTTCTTTAAATTCTTTTGTATGCAAGTCGGGGCTATAAAAACCAACTAAAGACAATTCAGGAATATCTAAAACATTATCTAAAATTTTGTCATTTTCATAAATGTCTCCGCATATACCAGTTTTTACCATTGTATTAAATTTTACGTAAAAGTATAAATTTAAGTTTTGCAAAATACAGCTAAGCAGATAGACTTTTCAACTGATATATGTTAAAATTAGGAATTTTTCATTTTTTTTGTGTGATATATGATTTTAAATAGGTTTAAAAGAGTGTTTTAACTACTTGATTATAAGGTAAATAAAATATTTTTAAAAATATTTTGTTGAATAGATATTATTTTATAATTTTGCAAGCCAAATAAATGGTCTAGTAGCTCAGCTGGATAGAGCAACGGCCTTCTAAGCCGTAGGTCTCAGGTTCGAATCCTGACTAGATCACAAAAAATCTATTGCAAACAGCGGTAGATTTTTTTTATGTTTTTAAAGTTTTTGTTAATTTTGACAAAAATTTGAGTATGAAAAACGCAATAATTTTAATTAGCTTAGTTTTTATAACACTTTTGGCTTCGTCTTGTTCAAACAAAGAAAGCGAAGTTGTTGTAAATGGAAAAATTATAACACCATCTGAAAATGATTATCAAGGTGAAAAATTAGTTGTTACAAATAAAATCATGTATGATGTGCAAATTCGCAATGATTTGATTGGTGATAGAAGCATAAATAATCCCGATTGGTTTTGGGAAAATTTACCAAGTCCCCAAGATGACGAATTTCTAAAAGATTTTCTTAATGATGCCATTGTAGGAAAATTAAAAACTTATTATTATGACCTTAGTGGTGATTATAGCAGTTTTGAAGAAATTCCAGAAGCCGAACGGGCAAATTATATAGAAAAATGTTTGAATTATGAGTTTGAAATAGTTGATACAACAGTGTTGCCAAACGATGTTACTAAAATGAAAATTCAGCTAGATCACACTAATATTGTAAAACTTAGATTTTTAGAAGAATGGTATATAGCAGAAGGCGTTTTTAAGAAAAGAGTAATTGCTGTTGCTCCTTATTTTTCATATTTACGTCCTGATAATGAGCTTATTACTTTTGTGTTTTTCTGGGTTCTTGTTGATGGCAAATAATTTTTATGTATAATACAGAATTAATTTACACTAAGGAGACAATAGAATTTGCGGCAGTTGCAAAGGAATTTCTATCTTTTTTAGAATCTTCGCAAGCAAGTTCTAAAGATGAGTTTATTGATACTTCGTTAAAAATTCTTCCTTTATTATATTTAAAAGCTTTGCAATTACCAAAAGTTGAAGATTTTGATGATGATTTTTCTGAAAAATTTGTTGACGAAGCTACCTGGTCTTATATTCAGCAAATTACTTCTGCAAAGTTAGGCGAAGACGACCAATATGTTCAAGTTCAAGATGCAACAGTTATGAATAGTTTAGACTCTTTAAATGTCGGATTATCAGAACTTTATGCAGATTTATATCAAGATATAGGAGATTTTATTGGAGCTTTTAGGCTTGGAATTGATGACACTATGCTTGCTGCTTTGTTTTATTGTCAAGAAAATTTCAAAACATATTGGGGAATTAGAAACTTGATATTACTGAAAAACTTACACGAAATTAAATTTAAAACCGAAGACGACATTGATTTATAGACCAAACATTAGTAACGATGAAATTCAGTATTTGCCTTTGTCTTCTTTCGAGGGCGAAATAGTTGTAGTTGACAATATTGAAACTTACAATAAAATTAAAGACGAGCTTTTTTTAGAAAATATTTGGGGCTTTGACACAGAAACCAAGCCTTGTTTTAAAAAAGGAATGGCAAACAACACGCCAGTTTCTTTGTTACAGTTGAGCAGTGCTGAAAAAACTTATCTTTTTCGTTTAAATAAATTAGAATTACAAAAAGAGGTTATAAATATTTTATCATCGCCAAAATACTTAAAAGTTGGTGTATCTATAAGCGATGATTTAAAAGCATTAAAAAAGTTGAAAAACTTTAAGCCACAAGCATTTTTCGAGTTACAAAATTATGTGAAAGAGTTTGGAATAGAGGAGATGAGTTTAAAAAAATTAGCAGCAATAGTTTTAAATGTTAGGGTATCAAAAGCTCAGCAACTTAGTAATTGGGCAGCCGAAGAACTAACTGAAAAACAAATAAAATATGCAGCCACAGACTCGTGGATTTGTAGAGAAATTTATTTACACTTAAAATATTCACAAAATGATTGAACACGAAATGAAGTATAGAGTCCTATATGCAGATACAGATGCAATGGGAGTGATGTATTATGCAAATTATTTAAGAATTTACGAAGCTGCTAGGGCAGATTTTATGCGAAAGCTTGGTTTTTCCTTTTCTGAAGCCGCAACAAAGGGAATTGTTTGTCCTGCAATAAATGTAAATCTTGAATATCATAGATTTGCACAATTCGACCAAGAAGTTACAGTAAAAACTTGCGTAAAAGAAATACCAAGAGTAAAATTTGTATTTCATCAAAAAATGTATGATAAAGACAATAATTTATTAAACTCAGCTATTATAACCTTAGGTTTTGTAAATACCGAAAAATTTAAAGCCGTTCGCTGCCCAGAGTGGATTTTGAGGTATTTTGAGGGGTAGAGGGGGATATGTCAAATAACGTAAAAGAAAATTATATTTTATTAGAAATAGAAGGTAAACACTTGGAAAGTGCTTATTCAGTTTATATAATTGAGGTAAATAATAAAGAAAATAATAAAGAATCTAAGTATTATTATATTGGTCAAACAGGTGATTCCCAATATATTACAGCAAGGTCTCCTTTGAGAAGATTAATGGGGCATTTAACAGATATAAAGTCTTCAACTCAAAATCAAGTTTTTAAATATTTTGCAAAAGAACTTCTTAAAAATCGTAAAAATGCTAACGAGCCATATTCTGGTGAAGAAAAACAAAAAATAGAAAGTTTTTTTGTTAAAAGTAAAATAAAAATGTATTCATTCTCATTAAAAAAGTTTTCTTACAATGCAAACAAACAAGATCATCGCGAAAAACGCAAACAAGTTATTGAATTTGAAAAACAAGTGATAAAATTATTTAAAGAATCCGGCAAAATTTTAATGAATAAAAATATGCCTAGTAATGTAAATGAGACCATACAATTTGTAGAAGAATATAATGAAATAAAAAGGCTGTTTAATTTGTAAGTTGTTTACAGAAGGTACATTATTTATATTTTTTTATCTCTGAAAACATTTTAACTTTGTTTCGTAAAAATATGTTAGTAGCATTTTAAAAAACAATATTTTGAGTAATGATGGGCAAAATTAAAATATTTATAAGCAGCGTACAGTCTGAATTTGCAGAAGAAAGACAGGCTTTAGCAGAATTTTTGCGTGCAGACCCGTTGTTAGGTAAATTTTTTGAGCCTTTTCTTTTTGAAGAACTTCCAGCAGTTGATTTAAGTGCTCCTAATGTTTATTTAAAAGAAGTTGGTGCTTGCAATATTTATTTAGGGTTAATCGGGAAAAAATACGGTAACCGCGATAATGAAGGAGTATCGCCTACTGAAAGAGAGTATGATGAAGCTACACGACTACATAAAACGCGATTTATTTTTATTACTAATCACGAGTTTACTGAACGAGAACAAGAGGTAAAAGTTTTTATCGAAAAAATTGAAAAAGAAGTTGTACGTAACAGGTTTATCGGGTTGTCATCGCTGTTACAAAACGTATATCACAGCTTAGTTCGTTATTTAGAAGAAAACAGATTTATTCAATTAGGTCCTTTCGATGCTCAGATAAATTCAGAGGCAAACATCGAAGATATCGACAAAGAAAAAGTAGCTTCTTTTGTTCGTTTAGCAAAATCACGCAGAGGATTTCCTTTAGATGAGGATAGTTCTATACTTAAAATTTTGCACCATCTTAATTTGTCGCAGGGTGAGAAATTAACAAATGCTGCTCTTTTGCTTTTCGGCAAAAATCCGCAACGCTTTTTTCCTACGGCAACTGCCAAATGTGCTGTTTTTCACGGATTTAGCAAAACAAAACCTATCCCGTCCTATAAAATTATTAATGGTGATATTTTTGAGCAGATAAATCAGGCTGTGGAGTTTGTTATGTCTCAACTTGATTTCAGAGTGGGTACGCGTTCTCAGTCAAATATTGCACCTGGCAATTACGAAATTCCTAGAGAAGTAGTCTCTGAAGGTATTGTGAATGCTATTGTTCATAGAAACTACGCTAACCATGCCAGCGTGGAGATTATTTTGTATAAAGACAGATTAGAAATTTCAAATCCTGGCTCTTTGCCTTTAGGCTGGACAACCGAAAGACTTAAACAGCTACATAACTCCGTTCCACACAATCCATTTATTGCTCACCCTATGTATCTTGCGGGATATATTGAGCAATTAGGTACTGGTACCGAAGATATGGTAAAAAGAATGGTAGAACACGGACTCCCTGAACCTGAATTTATTCAAGAACAGGATTTTAGAATTATTATTTATCGCTATACCCCCCAAGTTACCCCCCAAGTTACCCCCCAAGTTGCCCCGCAACTTACCCCGCAACCTACCGTGCAAGATGAACTTTCTTTAAGCACAGCAGTAAAGAACTTAATTAAAGTTTTGGAAGGTGAAATGTCAAGAGATGAATTGCAAGAAATTCTGCAACTCAAAGACAGAAAGTACTTTAGAACA
>DHVB01000032.1 GCA_002412425.1 Bacteroidales bacterium UBA5219 | reverse complement strand
ATGCCACATTTAACCACTATGAACTGGGATTATTTAGACCAATTACATAGTGCAAGCAATGGAACATTTACAAGTTATTATAATTACGACAATGAAAGGAATAGAACAAGAAAAGTAGTTGTAAAAGGTAATATAAGAGAGGAACGCTATTATGTAAATGGGCATGAAATTTTCAGAAAATATACTAATGATGTGCTTGATTTTGAACGTAAAACAATAAATATTTCTTATGATGAAAAAGTGTTTGTTCGTGTAGAACAAAAGACAGGAGAAAATCCTGCTGTAAGATACCAATACGATAATCATCTCGGTTCTGCTTGTTTGGAATTGGACGAATTGGGGGCTATTATTTCCTATGAAGAATATCACCCTTTTGGAACTACTTCTTATCGTAGTGGACGTTCTGAAACAGAAGTTAGTTTAAAACTTTATAAGTATTGTGGCAAAGAATGGGATGAGGAAACTGGTTTATACTACTATGGTGCAAGGTATTATGCGGCGTGGTTGGGTAGATTTGTTAGTGTGGACCCATTAAATGAAAAGTACCCTGAACTGTCAGCATATCAGTATGCAAGTAATAGACCTATTATCGCAATTGATTTAGATGGATTGGAAGCATTAATATTAAATAATGATGATAATACTATTACGTTTACAGCAAATATTTATTTTGTTACAGCAGGTGAAGGTAATGTAAACCCAACAGATTTAAAATTACGTTCAGATGAATTATTGGTTAATAAACTTAGCGAAGAACAACGTACAGTGAACAACATGACTATTCATTTTGAATTAAACTATATTACGACAGATGAATGTGGCAACTCATTAACTTATGAAAAAGCTATTGAAATGGCAACTAATTCTAAAATTACGCATACTACAAGTAAAGGAGAGATAATTACAATTGAAGGACCAGAAACAGGAGTTGTTGTAAAAGCTGATAAGCTTCTTGATAAAAAAGGGGAATATATAGAAAAAATAATTAATTCTGAAGGTAACTTTAATTTAATTAAATTGCAAAGTAGTTTAACAAACCTTATGGATCAAAACAAAGCCTCTCTTGCTTTTGTACATGAATTGGGTCATTTCTTAGGTCGCAAAAGTCCTGATAAAGCAGATCATCCAGGAGGTTTTGGAGGAACAAATCCTGGAATAACATCAAATGAAGACAAAAATATTAGATTAGTGCCAGATGATTTGGTAAAAATGCTTCAAGGAGCTATTTATTATGGCAAATTTGTAATTATTAAGACTGAACAATGAAAAATTTATTTATCTCGTTATTTTTATTGCTATCTATATCTTGTTATTCGCAAGATACAGAACATGATGTTAAAACTATTTTAATTAAATCCAGTTCAGATTCAACAGAATTACATTTCGCCAGTGTTATAATCTTTAAACCAAACACTCAAGTAATAAAAGGTGTTGCTGAAGTTTATGGAGTTTATGTGTTTGATGATTTTTCTAATGTAGAATTTGTTGCCTTTGATTATGTCGGGCATTATCCTATAATTAAAAATAAGAATGAATTAGAATTAGATACAGTTGTTTATTTAAAAGAATGTAAAATTATGATGGGAAAAGGAGGTGTAGTTGAAGATAAAGAATTAAGTCGTTTGAATAGGGAACTTAATAAAAAAATAAATAATTGGAATAAACAACATGGGAGGTAGTGGGTAGTGTACCATATGGAGCTTTTGTAAATTGTAAATTTGTAAAGTGTTGATTGTCAATATTTATACAAAGTGAAAATGTTAAAATATTTATTATATTTGTGGTCGAAAAATTATTTTTAGAGTCTGTATGGGTTGTAAAAACTATAAACTTAAAATCGTAGTGTACCATATGGCACCTAAATGTGTTTAAAATTAAGTTGTGGCAAGAGATAGATGCTGTTTTTTGTGGGGCTTTTTAAAACATAAATTTTTAATATTTTGATATTTTTTTCTATACAATTTTTAAAATAATTTATTATCTTTGAAGAAAAAGTTTTGTCTGATTTAAAGCAAATATTGTGTTTAGAGGAAACAGTCCTCGACTTTGACAATCTCGGACGAGTGTTCCAAACAAATGATGACAACAATAACAATGAATTTGTTATAACCAAAAACGTTTTAGATATTACTGGCAATATATTATCTGTTAAAGATGCTCTTGAGCGTACAAATTCGAGTAGGTTTATTTATGATATGTTAAATCAGCCAATTTTTTCATACAATATCGATAATGGAAAACGTTGGATGTTGACAAATGCAGCAGGACAAAATATTAGAACTTGGGACAATAAAAATTTAGAAATTAGAACAAATTATGATTTGCTTGTAAGACCTGTTGAAAGCCTTTTGATTTCACAAACTGGTACAAAATCTGTTTTACAAACAGTTTACGGAACAAATTTTGCAAATAATAGCATTTTGCAACCAATCATTATTAAAGACCAAAGCGGACAAACTGAATTATTGTCTTATGATTTTAAAGGCAATCTATTATCACAAGAAAAAAGATTTTGTACTGATTATCAAAATACAATAGATTGGAATTCAAATCCAAGTTTACAAGCAAATAGTTTTACGCAACTATCTGAATATGACGCTCTTAATCGTCCTTTAAAAACGACAATGCCCGACAATAGCGAACAAAGATTTTCTTATAATAAATCAGCACTTTTAGAAAGCATAGAGCTAAGACTTTCAGATTCTACGCAGTGGGATTATTATATTACAAGTATTAATTATAATGAAAAAGGACAGCGAACAGATGTTTACTTTGGGAACAATACAAAAACACGTTTTTATTATGATACAAAGAATTTCCGCCTCACTCGTTTGTTAACAACAAAAAACACTGGACAGGTTGATTTGCAAGACATAAATTACGTTTATGATGCTGTAGGAAATATTGTTTCGGTACGTGATGATGTTCAAAAGACAGTTTATTTTAATAATAGTGTAATACAGCCTGAAAATCTTTTTGAGTATGATGCTTTGTATCGTTTAGTTAAAGCACAAGGTCGTGAGTATAAAAACCTTGCTATTCCAACACATGTAGATTTTGTCAACAACCTGTCAGTACCAAATTCTGATACAACTGCATTACAAAATTACACACATGAATATACTTACGACAAACTTGGAAATATAATAGAACAAAACAGTTTAAACTCATGGAGTAGAAAGTTTTATTATAATACAATAAATAATTACTTATTAAAACACGAAGAACAAGGGCAAGCTGTTTATACTTATGATGCTCACGGCAATATGCTAACCATGCCACATTTAACAAACATGGTTTGGGATTACAAAGATGAACTTATAAGTGCAAGCAATGGAACTGTCAATTCATTTTACAATTACGATGCAGAAGGAAATCGCACTCGTAAGGTTGTTGTAAAGCCCGGCGGAATAATTGAAGAAAGATACTATTTAGATGGTTATGAAGTTTATCGTAAATATTTAAACAATAATCTTGACCTTGAACGTAAAACCATTAATGTTTATGATGTAAAATTATTTGATAAAAATAATGATGATAAAGAAGACAAAGGCTATTCAATTGATAAAAACAAAAAGTTTGCTATTGTTGATATAAAAACAGTTGAAAATGGCACAACTTTACCAAATCCAAATACAATTATTCGTTATCAATACTATAATCATCTCGGTTCAGCTTGTTTGGAATTGGACGAATTGGGGGCTATTATTTCCTATGAAGAATATCACCCTTTTGGCACAACTAGTTACCGCAGCGGCAGAAACGAAGTAGATGTGTCGTTAAAGCGGTATAAATATATTGATAAAGAAAGAGATGAAGAGACTGGCTTGTATTATTTTGGAGCGAGGTATTATGCAGGGTGGATTGGTAGATGGATAAGTGTGGATCCATTAAAGGAGAAATATTTGAATTTGACACCGTATAATTATTGTGCGAATGGACCATTAAAAAATATAGACCTTGATGGTAAAGATATTTATATTACCGACCCAAACACAAATAAATCATATTTATATGTTCCTGGTGAAACTGCTATTAATGCTGCTAAAGATAGTTTTGTTGAAACTGTTGCAAAAACATTAGATGAATTAACATCTTCGGGGAAAGATAAATTTGATATAGTTAGTACTTTAGTTGGAGACGAAAATATAAATGCTAATATAAAACTTGGCTCATGGGATGATCGAGGAAATACAGTCAGTACTGAGCTTAATGGCAAAATATATGGTACTATTCCATGGAGCCCCGAAGGAGGAGTTATAACAAAAGAAGGAGGAAGACAAAGTCCGGCTACGGTATTGCTACATGAACTAGGACATTATTATTTTGATGCCTATGACCCAACTGGAGAACTTGCAAAAGATAAGTTTATAGACATTGAAAAAAAGAAGTTGGAGAGTATGGTTCATTTGCTGACAGATGGCTAATACAGAAAGTTGAACCAGCTATGGGAGAGGCTGTAAGAACTTCCCATGATATTAAAGAGCATTTTAAAGCAATAATGCCCTTTTCTTTAGAAGGACCCTCACAAAGTGAGCTACACAAAACTGAGCCAGAAATAGAATCAAGACCAAGATATTAATTTTTAAATATTTATGTTATGTATAGATTATTTTTATTATTAGCGTTATTATTTGTGTATTTCACTGGTTTTTCACAGAAACAGAGTAGGATTTATATGATTAGAATGAAATCTTTAGAGATGCCAAGAGATAGTATAATTAAAATGGACTTTTTCTATATACCGTGGCAATCGAGGACTTATGGTAGTTTTGATGAAGATTATGTAAGAGAGAGTGAATATAGCTCATTTTATAGTATAAGTGATAAGAAAATTATTGATGAATTTGTTGTATCAATGAACTTGCTAAATGTTAAAGAAGTTTACAAATGTGAGGGAAGCTATTTTTGTGTAAAAATGGTAATAGACTTTTACTATGCATCAGGTGAAAAAAAAACCATTCTAATTGATAGAGACGGGATAATAAAACACAATAATGATTGTTATTGCTACAATTTGCATTTTATGAAAAAAATACTAGATTATGTGCCAGAAGCAAAACTCCCTTCTTACTTTGAAATCATGCTACAAGACACATTGAAGTAGCAGGTGGAGCACAATGTGGAGTCTTTCGAAAAATAAATTATCATTTTTTTCTATTAAATTAATTATTAGTTTAATTTTTAATTCTCAGTTAAAAAAAATAATATAACTTTGCATTTTAGGTAGATAGTGTTTGCAATTTATCAAAAATACACTTATCTTGCACAATTAATTAAAAATTATTTTTATGGGTTTGTTTTCGTTTTTACAACAAGAAATAGCAATGGACTTAGGCACTGCCAACACCATTTTGATACACAACGACAAAGTAGTTGTTGACGAGCCTTCTATTGTAGCCTTAGATGAAAGAACTGGAAAATTAGTAGCAATTGGTCATGAAGCCCGCAAAATGCATGGAAAAACACATGATGGTATAAAAACTGTTCGTCCTTTACGAGATGGAGTTATTGCAGATTTTAATGCTGCTGAATTAATGATTCGCGGTATGATTAAAATGATGAATAAAAGGCGTTCGTGGTTTAATCCTTCTTTAAAAATGGTTATTTGTATTCCATCAGGCTCTACAGAAGTTGAACTTCGTGCTGTTAGAGACTCTTCGGAACATGCTGGCGGACGTGAAGTTTATATGATTTATGAACCCATGGCAGCTGCTATTGGTATTGGAATGGACGTTGAAGCTCCTCAAGGAAATATGATTGTTGACATAGGTGGTGGTTCTACAGAAGTTGCTGTAATTTCTTTAGGTGGAATTGTTTGCAACCGCTCTATACGTATTGCTGGAGACGACTTTACAGAAGACATTCAAGAATACATGAGACGACAACACAATATTAAAATTGGTGATAGAACTGCTGAAGATATAAAAATTAATGTTGGTGCTGCAATTACCGAACTCGACAATCCACCACCTGACTATATGGTTAGAGGTCCACACCAAATGACTGCTCTACCAATAGAAATTCCAGTTTCATACCAAGAAATTGCTCTTTGCTTAGATAAATCAATAGCTAAATTAGAAACTGCTATTATGAACGTTTTAGAACTAACACCCCCTGAACTATACTCAGATATTTTTACAAAAGGAGTATATTTGGCTGGTGGAGGTGCCTTACTTAGAGGTCTTGACAAAAGATTAACGGATAAAACAAATATCCCATTTTATGTTGCAGAAGACCCTCTACATGCAGTTGCAAGAGGTACTGGAATAGCTCTTAAAAATGTTGAAAACTTTCCGTTTTTAATACGATAAAAATGAAAAATGAGAAATTTAATAAATTTTATTTTTAAATATTCTTATACTATTCTATTTATCATACTTTTGGTAATTTCTTTTATTTTTATTTTTTCTAATTCTCCTCTACAAAGAGTAAGCTATTTTAATTCAGCTAATAGATTTAGTGGACTTGTTTCAGAAAAATGGCAAGGCTTAGACGATTACTTCAAATTAAAAAAAATCAACAATTCTCTTTTGCTTGAAAATCAATATCTTAGAAACAATCTCGAAAAATATAGAAATGAAAAAGTTCCTGCTATAGACAATATTAGCTTCGACTATATTGCTGGAAAAGTAATAAATATTTCGGTAAACAAGTCAAATAATTTTATCTGCGTTGACAAAGGCAAAAAACAAGGTATTAAAAATGAAATGGCAGTAATTGGTCCTAACGGAGTTGTTGGAACTGTTGTTAGTGTAAGCGAGAATTTTTCTACTGTTATGCCAATCATTAATAAAAAATCGGCTTTGAGTGTAAAATTAGAAAAAAACAACTATTTTGGTTCTTTAACTTGGGACGGCAACTCTCCCTCAGAAGCAATTTTAACCGAAATCCCTTCGTATATATCATTAAATAAAGGCGACAAAGTTATTACCACAGGTTTTTCTTTAATATTTCCAGAAGGAATACCTGTTGGAATTGTTAAAGACTTTACAATAAACGAATCTGATAAATTCTATTCAATAACTGTTAGCTTGTTCACTGATTTTCATAATTTAAATCATGTTTATTTTTTAAAAAACAGTTTTATTGATGAATTTAACACTTTAGAAAGTAAAAACAAAGAAAATGAAAAATAATTTAAGATACATATTATTATTTATCATACCTCTTATTTTTCAAGTTTTAATATTTGACAAAGCATATTTTTGGGGATATGCCAATGTTTATATTTACATTTTACCCATCTTATTATTACCAATAACTCTAAACAAACACTTAGTTTTACTACTTGGATTTGCACTTGGATTCACTGTTGACATTTTCAATTCCACACCCGGCATTCACGCAGCTGCAACAGTATTTATGACCTACTTCAGACCTTTAGTTTTAAGAATTTATGCTCCCCACGATTCTTATGAAGTTAATAAAAATCTAGGAATTATAAATTATGGTTTCAAATGGTTTTTCAAATATGCTATTAGTTTAATTTTATTACATCATACTTTTTTATTTATTGTTGATACTTGGAGTTTTGCTAATTTCGGTTATACAATTTTAAAAATAATTTTAAGTTGCTTTGCATCATTATTATTTATTATTATGGGGCATTTATTAATAATGAAAGATTGACATGAGCAATTGGAGTAATAGGAAATATATTATTGGTGCAATAATTTTAATAGTTTTTATTACTATTTTTATAAAACTATTTTACCTTCAAATTTTTGACGAAACTCTAAAACAATCTTCAGACAACAATTCCCAAAGACATGTTACCGTTTATCCAGGACGCGGTTTAATTTATGATAGAAATTCTGTTTTATTGGTTTGTAACGAGGCTGCATACGACTTAATGTTAGTTCCTCGCAATTTAGATGAATTTGACACTTTGAGTTTATGCCATGACATTAATATTAGCATTGAAGAGTTTTATGAAAAATTAGAAAAATGTAGAAAATATTCAATGTATCGTCCTTCAATTTTTCATAAACAGATTAATTCTTCGCAATATGCAGTATTACAAGAGCATTTGTATAAATATCCTGGATTTTTTGTTCAAGCGCGTAGTTTGAGAAAATATAACGAAGGCATTGCTGCTCACATACTTGGAGATATTGGCGAAATAGATGCAAAAACTCTTGAAAATGACAATTACTATAGTGGTGGTGATTATATTGGAAAAAGTGGAGTTGAAAAATCTTACGAAGAATTGCTCAGAGGAAAAAAAGGAGTTGAAATATTTTTGGTTGACGTTAGAGGAAATATTCAAGGTTCGTATTATGATGGAAAATATGATATTCCTGCTACTCCCGGTAAAGACATACATTTAACTATCGACATTGAATTGCAACGCTATGGCGAACTTTTGATGAAAAATAAAGTAGGAAGTATTGTTGCTATAGAACCCAAAAGTGGCGAAATTTTAGCTTTAGTTTCCAGTCCAAGCTACGACCCCCAATTGCTTGTAGGACGAGCAAGAGGACATAATTATGACAGTCTTTTAAACTCTCCTGCAAAACCATTGATAAATAGAGCAGTTTCTTCAACTTATCCACCTGGTTCTATTTTTAAAATTGCTATTGCTCTCGTTGCTCTACAAGAAGGTGTAATTAAAACTAATTCATATTTCCCATGTGATGTTTCAAAAGTTGCTTGTCACGGACATCCTCCAGCTAATAGCGTTGCTAGAGGAATTCAATATTCTTGTAATCCATATTTTTATTTTGTTTTTAAAAATACTATACAAAGAGGATTTGAAAAAAGCATTTTCAAAGATTCGCGAATAGGCTTAAATTTATGGAAAGAAAAAATTATGACCTTAGGTTTTAATCAGGCATTAGATATTGGTTTGCCCGGAGTAAACAAAGGCTTAATTCCAGATTCTGATTTTTACGACAAATGGTATGGAAAACATAGATGGGCTTTTTCTACTATTTATTCTCTAAGTATAGGTCAAGGAGAAGTATTGGTTTCGCCTTTACAAATGGCAAATTTTTGTGCAATACTAGCAAACAGAGGCTTTTATCACAATCCGCATATCTTGAAAAAAATAGACAATGAAGATTATGTTGGAGAAAATACAAAAAAAATATTTACTCCATTTGCTAAAGAATATTTTGAAGAAGCAGTAAAAGGAATGGATTATGTTGTAAATGAGGAATATGGCACAGGCTTCTACGCAAGATTAAGTGATATTAGGGTTTGTGGCAAAACAGGAACTGTGCAGAACAGAGGAAAAGACCATTCAGTATTTATAGCCTTTGCTCCAAAAGACCAGCCCCAAATTGCTCTGGCAGTATATGTCGAAAATGCTGGATTTGGAGGAACTTGGGCAGCTCCAATAGCAAGACTAATGATAGAAAAACATATCAGAGGATATGTAAACGATAGTATTTTTGAAAAAAGAATTATTGAAACAGAAATTTTAAGTAATGAATAGAAGTAGAAGAGGAAATATTTTAGTTAATATAGACTGGATTACTGTTGCAATATACCTTATTCTAGTATTTTTAGGATGGATAAATATTTACTCTGCAACTTACAACGAATCTCATGTAAGCATTTTTGATATTTCTCAAAAATACGGAAAACAACTTATTTGGATTGGTGCAGCTATCATTATTGCCATTTTTACTTTAATAATTGACAGTAAATTTTACTCATCATTCGCCTATGTTTTATATGCAGTAGGAATTTTACTTTTACTAAGTGTTTTGTTTTTTGGAATAGAAGTTAATGCGTCAAAATCTTGGTTCCAAATAGGCAATTTTAGAATTCAACCTGTTGAGTTCACTAAAATTACTGTATGCTTAGCCCTCGCCCGACTACTTAGTGATGAAAATTTTAGTTTCAATAAATTGAGCGATATAATTAGAACTGCTATTATTTTTGCTTTACCTATTATTCTTATTTTTCTGCAAAACGATACTGGTTCTGCTTTAATGTTTTTCTCATTTATTTTTGTATTATTCCGTCAAGGAATGAATAAAGTTATTTTTATTACCTCGTTTGCATTAGTTGTATTTTTTATTTTAGCTTTAGTAATAGATCTTGAAATTTTATTAATAATAAGTTTAGTCTTAAACATTATTGGTTTCACAATACTAAACAAACATTCTAATCAAAAGCAAATAGTTTTTTACACTTCTCTTGCACTTGCAATCGCATCATACATTTTACACAAATACACAAATATTTTTGTTGACAAAACTTTAACTCTAGTATTGATAAACACAGCAGCTATTGCATTGTTAATGTTAGTTTTATTTATAATTAAAAAAAATAAGACTATACTTTTATTTCTTACCACCATAATTGGCATTACAATTTTTGTTTTATCAGTTGATTTTGTTTTCAACAATGTTTTACAGCCTCATCAACAAAATAGAATTAATGATTTATTAGGCATAAGCTCTGACCCTTTAGGTGCTGGATATAATGTAAACCAATCAAAAATTGCAATAGGTTCTGGTGGTTTGACAGGCAAAGGCTTTTTAAAAGGAACTCAAACAAAATATAATTTTGTGCCAGAACAAAGCACTGACTTTATTTTTTGTACTATAGGCGAAGAATGGGGCTTTTTAGGTTCTAGTTTGGTTTTGTTTTTATTTTGCTTTTTAATTTTAAGATTAATTTTTCTAGCCGAACGACAGAGGTCAGTTTTTAGTAGAATTTATGGCTATGGAGTAGTCTCAATTTTATTTTTCCATGTTGCCATAAACATTGGAATGACAATTGGTTTAGCCCCAGTAATTGGAATACCTTTACCATTTTTTAGTTATGGTGGTTCTTCGCTTTGGGCTTTTACAATACTTTTATTTATTTTTATAAAGTTAGATTCAGATAGATTACAAATTTTTAGATAAAATATTCTACAAATATTTATCTAACCAAGCTTTAAATTCTCTTTGCCACAAAATACTATTTTGAGGTTTTAACACAAAATGAGTTTCTTCAGGGAAAATCAAGAGTTTTGATTCAACACCATTAAGTTGTGCTGCATTAAATGCTTGCAAACTTTCTGTATAAGGAATTCTAAAGTCGTATCCACCTGCAATTATTAAAATAGGAGTATTCCAATTTTGAACAAATTTATGAGGCGAGTTTGCGTAAGAACTTTGAGCCTTTTTATTATCTTTTTCCCAATAAGCTCCACCAAGGTCATAATTCACAAAGAACATTTCTTCAGTTGCTGCATATTGAGATTCTAAATTATACATTCCACAATGAGAAATAAAGGCTTTAAAAGTTTTATCTTGGTTATGTCCTGCGAGCCAAAATACAGAAAAACCGCCATAACTTGCTCCTACTGCTCCTATTCTATCTTCATCAACATAAGTTTCTTTTTTCACATAATTTACAGCCGACATATAATCTTTCATATTTTGTCCACCGTAATCGCCAGAAATTTGTTTACACCATTCGCTACCGAAACCTATTACTCCTCTTCTATTAGGTGCAATAACCACATATCCATTGGCAGCCATAATTTGGAAATTCCATCTGTATGAGAAAAACTGCGACATAGCCGATTGTGGTCCACCTAAGCAAAATAAAATAGCAGGATATTCTTTTGTTTCATCAAAATTAGGCGGTAAAATTACCCATGTTAACATTTCTTTGCCATCTGTTGTTGGAACCCAAACTTCTTTATAGTCGCTAACAGCAATATTGTCATAAATATGTTTATTTGTGAAAGTGATTTGAGTTTCTTTACCATATTGGTCGAATGTAAAAATTTCAGTAGCTGATTTTATCGACATTTTTTCGGCTACAAATCCATTTCCATTCCACTTTATAGATGTAATATCATGGTCGCCTTCGGTAATTTGAACGACTTCGCGAGTTTTATAATTAATTTTAAAAATTTGATGAGTAGCTTGGAAACAAGAAATAAAATACAAATTATCATAATTTCCTTCTACTTGGGGCCAAACTACATTGCTTGCACCATAATCAAAATGCTCGGTTAAATATTCTTTTTCTTTGGTTTCTAAATTCATTATAAACAATCTTTCTTTATCAGCCTCATAACCAGGAGTTTCCATACTTGTCCAAGCTAAATATTTTGAATCTGGAGAAAACACAGGATATTTATCATAACCCAACATACCTTCGGTTAAATTTGTTGTTGATTTTGTTTCCAAATCATAAAGATAAATATCTGAATCTGTACTTACAGCATAATCTTTTCCCGACATTTTTTTACAAGTATATGCTATTTTTTTGCCGTCTGTACTCCAAGTTATTTCAGAATCATCAAAGTATGGACTCATTGGTGCATCAAATTTTTCATCTTTCATAATATCGTAAATATTTTGAAGCGATTTTTCGTCAAAATCAGCAACAAAAATATGAGAATAAGAATCGTCAGTCCATGCATTCCAATGTCTATACATTAAATCTTCTGCCATAATTACATTTGTGTTTGGCAAATCAGGATAAATATCTTGAGGATTATTTTCTAATTTCACATCTGCCATAAACAATATTTTATCGCCGTTAGGTGAAATTTTAAATGAATTTATACTTTTATCTAATTCCGAAATTTGAGTTTTATCGCTTCCGTCAACATTCATTGTCCAAAGCTGAACATTTTCAGTTTCGGTTGATAGATATATTATTTTACTTCCATTTTTGCTCCATCTTGGATTAAAAAAGGCATTTTCTCCACCTGTCAAACGTTTTACTTCGCCACCTTCGGCAGGTATTGTATAGATATAAGTAAAACCTCTATTTTTTTCAACATCATAATGAGTAATATTATACACTATTGTTTTTTTATCTGGACTTAATTGAGGGTCGCTAATTCTTCCAAATTTCCACAAAATTTCTGGAGTTAAAATTCCTTTATCAATTTCATCTTGAGTAAGTTCTACGTTAGGAACAAAATCATTGTCTATTTGTGTTCCATCTTTTTTCTTGCCAGTACAAGAAACCATAAAAATTATTAACGAAATCAAAATTAAGTTCAGTGTTTTCATAATATAAAGTTTTATTAATTTAAATTTATTTCATTTGTTTATCTATCACAATATTAAGTCCTTCAACTGCTGGGTCGTAATTTGGAAATATTGTTAAAGCCTTTCTATAATCATTTTCAGCTTGTTGCAATTTATTTAGTTGTTCATAAGAATAACCTCTATTGTACCAAGCTTTATGAGATAGAGAATCACATTCAATTGCTTTTGAAAAATAATCTATGGCTTTAAAATAATCTTTTAAATCACTTGCATAAATATATCCAGCATTATAATATGCTTCGTAATACAAGCTATCTATACTTATTGCCTTATCATAAAACTCCAAGGCATTTTGAATTTCTCCAAATTGTTGATGAACCCAAGCTGCATTAAATTGAATTTCATCATTTTCGGGGAATAATCTTGTTGCAGTTTTATAATAATCTAAAGCTAATTTATCATCTTGTTCGGCATAAATCTTTCCTATCAAATTGTATGCTTCCCAATTGTTATTATCGTAGTCTATAGATTTTTTCAAAGCTTCTATAGCATCTTTATAAGCAAAGGTTTCGTTCAAAATAAGTGCTTTAACAAAGTAAGAGTCTGTATTTTGCAAATTATTTACTTCTATTTTTAAAATTTCAGACATTGCTTCTTGATACATCTGAACATAAAAGTAAATTTTTGCTAAATCTATTCTTGCTTTAACATTAAATGGATATCGAGTTAAGCAACGTTCTAAAACTTTTTTAGACATTTCTGAATTTGCAACCGCCAAATACATTTCTGCAAGTTTTATATAAGCGTCTTGCATTGTTGTATCTGCTCGCAAAGCAGATTCCATATCTAAAATTGCTTTATCAATATTTTTTTCTTTTGTCAAATAAAAATCTGCTCTTTTTAAGTAAAGCTCAGCATTATCTGGATTTTTACGAATAAGTTGATCTAATTGTTCTAAATTTAATGTTGTATCGTTTAAAATATCATCGCTATTTTTAGCACTTCGATTATTGCACGAAGACAAGAATAAAAGTGATACAATTAAAATAAAAAAATATTTTAGCATTCTACTTTAGTTTTTCAATAATTTTATTTTCGATTTCTTCCATTAATTCTGGATTGTCTTCTAAAATAGTTTTAACGCTATCTCTTCCTTGTCCTAGTTTAGTTTCTCCATAGCTAAACCAAGAACCGCTTTTTTTAATAATTTCTAAATCAACTCCAAGGTCAATAATTTCGCCTACTCTGCTAATTCCTTTGCCATAAATAATATCGAATTCGGCTTTCTTAAATGGTGGAGCTACTTTATTTTTCACAACTTTCACTTTTGTTCTGCTTCCAGTAACATCGTCACTATCTTTAAGTTGCCCCGATCTGCGTATATCTATACGAATTGATGAGTAAAATTTAAGAGCATTACCTCCTGTTGTAGTTTCTGGATTTCCGAATAAAATTCCAATTTTTTCGCGAAGTTGATTTATAAAAATACAACATGTATTTGTTTTGTTAATGCTTGCTGTTAATTTACGTAATGCTTGCGACATAAGTCTTGCTTGCAAACCCATTTTAGAATCGCCCATTTCGCCTTCTATTTCGGCACGTGGAGTAAGAGCTGCAACTGAGTCAATTACTATAATGTCGATAGCACCTGAACGAATAAGATTATCTGCTATTTCTAAAGCTTGTTCTCCATTGTCGGGTTGAGAAATTATTAAATTTTCTACATCAACTCCAAGTTTTTCGGAATAAGCTCTATCAAAAGCATGTTCTGCGTCAATAAATGCAGCTATTCCGCCAGCTTTTTGAGCTTCTGCTATAGCATGAATAGCCAATGTGGTTTTACCAGAGGCTTCGGGTCCGTAAATTTCGACCACTCTACCGCGAGGGTAACCGCCAACTCCCAAAGCAATATCTAATGCTATAGAGCCTGATTTAATAACTGGAATTTCTTCTACTGGTTGTGAACCAAGCATCATTATAGAGCCTTTGCCATAATCTTTTTCGATTTTTCCCATAGCCAATTTTACGGCTTTGAGTTTTTCGTTTCTAATATCTTCTGGTGTATTTGCCATATTTTTAAATTTTATTTGATTTCGTTAAGAATTTGATTTGAATGTTCTTTTGTTTTTACTTTTTCAAAAATGTTTTCTATAATTCCCTTTGAATTAATTACATAAGTTTTTCGTAAAACACCCATGTATTTTTTTCCATACATAGATTTTTCGCCCCAAGCATTATAAGCAATTAAAATTTCTTTTTCTGTATCGCTTATTAAATCAAATGGTAAATTATATTTTTCGATAAATTTTTGATGAGATTTTTGACTATCAGGACTTACTCCTAAAATTTCGTAAGACTTACTTTGCCACATTTGGTAATTATCTCGTAAATCGCATGCCTCAGCAGTACAACCTGGAGTAGAATCTTTTGGATAAAAATATAAAATTAAGTTTTTGCCCAAAAAGTCAGATAATTTAACTTCTTTCCCATCTTGATTAAGTCCCTTAAAATCAGGAGCTTTATCTCCAATCTCTATTTTTTTCATTATTTTAACATTTTAGTATTCTACAAGGTACAAATATAAAAATCATAATCGGGAAAAATAAATTTATTTGAAAAAGTTTATTAACATTTACTTAAAATTTAATAATTTGCATAAGAATATGTAAATTTGCATTCATATATTTAGTTCTTTAAACTTTTTTAAAAATGGAATTTTCACTTAACAAAGATTTTTTTATCAGAAACAGAAAAAATCTCTTTTCGCTTTTACCAAACAATTCAATGGCAATTCTTTTTCCTGCCGAACAGTTTGTAAGGAATGGAGACGCATTGTATAAATATCGTCAAAACAGCGATTTGTTTTATTTTAGTGGTTTGAAACAAGAAAAAACTGTGATTTTATTATGTAAAATTAACAATTCGACAGATGAATATGCTTTTATTATTGAACCCAACGAAAAAATGCTTATCTGGACTGGACATAAATACTCTATTGACGAAGCCAAAGAAATTTCAGGAATTAAAAATGTGTTTTATTTGAATGAATTTGAAAAATATTTTAAAGAAAATTTAAACAACGACACTTTAGTATATTATTCGATGTCGTCGAACACAAGAGGATTTGATTATAAAAACAAAATTATTTCTGAATGGAAAGAAGGTGTGGAAAATGACAAAATTCAGTTTAAAGATTTAGACTCTTTATCAATGCAATTAAGGTTGCAAAAACAAAAAGAAGAAATTGCTATCATTCAGAAAGCTATTGATATTACTGGCGAAGCATTCAAAAAAGTTTTAGATTTTATTGTCCCCGGAGTTTATGAATATGAAGTTGAAGCAGAAATAAGTCATCATTTCATTAAAAATGGAGTAGAATCACATGCTTATTCACCAATAATTGCAGCTGGAAAGAATAATTGTGTTTTGCATTACGAAACAAATCGAGAATTATGCAAAAACGGCGATTTACTACTTATGGATTTTGGAGCTGAGTATAATTATTATGCTGCTGATTTGTCGAGAACAATTCCTATATCTGGGAAATTCACAAATAGGCAAAAACAAGTCTATGCTTCGGTTTTAAAAGTTTTGAAAGAAATGAAGACAAAATATGTGCCAGGTCAAACAATTAGAAAACTAAATAAAGAATGTGAACTTTTAATACAAGAAGAACTTGTAAGCTTAGGATTATTAAGCGAAGCCGACATCAAAAATCAAAATGAAGACTCTCCTGCTCTTAAAAAATATTATATGCACGGAGTTTCGCACTTTATAGGACTTGATGTGCATGATGTGGGAGTAAAAGACACTGTTCTTTTGCCAGGTATGGTTTTAAGTTGCGAGCCAGGAATTTACATTGCTGAAGAAGGCTTTGGGATTAGATTGGAAAACGATATTCTTGTTGCTGAAAATCCTATAGATTTGTGTAGTAATATTCCTATTGAGATTAGTGAGGTTTGTAAATGAGAAGAATTAAGAATTAAGAATGAAGAATTACTTCAGTTAAAAGTTAAAAGCGATGCACTGAACGTAGTTGAAGTGTTAAAAGTTGAAAGAATTTAGGATTTGGGATTTGAAGAGTTTTTAGTGTTGAGTGTTTAGTATGAAGATAATTAAGAATTGATAATTAAGAATGAAGAATTCAGTTAAAAGTTAAAAGTTAAAAGTTGATAGTTGAAGAGTTTTTAGTATGACAATAAATTAAGAGTTTGTGAATATGAGACGAGTAAAATTAGTGTTTATAGTTTTTATATTAGTTTGTTCAAATATTTTTGCACAACAAGCTGAATCTCGTTTTCGTGTAATTATTGATACAGATTGCGCTCCCGATGATTTAAGAGCGATTTGCCTTATTTTTGCTTCCAATGATTTTGATGTTATAGCAATTAGCACAAGCGATGGGCTTTTAAGTCCAGAACAGGGATATAAAAAAATAAAAGCTATGCTAAAACATTTTGGACATCAAGAAATACCTGTTGCTTACGGAAAAAAATTGAATAAATACAATAAATTTTGCAATAAACTTTGCTTATCAGTAAATTGGGGAGATGAACAAGGTATAGAAATCCCTGAAAAACCTTCAGCAGTCGAACTAATTACAAAAGAAATTCACAACCAAAAAGCAGATATTTATTTAATTTGCTTTGGTCCGCTTACAAATATTTCAGAAGTATTGAAAAATGAAAACACACATTCTAATATTAAACAAATTTTGTGGTATCAAGGTTCGCCTAACACAGGATACAACGTAAATTCAGATTTGGAAGCAGCAAAATTTGTTACAGAATGTAAAACTGTGGATAAAGTATTTTTTACCACCCCTTCAACTAAGCAAAATTTATTTACAACAAAATTTTTAAATAAAATTTCAAAAATTAAAAACCCATATTCTGATTTCATTTTTGTATCACATCAGAATCTAGGAGTACAAGAAAAGATTAAAGCTAAATTTTACAAATTTTGGGACGATTTATTGCCAATATATTTATTAAATCCTGAACTATTTGACACGACTAAAGAAAACAATATTATTTACGCTTCTCCTAAGAACAAAAATTTTAAAAATGCTTATTTACAAATTTTGAACAGTAAGCCATAATAAAATAAAACTTCTTTAAAAAATTATTTTTGACACAATTTTTGCATGTATGTTATTTTTAATTATTATTTTTGCTTCAAATAATTAAATAAATATGAGCAAAGTTTTTACAAAATTGTTTTTCCCATTATGCTTATTAATAGCATATTCCAACATCACATTAGCACAAACAATAATATTAGAAGAAGGATTTGAAGGTGGTTCATTGCCTACAGGCTGGACAGTTGTTGATGCAGATGGCGATGGACAAAATTGGAGTGTTACCACTAGTTCAACTAGTCATAGTGGTTATTATTATATTATGTCTAGATCTTGGAATACTAATCCACTTAACCCAAACAATTATTTAATTACACCATTAGTAGAAGGTGCAACAAATATTAAATACTACTTTAAAGTAAATGTAAACTACCCTTACAAACATTATGCTGTAATGGCTTCAACAACAGGTAATGCACTTACAAATTTTCAAATTATATTCGAAGAAACAGCTACTGCCACAAATGATTGGATAGAACGCAATATAAATCTTCCTGCAGGAACAAAGTATGTTGCTTTTCGTCATTACAACAGTACCGATCAAGACTATTTAGCATTAGATGACATAACTATTTTCAGCGGTAACTCTGCTTGTCCACCTATTACCAATCTCACAGCAACAGTAAATCCAAACAATACAGTAACACTTAACTGGACAACCCCACCAACAAGCACTTGGCCCAGCGAATGTGATGGGGACATATATTTTGAATTTTACAATGGATCAACAGAGATCGGGTATGACGATAACAATGATTTAACTTCTTGGATAACGAATGTATTAGAAGTAGGAACTCATTCGCTTGGAGTTACAATTTCTTATTGGAAAAATGGTAATCAAAATGTATGTTATGCCGAAACTGTCTTTGTAGATGTAAAAATTGAAAATGAGGCAACTTGCCCAGCTATAACCAACCTTACGGCAACAGTAAACACAGATAATACTGTAACTCTTAATTGGGATAATCCAGACCCAAGTATTTGGCCCAGCACAGATATAAACTATTGGTTTTTTGATGGAAGTTCTGATTTAAGTTCTGATTTAAGTGGTAGCCCAAAAACATCTTGGACAAGTTCTGAGCTTTCACTAGGAACTCACAATCTTGGAGTACGCGTAGGTTATTTCGAAGCTGGTTGGGTTTGCAAAACTGATACAGTATATGTATCAGTAACAGTTGGAGTAGAATCTTGTCCACCAATCACCAACCTCACTGCAACATCAAATCCAAACAATACAGTAACTCTTAGCTGGACTAATCCACCACAAAGCGAATGGCCCAGCACAGATATAGACTATTTTTTTTATGACGGAACTACTTCAATAGGTTATAATTATTCTGACGGATTAACATCATGGACAACTCCTGAACTTACGATAGGAAATCATTCTCTTGGTGTAGAGACAGGCTATTTCAGTTCTAGTTCTTGGATTTGCAAAGCAGAAATTATTTATGTAAATGTAGTTGTTGGAGAAGAAAGTTGCCTACCTATTGCTGAGCTTAGTGCAACAGTAAATGGTAATAATGTAAGTTTAACTTGGGAAACTCCAGAAACGCCTGTAATAATATTTAGCGAAGGTTTTGAAAGTGGAATACCTTCAAATTGGACATTACTTGATGCAGACGGAAATGGACATAATTGGGACTTAAACACTTCTGGAGGAGAAAATAGTAATAATTGTGTAACTTCTCTATCGTCTTCACCCAATTATCTAAACACCAACAACTATTTAATTACACCAGAATTAGAAGAATACGTAACTAAAGTGAGATATTCTGTTCGTACACCTATACCTTATCAAGAGCACTATGCAATCATGGCTTCAACAACAGGAAATAATGCTAGCGATTTTACAATAGTTTTTGAAGAAACAGTAAAAACTCTCGCAACTTGGCATGAAAAACAAGTTGATTTGCCTCCAGGAACAAAATATATTGCTTTCCGACATTTCAACAGTTTAAATCAATGGAGCTTGAGTATTGACAACATAGTAATATATGGTAACAATGCTCCTATTACAAACCCACACACATACACTATTACTAGAAATAATATGGTAGTAGCAAGCGAAATTACAGCAACTACTTACACAGATGTTGGCGTAGCAACTGGTGTGCATGATTATTGCGTAAAAGCAGTTTACCCAAGTTGTAGCTCTGAAAAAGTTTGTACAAACGCTACAGTAACTTGTGCACCTATTACTAACCTTAGTGCAACAACAAACGACAATAACGTAATTTTAACTTGGAACACTCCTAATACTTTGCCTGAAATTATATTAAGCGAAGATTTTGAATCTGGAATGCCATCAAATTGGACTGTGATTGATGCAAATGGCGATGGGCTTAATTGGGAATTAAATACAACTACAGGACATAATAGTAATAATTGCGTAAGTTCTTTATCATACAACTCAAATGAAGGCTATTCTCTTTACCCCGACAACTATTTAATTACACCATTATTAAACAACGTAACTAAATTGCAATTTTGGGTTAGTGTAGGGGCATACAACCCTTATGAACATTATGCCGTAATGGTTTCAACAACAGGAAATAACATTAATGATTTTACAAGCATTTTTGAAGAGACAATGACAAATTCGGAGAATTGGTATAAAAGAAGCATTTCTTTACCTTCAGGAACTAAATATATTGCTTTCCGACATTATAATAGTATCGACCAAAGTGGTTTAAATATTGACGATATAAGTATATTTGGGGCTATCATCCCTACTACAGAACTTCATACCTACACTATTGCTAGAAATGGAGTTGAAATTGCAAGCGGACTTACAGGACTTACTTATACAGATTCGGACTTAGATTATGAAACATATAATTATTGCATACAAGCTGTTTACTCAAGCTGTACATCCGAGACAGTTTGCACAAATATTACAGTAGAAGAAATTTATTGCTTACCTGTTACTAATCTTAATGCAACAGTAAACAACAATAATGTGAATTTAATTTGGAATGCTCCTATAATTACAGAAGAGCGCAGTTATACTATTACTAGAGACGAAGTTGAAATTGCAAGCGGACTTACAGATACTACTTATACTGACTTAAACCTAGATTTCGGCACACATAATTATTGTATAAAAGCGGTTTACTCAAACTGTACTCCTCAATCTGTTTGTAAAAGCGTTATAGTAGAAGACCTAAGCACTTGTCATGCTGTAAATAACCTAAGTGCAACAATAAGCTCATACAACTCTGTAAATTTAAGTTGGAATATTCCACCATCAACAGATTGGCCCAACGCTTGCACCGAAGATCTTGCTTTTAAAATTTACAACGGCTCTACTCAAATAGGTTATAGTGATGCAAACGATTTAACTTCATGGACAACCAATATACTTCCAAATGGAGTCTATACACTAAAAGTTGTTATATTTTATTATGATAATGCTAGCAATCTTCTTTGCTCAGCAGAGGCAAGCACAACAGCAACAATTGACGGAGGCTTTGACTGCCCGCCTGTAAATAATCTTAGTGCAATAATAAACGAAGATAATACTGCAAAATTAAGCTGGACAAATCCAGAAGAATTGCCAACTGGTTGTGATGGAAATCTTACTTTTAAATTTTACATTGGTAATATTAACGTAGGTTCTAGCAATAACGACAACCTAACTTCGTGGACAACACCAGTACTTTCGGAAGGCACTCATAATTTAGCTGTTGTTATACATTATTTAGATAATACAAATGCAGAAATTTGTTATAACCAAGCATATACAACAGTAACTATTTACGGTAATCCTACTTGTCCACCTATAAATAATTTGAGTGCTACAGTAAACTCAGACAATACCGTAACTCTTAGCTGGACTAATCCACCACAAAGTGAATGGGCTAGTGATGAACCATACTATTGGTTTTATGACTATGAAATTGAAATTGGAAGCGATAATACTTATAATTTAAATTCATGGACAACAGCTGAACTTACGGAAGGAGTTCACTCTCTTGGAGTACAAATAGGTTATTACAGCACTATAGCTGAAGATTATATTTGCAAAGCTGATATTATTTTTGTAGAAGTTACAATAACTAATGTTGAAGAAATAAAAACATCTCTTTTCTCTGCTGAAATATTTCCAAATCCCGCAAAAGATGTATTAAACATTGTTAGCGATAGCGAAATTATTAGCTACGAACTTTATGATGCACTTGGCAGATTGCTGATAAATAAAACAGAAGTAGCTAATACTGAAAGCATTGTGAATGTATCATCGCTTAAATATGGAATGTATATGCTTAGACTTAATACTGAAAAGGGAAGCGGAACTTTTAAATTGATAATTGAATAATTTAGCTTCGCTACATTTTCTGTCGTCTCTCGGCATAGCTCAAGCAAGCTTGATTCGACTTTACGAACTTTAAAACTTTATAAACTTTTAACTGTATTATTGATTTGTGATTTTAATCATATTTTTATAATTTTGCATAAAATTTTGACAATATGAGCAGATATTTTGAAGAACCAAATTGCAAAGATTGTAATCTTGTTTTTTCTACAGTTTTTAAAAAGTTAACTGTTGACCAACTAGACTATTTAACAAAAAACAAAGTATGTTCTCAAATTAAAAAAGGAAAAACACTTTACAAAGAAGGTAGTCGCATAACAGGTGTATATTGCATCAATGACGGAATTTTAAAAGTTTATAAAACTGGTTGTGAAGGAAAAGAGCAGATAGTAAAATTTGCTAAAAGAGGAGACATCATTGGTTATCGCTCGGTTATAAATGGAGAACCTGCTTGCACAAGCGTAAAAGCTATTGAAGATTCTGCTGTTTGCTATATAAATACTCAAGAACTTTATGGTTTACTAAAAGAAAATAGCGAACTAGGAATTGAACTTTTACAAATTGCATGTGCAGAACTTGACGAAGCAAACAACTATCTTACTGACATTGCTCAAAAATCTGTAAGAGAAAGACTTGCAGAAATATTACTAAAACTTCAAGACGATTTTGGTACTGACAAAGAAGGAATAATAAACATTACTTTAACACGCGAAGAACTTGCTAATATTATAGGTACTGCTACCGAATCTGTTATTAGATTGTTGTCTGAATTTAGAACCGAAGGACTTGTTGACTTACAAGGCAGAAAAATTAAAATCCTAAACATTCAAAAACTTAAAAAAATTAGTAATGTTTTTAAATAAAAATGCCTGACAACCAAAAAATTAACTCAATATTAGAAAAAGCTAACAACCTTGAATTTTTAACGTTTAATGAATGTTTATTATTGTATCAACATGCAAGTTTAAGTCAGTTGCTATTTGCTGCTAACCAAATTCGTCAAAAAATTCACCCAAATAATATTGTAAGTTATATAATTGATAGAAATATCAATCTCACAAATGTTTGTGTTTCAAATTGTTTGTTTTGTAATTTTTGTAGAAATAAAAATTCTGAGCAAGCATATGTTTTAAGCATTGAAGAATATATTGAAAAAATTGAACACTTAAAATCTTTGGGAGGAAATCAAATTTTATTGCAAGGAGGAATGAATCCCGCACTTGACTTGGAATATTACGAAACTTTATTTAAAAAATTAAAAAAATATTATCCAGATTTAAAACTTCATGCTTTAGGTCCACCTGAGATTGCTTTTCTTGCAAAACAAGAAGGAATAAGCACAAAACGATGCTTGCAAATTCTTATAAATGCAGGTTTAGATAGCTTGCCAGGTGGAGGTGCAGAAATTTTGTCGGATAGAGTTCGCAAATTGGTTTCGCCTGCAAAAGTTTGCTCCGAACAATGGCTAAATATTATGCACGAAGCTCATCAACTAGGCTTAACAACTTCTGCTACAATGATGTACGGACATTTAGAAACTATAGAAGAAAGAATTGAACATTTTTTAAAACTTAGAGATATTCAAAAAATAAAACCCGAAAATTCAAAAGGATTTATTTCATTTACCTCTTGGTCTCTTGCTGGCAAAAATACAAGATTGCTAAAAAAATATCCTGATATTAAAACTGTTAACTCTACAGAATTTCTAAAAATGTTGGCTTTGAGCAGAATAATATTGATAAATATTCCCAATATTCAAGTTTCGTGGCTAACTAGAGGTAAAGAAATTGCAAAACTAGCCCTACACGGAGGAGCAAACGATATGAGCAGTATAATGATAGAAGAAAATGTGGTTTCCCAAGCTGGCAAAAATTTTAAACTCGGTGTTAAAGAAATGGAAGAAACAATTATAGAAGCAGGTTTTATTCCACAATTAAGAAATCAAGAATATGAATATTTATAAAATTTTCTTGAAAATACCGTAATATTCGCAACTAGCACCAAAACTTTTGTAAAATCTTTCAACTCCCTCTAGAGAAGAACCTTCAAAATCAAATATTTTTCCTTGTTCTATAGAAGTTTTTATTAAATCATTGATTATAAACATCATAGACCTTGCTTCTTTTCCTTTTTGAGACGATGCTGGTGCAAGATAGTATATTCTATTATTAAAATCAAGAATAAAAACAACTGAGCTAACTTCATTTTCAACTGTTGTAGCAAGCAATTTTCCATAACCTAAGTCCAAAGACTTTTTAACAATTTTTCTCAATGCGTTTTGCAATTTTTCATTATAAATATTGCTAGCTTCTTTTGTTAAAAAATTAAAATATTCTTGAATTTCTATTGTTATAATTTTATGATTAAAACTATCAGCTTTTTTCAAATTTCTAATTGTATTTTTTGAAAATAATTTTTGTTGCTCTTCAAAATTTTTAGAACTAATAAAATAATTTGGCTTTAGTTTGTCTTCGCTAAAAATCATTGAATCAAAACTATTTCCATGAATTATTACAAAATAATAACCAAGCTTTTTATAAAAATTTTCAATTTGATTTTTTTCAATTTCACTTTTTGCGAAAACACCTAATTGCTGACAAAACATTGGTTGAATTAAATAAGGAATGCCAAATTTTTTCTTTTTTGGAAGTGGCATTACAATATTATAATCTTCATCGCATAATAACTCCCAATTTGGCGACACAATATCTAAATACCAAGACATTGCATAAACCCTAGCCCACTTACATTCTAGTAAAGTTTTATCATACTTTTCAAAATCTATTTCACTATGTTTGAGCTTTATTATTTTCATTTTGCCTTTGATTAAAACTTTAGCCAATATTACTCAACATTTTTAAAGTTTCAAAATTTAATATTTCTATTACTCTATTATTAATTGCAATAATATTATCTTTTTTCAATTCTGATAAAATTCTCACTAAATTTTCGGTTGCCAAACCCGAAAACTCTGCAATATCTTTGCGTGTAACACTTGTGTCAATTATATTTGATTTAAAAACATTTTCTGCCAAATACAAAAGCGAGTCACATACTTTGCCAATAGACTGTTTATTTGCAATACTTCCAAGCTTATCGTAAACAGTTTGCAAAGACTTTGAATAGATTTTCATGATTTCAATTGCAAAATCAGGATTTTTCCTAACTATTTTATCAAACTCACTTCTTTCGACCAAATAAAACTTAGAAGGCACTAGCGCCTTGCACGAAAAATGATAATAAGAATCGCCATACAAAGTTGATAAGCCAATTATATTAAAAGCACCAGTAAATTTAAAAATATGACTTTTATAGTGAGAGTTTTCAATAAAAGATTTTACCATTCCCGACTTTATTAACATTATAAACGAAGCAAAAGTGCCTTGTTTACAAACAGTTTCTCCTTTTTTAAAATCAACTTCTACTTTTGTAATTATTTCAATATCTTCGTTACTAAGTTTAAGACTTTTTAGATAATCAGTAAAACTTATGTCTTTGCCATAAAGCTTATTCTTATTTTCAATGGTATTTGCATAAAATTCTTTTAACTTTCTAAAACTCAGATATTGATTAATTTTTTCAACTATAGTTTTAAAAAGTCTTGTTTCTTCTGGCAAGAACACTCCTTTTTCGGATTTAACAGATTTTATATAGCAAATAATAAATTCGCCAACTTTTTCTCCATCAACTTCCAAATTTGCACTAAGTTTAAGTTCAGTTTCTTTAAAACCAGTACTTTCAACAGCAAAACCATTTACAATAATTTTAACTTTACATATTTCAGAATATCGCCAACCTATTGGAGCAAATTCGCAAATGCCTGTTAAAATATTATGCAAATCTGAATCAAAATCTTTTAAAAGCTCATCTATTCTATAAATACAATCAAGCTCTTTTTTTCTCTCGTTCAGAGTTTTGAATACTAATTTTATATCGTCTTTATTCTTGCGCATTATATTTTAAAATTTATGCAAAATTAATAAAAATCATATACCTAACAAAAATCATTGATAAATATCAATTAATATTATCAAAACAAATCAAGTATAAAATTAGCTATATTCCAAACTTTATTTTAACTTTACATCGTTAATTAAAAAAAATAAACCATAGTGGTTTTATAGTAAATATTTAAAAATTTATAAAAATGAACGTAGAAAAATTCATGAGTGACCTGGAACAAAGACATCCAGGGGAAAAAGAGTATTTGCAAGCTGTGCATGAAGTAGTAGAGTCAGTTCAAGAAGTTTATGAAAAACATCCTGAGTTTGCTGCTGCCGGCATTTTAGAACGCATTGTTGAACCAGACAGAGTTTTTACTTTCCGCGTTGCATGGGTTGACGATAAAGGAAAAGTTCAAACAAACATAGGTTACAGAGTTCAATTTAACGGTGCAATTGGTCCATACAAAGGTGGAATCAGATTTCACAAAGCTGTAAATCTTTCGATGTTGAAATTTTTAGGATTCGAGCAAACTTTTAAAAATGCTTTAACAACACTTCCTATGGGTGGTGGTAAAGGTGGTTCTGATTTTGACCCTGTTGGAAAATCAAATGGCGAAATCATGCGTTTTTGCCAAGCTTTTATGTGGGAATTATGGCGTTGCCTAGGTAAAGATACTGACGTTCCTGCTGGAGACGTTGGCGTTGGAGCACGTGAAGTTGGTTTCATGTATGGTATGTACACAAAACTTGCTCGCGAATACAACGTTGGAGTTTTCACTGGTAAAGGTATTAACTGGGGTGGTTCAAAAATTCGTCCAGAAGCAACTGGCTACGGAGCTTTATATTTTGTTGACCACATGTTAGCAGCAGCAGGTAAAGACATAAAAGGTAAAACTGTAGTTTGCTCAGGTTTTGGAAACGTTGCTTGGGGTGCTTCACAAAAAGCAAAAGAACTTGGAGCAAAAGTTATTGGTATTTCTGGACCTGATGGCGTTTGCCACATTCCAGATGGTATGACAGACGAAATGAACGCATATATGTTAGAACTAAGAGCTTCTAACAACAACGTTGTTGCACCAATGGCTACTAAATTTAAAGGCGTTACTTTCACACCTGGTAAAAAAGCTTGGAGCATAAAATGTGATATAGCTCTTCCATGTGCATTCCAAAATGAGTTAGACGGTAATGATGCAAAAGAATTACTCAAAAACGGAGTTATGTTAGTTGCTGAAGTTTCTAACATGGGCTGTACACCTGAAGCAATTCACGAATTCCAAAAAGCAAAAATTATGTTTGCTCCTGGAAAAGCTGTAAACGCTGGTGGAGTTGCAACTTCAGGTCTTGAAATGACCCAAAACGCTATGCACTTATCATGGAGCGAAAAAGAAGTTGACGACAGACTTTACGAAATTATGCAAAGCATACACGAAGCATGTGTTACACACGGAACTGAAAAAGATGGTTATATAAACTATGTGAAAGGTGCTAACATCGCTGGTTTCATGAAAGTTGCTCGCGCAATGGTTGAACAAGGAGTTGTTTAAACTCAATATGATGCTTAATTTTTAATTTATGAAGTTGGCTGAGCTTAGGCAAAGCCAACTTTTTTTTATTTTATCGCAAAAACATTTCAAACATTTTTTTCTTAAAACCTTCTATTTTTGATTGAGGATAAGTTTTGTAAGAATGGAGATAATCTAAAGCAAAACCTTTTAATATTGAAAAAAACAAGCTAATTTCAATTTCAGGTTCTTTAAAACGCTCTGAAAAATACCTATTTATTAATCTTTGCGTTTTTTCCATTTGCTCACTGTAAAAATCATTTACAAGTAAATCAAAAATTTCGCTTTTAACAGAAAGTTGAAAATATAACTTCCAATAAAGATGATTTTGTTCAACTAACTGAAAATAAGAAGATAAAAAATCTCGCATTTCTTCTGTAGTAATTTCATCATCGTGATTAGGATTCATTAAATCCATAATTATTCTGATAAAATCCTCGAAAATTTCGCGTAATAAAGCTTCTTTACTATCAAAATAATTATACATCAAACCTTTAGAAATTTTAGCTTCCTTAGCAATCATGCTTATAGAACTTGCATGATATCCCTTGTTTGCAAAAAGATTTAATGCTGTATCAATAATGAGCTGCTTTTTATCTGCTCGTATTTCTTTAAACTGACCCGATGTTTTTGGCGACATTTTTTTCAATTGAACGGTTGTTCAAAGATAAACTATTTTAATTTATTACAAAAATTAATTTTTAATTATGCTTTTGCCAAAACTGCTATACTTAACTTTAAATTTTCTACAGTCAACAATACTTCTCCACAAGATTCAATAGTAGAACCTGTAGTAACTACATCATCTACAAGCATCACGTGTTTACCTTCTAACTCAGAAGGATTGTTTAATAAAAATTTCCCAGAAACATTTGCCCATCTTTCTTCTTTTGTCATTTTTGTTTGTGTAACAGTTTCTTTAGCTCTAACAAGATTATCCACAACAAACGGAATTTTTGTAACTTGTGAAATACCTTCTGCAATCATTTCACTTTGATTGTAACCTCGCTGTTTTTTACGTTTTTCATGCAAAGGAACAGGAATTAAAAAATCTATATCCATAAAATTATTGGATTTTAGCATTTGTGCTCCAAGCTCTCTTCCTAAAACAATTCCTATTTCTGGTTTATTTTTATATTTCAAACTATGTAATAATTTTCGGAATCTACTTCCTTTATGAAATGTAAATAATGCTGTGCCTCTTTCAAGTTTTAATCTTCCTGCAAATAATTCAGTTATTGGATTTTCAATAAACTCACAATAATCTGTTCGTGGCAAATCGTAAAGACATTTAAAACAAATTATTCCTTCATTCTTATTTAAAGCCACACCACAAGCCTCGCATGTATGAGGATATAATAAAAACCAAAAATCTTCTATATATGTTTTTAAAAGTTTCAAAAAGTTTTTGTATTTTAGATTTATTGTAAATATAGGTTTATTTTTGTAATAAAAAATTAAAAAAATGATTTTTAGAACTATAATAGAAATTCCAAAATTTGATTTTGATATTTCACATTCTGATGCTTGCGTGTTTTCAGGCTCGTGCTTTGCCGAAAATATTGGTGAAAAATTATTTGATAATAAATTTAATGTTTCGGTAAATCCAACAGGAATACATTATAATCCAATTTCTCTCGCTAAGTCTGTTAACATGGCTATTTCCTCAAAGCAAATCACTGAAAATGAAGTGTTTAAAGCAAATTCTTTGTTCAATCATTTTAATTTTCATTCTCAGTTTTCCGACATAGATAAAACTCAAGCCATAGATAATTATAATAAGGCAATTCAAAATTTTAATGAAGCTCTTACTAAGTCAAAATACTTTTTCGTAACATTCGGAACTTCATTTGTTTATAAACTTAAAGAAAATAATGAGATAGTTTCTAATTGTCATAAATTGCCTGAAAAAGTATTTGTTAGAGAATTTTTATCATCACAAGAAATTGTTGAAACTTGGATAAATTTAATTAAAAAATTAAAAGAAATTAATCCCAAAATTAAACTAATTTTTACCGTAAGTCCTATCAGACACCTAAAAGATGGAGCTATACAAAATCAGCAAAGCAAAGCTAATTTAATTATAAGTGTCAAAAGCATTATTGAAAATACAGACTGCTGTTTCTATTTTCCTGCTTACGAAATAATGAATGATGAATTAAGAGATTACAGATTTTATGCAGAAGATATGATTCACCCATCTAAAACAGCAATAGATTACATTTATCAAAAGTTTTCAAATTCATTTTTTTCGATAAAAACACAAAATATAAATAAACAAATTGAAAAAATTATTTCAGCCTATAATCATAAAGTTTTTAACCCAAATTCTGAAGCACATAAAAAATTTTGTTTAAATATTTTGAAAGATATTGATGACTTAAAAAAACAAGGTATTCATCTTGATTTTTCTAATGAAATAAAATATTTTAAGTCATTTTTTTAATAATAAACTACTTTTCGAGAACATTTCGAATAGATTTTTGTTAATAAATATTAATTGTAATACAAGAATTTGTATTATATTTGTTAAAATTAAAAATTACTAATAAAAAATAAAAAATTATGAAAAGAATTTTATTAATAAGTTTAGCTGTAATATTTAGCAGCACAATTTTTGCTCAAAAGATTGAAGTAAGAGAAGTAACAGGAAAATTCCGCAATGGAAATCAAAATGCATTATCTACTTTTGTATATCACAGTGATATAAAAACTGTAAGAAAAGAATTTGAAAGTTTGCTAAAATCTTACAAAGGTAAAGTTTCGACTAAAAAAGGTGAAACATTTGGTGACGATTTATTAATAGCTTCGGTAAGCAACAACACTTTAGATGTTTACGCTTATTGTGTTGACACAAAAGATGGTGCTATTGAAGTAGTTGCTGGTTTTGACTTAGGTGGTGCTTATTTATCTTCTTCTATGCACCAAGAGCAATATGCAAGAGTAGCTCAAATTATGAGAGAGTTTGCTTTAAAAATTACTGAAAAAGCTTATGCAGATTTCATTAAAGGCGAAGCTAAAGATTTAAAATCTGCAACTAAAGCTCACGAAAAAATGGTAAAAGAAAAATCAAATCTTGAAAAACAAAATCAAGATTACAAGAAGAGAATTGATCAAAATGAAAAAGCTATAGAAAAGTTAGGCAAACAAATTGAAGAAGATGCTACAAGACTAAAAGAAATGACAACTGAGTATGAAAAACTTAAAAAAGCAGAATCGAAAATTAAATAAATATTAAACAAAACAAATTAATTCAGTTAAAAGTTCATAAAGTTTTTAAAGTTCATAAAGGAATGCCAAGCAAAAAACCACTTTTAACTTTTAACTTTATAAACTTTTAACTGATTTGTCCTACGGACAAACTTTTGATAGTCTTATTTTGCCTCACGGACAACCCACACCAGCTCGCTCCTATCACCACTATTGCTCGCTCAAACACCTATGACGCTCGCTCGGATTTTTAATCCGAGTGCTTGGTAATGTTACACTCGGATTACAAATCCGAGCGAGCGGTGTTGTGTGGAAAAATCCGAGCGAGCGGTGTTGTATTCTTGAAAATACAATTTCAATAATATTTTGTATTTTCTAAAATACAATACCATTTTTATTGATTTGTGATTGTATATAATAAATTAAAATTTGTATAGATAAGACACTGCGCGTGCGCAGTATCTACTATACTGCTAATTTATTGAATTACAAACGTTTAACTGAACTTTAATAAAAAATTGCGTCTTTATGAACTTTTTACTTTATGAACTTTTAACTAATTTTATTGTGTTGCCCTTGCGGGCAAAGCCTTTGAGGGTCTAACTACCGCAGGCTGCCGCCTACGGTTAATCACATGTTGTCCTACGGACAAACTTTCGACGGTCTTGTTGTGTTGTCCTACGGACAACTAACATCTGCTATCTTCAACACCCATGACGCTCTCTCCAACACCCATGACGCTCGCTCCAACACCCATGACGCTCGCTCCAACACCCATTATGCTCGCTCGGATTTGTAATCCGAGTGTAACATTACCAAGCACTCGGATTGCAAATCCGAGCGAGCGGAGATAGTAATAAAAATTTCCGTCCTTACGAACTTTAAAAACTTTATGAACTTTAGAAACTTTAAAAACTTTTAACTGTGTTACACCGTCATTATTTCTTTTTCTTTGTTATCGATAACGATATCAACTTTTTTAATATAATCTTCGTGAGTTTTATGCACTTCTTGCTCTGCCATTTTAGCTTTATCTTCTGACAAACCGTCTTTTTTCATTTTTTTAAACTCTTCAATAGCATCGCGTCTTTGATTTCTTATAGCAATTTTCGCATTTTCGCCAAGGGCTTTGGTTTGTTTTACTAATTGTAAACGTCTTTCTTCGGTTAGTGGTGGCACCATAATACGAATAACTTCTCCGTTATTAGCTGGATTAAAACCAAGATTTGCTGCTAAAATTGCTTTTTCAATAACTGGGATAACGGTTTTATCCCAAGGTTGAATAAAAATTGTTTTCGCATCAGGACATGTAACATTTGCTACTTGTGAAATTGGCGAAACAACTCCATAATAATCAACTCTAACACTATCCAACATTGCAGGACTTGCTTTTCCTGCTCTAATTTTTGATAATTCTTTTTCTAAATGTTCAACCGCAGCTGCCATCCCTTCTTCTGCAGTTTCAATATATAATTCTAAATCTTCCATATTCTTAGTTTATTTTTTTATTAAAGTTCCTATTTTTTCTCCACTTATAAGTTTTTCTAAATTTCCTTTTATATCCATGTTAAATACAATCACAGGCATATTATTTTCTTTACATAAAGTAAATGATGTTAAATCCATTACTTTTAAATTTTTGTCATACACTTCATCAAAACTTATTGAATCAAATTTTGTTGCCTTAGGATTTTTCTCCGGATCATCGGTATAAACTCCATCAACACGTGTACCTTTTAGAAAAACGTCTGCTTCAATTTCAATTGCACGTAAAGCAGAAGCAGTATCTGTAGAAAAGTATGGATTTCCTGTACCTCCAGCAAATATACAAATAAAATTTGAATTTAAAGCTTCCATTACCTTAGGTTTTGCGAACTTTTCGCCAATAGAAGCTATGCTTATTGAGGTAAAAAGTTTAGTTTTAACACCTAAAGATTCTAAAGCCGACTGTAATGCAAGAGAATTTATAACAGTTGCCAACATTCCCATTTGGTCGCCTTTAACCCTATCAAAACCTTTGGCAGCACCAGACAAACCTCTAAAAATATTTCCTCCACCAATTACAATTCCTATTTGAATTCCTTTTTTAGAAATAGCTTTTATTTGTTCAGAATAATCTAACAAACATTCCTCATCTAAACCTTGCTTCTTTTCTCCTGCAAGTGATTCGCCACTAAGTTTCAGTAATATCCTTTTATATTCCATCATTAAAAATGAATTTGTTTACAAAAATAAACAATTTAATGTTAAATAAAATATTTAATCCATATAAATTATATGAAAACAAGATTATATATTTGTATCAAATGTTAAATATGAACGGGTTGATTTATAATAAAAGTGATGCTGAAAGGTTTTTAATATTAAAATCTTTCTACGAGAAACAGGATCAAATCATTGATAATGATACAAATGCAGGCGAAGTTCTAAGTGCAAGAATTGAAAAACACTATAGCATTTTTGAAAAACTAAAAGCTTACGAAAGTTTTGTTAGAGAGCAAAAAGAAAAAGAAGACCAAGAGTTTAAAGATCTTTTTAATAAGGCTAAAATTTTTGTTGTTCATTATTTTCAGGCTTTATACATGGCTATTGAACGTGGAGAACTTAGTTCTCAAACTGCAAACTACTACGGATTAGATTTTCCATTCGAGATTCCAAACCCTAAAAGATCTGAAAATCTACTTAAAATTGCAGAAGATTTATTTAATGCAGATGCTGCAAGAATTGCTGATGGTGGAAAATATTTCTCAAATCCATCACTTGGTGCAGTAAGAGCTTGGGTAGAAAAATTTAAAGAAGTATGGCTATTTAGAAATAGTAAACTAAAATCAAATAAAGCAGAAGTTGAAAACATTGAGAATATTCGTAAAGATAGCGACAAACTTATTTACGAACTTTACGAACTCTTAGACAAGCATTTAGAAGACCTTGATATTATTGAAAAAGCTAAAATATTCGCTGAATACGGACTGATAATCAAAACTGGTGAAGAAAATACCGATACACCTATTAATAATATAAACGAAAAGAAAAGGTCTCTAAAAGCAGAAGTAAACCAACTAACTTTTGATTTTGTTTTTCCAGAAAATTAATCTTTCAAAAGTTCATCTAAATATCCTGCTAAAATCTTAGTTTGATTTTCTACAGTATATTGTTCTATGTTTTCAACATTTAAAATGTTTTTATTTTGCAAAAATTTATCAAAAATTTCCAATAAAAACTTTTTAATCCCCTCATAATCATCATATTCAAAAGAGCCTCCTGTATTTGTTGTTTTAATAATATTCGATACATCGCTACCCTTAGGACCTAAACACAATATTGGTCGTTTAGCTCTTAAATTTTCAAAAAGTTTTCCAGGTATTCTGCCTTTTGCATTATCGGCAATATTTAGAGGTAAAAATAAAACTTGAGCTTTTCTTGTTAGTTCAATTGCTTGAGGACGAGAAACATTTCCAAAAGCTACATAATTATCTTCTAAACCTGCTTCTATAATCATTTCTTTAATTGCATAATCGACAGTGCCTGCAAATTTTAATTTTAAATGTTTTCCAAATTCTGGATTTTCTCTTTTTAAATCACCCAAAAGTTTTATAAAAGTAGTTGGTCGTCTGTCGTATCCAAGTTGTCCTGCATGAATAATGCTAAAATCCGAATCTAATTCTGGTTCGTCTGTTTTAAAATCGTCTTCATCATATCCCCAATAAATTACGTCAACATTTTTTGCACCAATTTCTTCCAAATCCTTTTTCCAAGTTGGACTTACAATTGTTGTTTTTTTAGCTGTTCTAAAAGCTTCTTGCTCTAATTTATGATGAATTTTGTCGGCTCTTTTTCCGATTTTTAGCATTTCGTAATAATCAACTTGTGTCCAAGGGTCTTGAAAATCCATTAGCCATGGAATTTTGGTTGCTTGCGACAATTTCATGCCAATAACCGTGTTTGTATGTGGCGGACCGTCAGTAAAAATTGCATCTACTGGATTTTCTTCCAAATATTTTTTCAAATATCTTACTGAGGGTTTTATCCAGAATTTACGTGCATCGGGAATGAAAAAATTTCCACGCACCCAAATAGCAAAATTATCAATCTTGCTTAATTTTCTATCCCTAACATACACAGGGTTTGCTGAATCAGTTTTTTTACGTCCCGAAATCTTTTTAAAAATGTCAAAAGGTTCAAAAATTTTAGTTTTTAAAACAGTTACATTTTCAGGAATATGTTGAAAATTTGACTCGTCAAAATACGGATACTGAGCATTTTCAGGAGCATAAATTACAGGTTCCCAGCCAAAATTTCGCAAATATTTTGCAAATTTAAGACAGCGATGCACTCCTATCCCACCCGATGGGGGCCAATAATAAGATATTATTAAAACTTTTTTCACAGAACAAAATTAATAGTATTTGTATGAAATTACAAAAAAAACGTATTTTTATTCAAAAATCTGCGGTGGATAAAAAAATCCATTATACTCTTTTGCTGAATATATGTAAGCTCCAGCAGGTTCAATGTATAAAATATCGCCTTTTTTTATTGATTTTGGTAATTTTACTGAGTAAGAAAAAACATCGTGAGAATCACAAGTTGGTCCACACACAACAAATTCTTCAAAATTTTCATTGTTATTTTGTTTTTCGGCACGAATATTATAATTTATTCCACTTAAACTCCAGAAAAAACCTTGAAAGACTCCTGCATCAATAAAAACCCATTTTTTATCTTTACGTTCAATAATTTCAATAATTTTTGTGTGTAAAATTCCTGCATAAGCTACTAAAAAAGAACCTGGTTCGGCAATTAGTTTAATATTTTCGCTACGCCATTTGTTTAAATATGGTAAAATTATTTTTGAAATTTCTTTTAAATTTTCTTTTCCATCATTCTTATGTGCTGGAAAGCCTGAACCAATATTTATAAAATTAAAATCAGGAAATTGCTTTTTTAAATCATTTTTAACTTCATCAATATATTCAAAAACATTTTCCCAATTTTCCACATCAGCGTTATTCCAACCTACATGAAAACTTATTCCCATAGGGGCTAAGCCAAAAATTGTACTTTTTTCAAACAGTTCAAACAAATCAGTTTTAGAACAGCCAAACTTTTTTGTCAAAGCCCATTCCGCACCATGATTACTGATATCTAACCTAAAATACAGTTTTGAATTTGGTGCTAATTTTGAAATTTTTTCTAACTCAACAAAACTATCAAGTCCAAAAGTTCTTATTCCTAAATTGTAAGCTTGTAAAATATGCTCATCTGCTTTTACTGGATTTCCATATATAATATTTTGAGGCGAAACTCCAAGTTTTATTAGTTTTTCAATTTCAGAAATAGCTCCAGTTTCAAAATTCACTCCCTCATTTTTCAATAAAGACAAAATTTTTATGTCAGAATTTACTTTTATAGGATAATAAATATCTTGTTTTTGGAAGCCTAAAGTTTTAGAAAAGAAGTTTAAATTTTCCTTTATTGTTTTAAGCGACAGTTTGATATATGGAGTTTTATTTTCTTTCATCAAAAATTTTATTTTGCCTTGCAATAGACTCTTTATGAATCATTTGTAAAATTTTAAGCAGAAAATCTTTAGAAATATTATCTGGATTTGCATAATTTAAGCGAGATTCAATAATTGACTTCCACCTTTCTAATTGCAAAATAGTTATATTATTATCTTTTTTCAAATTACCTATTTCATCAACAAGTTTAAACCTATGTTCCAACATATCAATTAGTTGAAAATCTATTGCATCAATTTTTTCGCGTAAATCGTTCAAGTTATTTCTATATTCGGAAGTATCTGCGGATAATTTTCTAAAACTTAATTCAGAAATTATTTTAGCCAACAAATCTGGTGTAATTTGTTGTTCTTTATCGCTTAGAGCTATTTCGGGTTTATAATGAGTTTCTATCATTATTCCGCACATATTCAAATTTATTGCTCTTTGTGCAATTTCGGCAATATATTCAGGTTTTCCTGCTATATGACTTGGGTCGCAAATAATTTTCACTTGTGGTAATCTGCGAGCTAATTCAATAGGAATTTCCCAACGAGGAATATTTCTTAAATGAGTTTTTTCGTAAGGATAAAAGCCACGATGAATAGCATATACGTTTTCAATTCCTGCAGTCAAAAATCTTTCAATAGCACCAATCCAAAGTTCAATATCTGGATGTATTGGATTTTTAACAAATACACTAATATTTTTTTTATCGCAAGCGTCAACTATTTCTTGAACAGAAAACGGATTTGCAACAGTTCTTGCTCCGACCCAAAAAGCACTTAACCCATGTTTTAAAATTTTTTCCACATGATTTGCACATCCAGCTTCGGTAATAGCAGGAATTCCATATTCTGTTTGCACTTTTTTAAGCCAAAGTAAGCCTTTTACCCCAACACCTTCAAAACTTCCTGGTCGAGTTCGTGGCTTCCATACACCAGCACGAAAATAGTCAGGCTTCACTGTTTGACTAAGTTTTTGGGCTGTTAACAAAATCTGTTCCTCAGATTCTGCACTACAAGGACCGGCTATAATTGTAAATTCCTTACTCATAAGTTGCAAAGATAAGTAATAAAATTAAAAAAATTTTAAACAACTATTCTTAAACATATATTTTAATGCCTAAGCTTTTTACAAAATCTCGTATTTCGCTTTTTTTAAGAACATTAGCCAAACATTACAAGCTATAAATTTAATAAAAATTTCAAATATCAGATTTTTTTATATGAAATTTTAATAATTTTAAAAAATAAAAAAAAATATAACTATCTTTGCATCATTAAATACAGACATTTCATTTTATATAAAGCTCTGATTGTTCGAAAGTGACAAAATTAATTAACATATTAATAGCAGATGATGAGATAATAAGTCAGTATTTTTTTCAAGAAATTTTTGATAAAAATAAATTTGAAATTTTATTTGCTCAAAACGGTTTAGAAGCTTTAGAAATATTTAAACAAAATAAGGATAAAATTGACCTCATATTGATGGATATGGAAATGCCTGTGATGAATGGTTATGAAGCCACTAAAGAAATTAGAAAAATTGATCCTCATATTCCTATTTTAGCTCAAACAGCACATGCTTATAAAGAAGAATTAGATAAAGCTCTAGATATTGGTTGCAACGATTTTATTTCAAAACCAATAAAAGAAGATGAGCTATTAGCAAAAACTAAAAAACTTTTAAAAATTCAATAAAATCGATTAGCTTTGTATTTATGAAACTATTGATTTTAAATTATGAATATCCGCCTTTAGGTGGTGGAGCTGGTGTTATTACACAAAATATAGCCGAAGGATTATCTAAATTAGGACACGAAATAAGTGTTGTTACGACATGGTTTCAAGGCGAAAAAGAAGTCGAAATAGTAAATGACAATTTAAAAATAATTAGATTAAAATCAAAAAGGAAATACCTATACAGGTCAAACCCTCGTGAAATGCTTAGTTGGATTAGCTATGCCAAGGCTTTTCTAAAAAAACATTTAGTTTCAAATAAATATGATTTATGTTTTGCAAACTTTGCATTACCTGGTGGCGAGGTTGCATATAGTTTAAAAATGAGATTTCAATTGCCTTATGTTATAATATCACATGGGCACGACATACCTTGGTTTATGCCTAAAGAAATGATGTGGTATCATGCTTTAACCTATCAATGGATTAAAACTATTTGCGTACATTCAAAACGTAATTATGTGCAGTCTAATGATATGAAAACCAATATAGATGCATTTTTGGGACCCAGTTTTTCACATAAAAATAAAATAATTTACAATGGTTGGAATTCTACTGTTTTTAGTCCTGATTACAGTTTACGAAAAAAGCAATTTACAATTTTATTCCCTGGTCGATTAGTAAAACAAAAAGACCCAATGAGTTTTTTAAAAGCAATTAATATTATAAAAAATCAAATTGATGATTTTAAAGTAATTATTTTAGGAGACGGGGTTTTACGCAAAAAAATGGAGAAATTTACTAAAGCTAATGGCTTTGATAAAATTGTTGAATTTAAACTTTGGGTTAGTAAAGAAGAAATGTTGTATAATTACCGCTCTGCATCACTAACAGTTTTGCCATCGTTAAACGAAGGTATGAGCATAGCAACATTAGAAGCATTGGCATGTGGACAATATCTTATTGCTACAGAGGTTAGTAATAATAAAAGTTTGATTAAAGAAGATTACAACGGCAATTTTATCGAAACGCAAAATCCAAAAGACATAGCAAATAAAATTTTAAATTTTTATAACACAAAATTTTTAAATAATTATTTAATACCTATAGAAGATTTAAACAAGTATCACAATTTGTTTGAGTGGGATAAAATAATTAAAGAATATGAGCAAGATTTGCTAAGTTTAATTTAGGGATATTCGTTAAATTCAA
>DHVB01000045.1:801-6148 GCA_002412425.1 Bacteroidales bacterium UBA5219 | reverse complement strand
AAAATAAAACATGCTTTGTGCGGCGCTCATTTAATTAGAGAACTGCAGGGTGTGATTGATAATAATGAGAATAACAAATGGGCGATAGATTTAAGGAGATTTTTACTAGAAGTTAAGGAGATGAGTTTTACCAAACGACTACAAAACAGAAGCAATATTGAGATGAGATATCAAAATATCTGCGAATTGGGCAATAATACAGAACCACTTCCAATAAGAATACCAGGAAAAAGAGGAAAACCCAAAAAGACTAAAGCCCGAAATCTAGTAGAACGTCTCATTAAACATCGTGATGCCGTTTTAGCCTTTGCATTTAACCCAGAAGTCCCTTTTACAAACAATCTGGCAGAAAGAGATTTGCGACCAACAAAATTAAAACTGAAAATTTCTAATTGTTTTCGATCTGAGGATGGTGCAAAAATCTATGCAAGAATCGAAAGTTTTGTTTCTACTGCTCGCAAAAACAACAAAAACATATTCGAAGAATTAAAGGGCACTTTCGATGGTCAAAATTTTTTAACTTTGCAGGGCAGCTAAATAATTACGAATTTATTTAATTATAATCTGGTTTTATAGTGGAGTCAAATTTTATTTAGGGGACTTCTAAAAATTAACATCTTGATAATTAATTATTTATAATACTTTTTTGATAAAAAAATTGACAAAAAATAAAAATGTTTTGAATATCACTTTTCTCACATTATTTAAGAAAAATGTTAATAACTATTGTAAAAATGTTAATAACTATTTGATATACAATGTGTTATATTGAAATATAATGATTATTTTTGTTAAAAAAAGTCATGAAAAATATAAAATACAAATCACAAGGCAATTTTGGATTATTTGATGAACAAGAAACCTATCAAAAACTTTCAGAAATAGGTAATCCTTTAGAAAAAATATCATCAGTAATTGACTTTGAAATGTTTAGAAATACATTAGAAGATGGTATTTTAAATAAGGACAAAAAGAGTAATGCAGGTGCAAAGCCTTATGATGTAGTAATGATGTTTAAAATAATGATACTTCAAAGATATTATGGTTTAGGAGATACACAGATAGAGTATCAAATACTTGACAGATTAAGTTTTAAGAAATTTCTAGGTCTTGAAAGTGGAGACAAGGTACCGGATGAAAAAACTGTTTGGTTATTTCGTGAAAATCTAACAAAATCAGGATTAATAGAAAAAATATTTGAACAATTCACAAAATTTTTAATGTCGAAAGGATTGATAATGAATGTAGGCAAGATGATAGATGCAAGTTTTACAATAGCACCACGTCAGCGTAATACCAGAGATGAAAATAAGGCAATAAAAGAAGGCAGAGGAAATGAATTATGGAATGACAAACCTAATAAGAAGAAGCATAAAGATATAGATGCACGTTGGACAAAGAAAAATAAAGAAACATTTTATGGTTATAAAAACCATGCAAAAGTAGATTCAAAAAGTAAATTTATAGATAAATATAAGGTTACAGATGCATCGGTGCATGATTCTCAGCCTTTAGATGAATTGCTAGATAAAAGCGACAAAGGGCAACCATTATATGCTGATAGTGCTTATACAGGAGAAAAACAGAAAAAAGTTATAAGAAAATATCAAATTAAAAATAAAGTACATGAAAAAGGATATAGAGGAAAACCTCTTACGGAAAAGCAAAAAGAAAGAAACAAAATAAAATCTAAAACAAGAGCAAGAGTAGAACACGTCTTTGGCTTTATGGAACAAAGCATGAACGGACTTGTTGTTAAATCTGTAGGAATAGTAAGAGCAATAGGAATAATTGGTTTAATAAACCTCACATACAATTTGTTTAGATATGAACAAGTACAGAGGTTAAATTTATGTAAGGTTTAACTCGCTGTTAATTAGTTAGTTAATTAGTTAGTTAATTAGTTAGTTAATTAGTTAGTTAATTAGTTAGTTAGTTAGTTAGTTAGTTAGTTGCAAAAAATGAAAAAAATTGAAATTTTATATCATAAATTGAAAAAATGTTGTAATATTGTAAAGTTTTTTTAGCGAGCTACACCTCCACTTTTGCCAAACCGCTTGTTATGCGATCGCCCATTGTTATCCATTTTTTGTTTTATGAGGACAAAACAATTTGAAAATGAAAACATAATTCGCAAAGAAATTTCCCTGTCCATTTGTGTTTATAGTTGTTATGAATAAATTGTCTAACATTTGTTTTGCGACTGTTTTCATCGTAAATTTTCAGTTCTTTGTGCATTAATAGACCTTTTTTGTCGTAGGTTCTACTTTCTGTTAAGAGATTTTGTTTGTTGTATTTGTATTGCGTTGTCCAAACTAAATGACCGTTTCCTGCACAGCATTTTTGTTCAAGCATTTTTTTATCAAGATATACAAAAATATATTTCCACTCAAGTTGTCCATTGGCTTTTCGCACGGTTAAGATATGATTTCCTTTTTCATCTGTACTATCAAGGTAGGTTCTTTCTAAAACTCCTTTAATGTAGTGTTCCGATTTTATTCGTATATTGTTCTCATAAAAATATAACTTTTGTTTCTCAATATTGCCATTTGCATCAAAAACAGTTACTTTTTTCTCTCTGTGTTTATCGTTGTATTCATAAGTTGTTTTGCGGATAAATTGTCCGTCTTTAAAATCTATTTCTGCGATAGGATAGCCGGCATCATCGTAAATAACTCTTTGTGGGGAGTGATTTTTTTGCCATTCTTTGGCTTCATTTTCAAAATCTTCTTTATTCTTATATTCTGACAATTTGCCGTTTCTATCAAATTTTTTCAATTCGATTTGTGAGCCATTCTGCCATTTTTCCAAGACAATAAGATTTCTGTTTTTGTCAAAAATTTGCTTTTCAACTAAACTTCCGTTTTCATATTTTTTTTCTTCAATGAGAATTAAATCGCTTATTAGCATTGTCATAACTTTACGCTATAAATTCGACTTTTATTTAAGTTTTCAAATTCCAAACCACTGTTTTGCTAATTCTTTGCCAATCATTTTTCGTGTTTCATCTGATAAACGAGCCGATGGATGGGGAATACCATAAACAGGTATTCCATTTGAAGATGCCGTTTTTACTCCATTTTGATATTTTGTGTCTTTCCCGATAAATTGCGGAAAACAATGTGCACCCAAACAAACTATTTTTTCGGGCTTGATTATTTCTGTAATTAAAAACTTGGAAAATCCTACGCAATTATCAAAAACTTCTTTCCAATCTTCTCTGAAACTTCTCTGAAACTCGTCAAAATTTATTGAATTGAAATACAATAGGTTCATATAAACCATATCTTCAAATTCGGATTGTAAGAGAGGGTGTACTTTCTTTGTTTTTTTCAATCCCCGTAAAATAGTCCAAGTGTCTTGCTCTTTGTCGTATGGATTTGTTTTTATAAATGCTTCAACTGTCATTCCGTTTGGAATATTCCATTTTTCGTTTTTACATTGTGCTTCATACGGAAAATCTCTTCCCGGATTAAGTCCCAACAATAAAACTTTGGGACTTTCTTTCGGTGTAGATTGAAAAACATAAAATGTTCGTTTAACTTTTGTTCTTGCAATTTCATCGCAATAAGGCACAACTTCCTCTGCCCACATTTGAAGTTTTTCTTCAAATGACTTTCCTTTTAATTCAGATAATTGTATTTTCATTATTTTATATTTTTTATAAATGTTTCGATGTCTTCTTTTATTTTATTTGCCAAATCTTCCTCATTTTTGGCGGAATACTGTTTAAAGAATTTTAATCCAAGCCAAGTATTCCCATCTTTCAATCCATATTTTTTCAGTTCTTCTATGTATTTTTCTTTGTAAGTAAGATTGCTGTTCCAATCAAGTTTTGTCCCTTGTTCTAACGCTCTTATTCCCCAATAACCTTTTTCTGCCGAAGTTATCGTTACTTGCAGTTTGTCGGTAGCAATATTTTCAAGATAGAAGCGAATCGTTTTTTCATTTTTTTCCATTATTGGTTTTCCAATTGGATTTTTACGAAAATATTCGACAATTTTTTGAGAGGGCATTTTTTCTTCAATTTTGGTAATTAAATCGTTAAATTTTTCCGTGTCTATACTATCTTTCCCAAGTTTTTCTCCATAAAGTGCTATTTGTAATTCCAGCATTACATTTAAAATGTTTTCGGCAAATTTCTCATATTTATTCTCGTCATTATTGCCAATTTCGGTAATCGTGATTTTTAATTTTTCCAAAATTTCATTTACTCGCTCCGAAGAAGTGTGCATCGCAATGTACGATATTTGGAAAATCAGTTCTTTTACATCAACTTCGTATATTACTCCATTTTTCACAATCTCTTGAAGTTTGGAAAGAAAATCCTTGTAGATTTTCAATTTTTCTTCAAAAACTTTTACACTCTTTTCGCGTTTTTCGTCGCCCTCTGTTTGTCCTCGCAAAAGAAATGCTGTAACTATAGCAGTAATAAATACACCAATCAAAGCGCCATAAAATTGAGAGGGTAGAATTTCAATGTTATACACTTTGAAAATAATTGCCGATGCCAAAAAGATAACGAAAAAGGCTACAATAATGCCGTAAAAAATATAATCTTTAATTTTTTTCATTCTGATATTTTTAAAAAATTTCTATTCCAAATAAATATTATCAAGGGCGACGAAGCCACCTTTGATAAATAATTTTTACAAAGCGGGTTGATGTTTTTTTGTTGGACTTTTCGGGCAAGTACCCATTGTCAAACTTGTCAAACTTGAATACTCACGACCACAAAACTTACAAGTGTATTCGGATTTTTCGCTTCCCTCGTACAATTCGTGTTTCTTACCGTCAGGATTTGCCGAACAAGAACCTGCTGTCAAACTTGAAACACTTGAATATTTTCTACCACACCATTTACAATAAAAATTAGCCATTTCGTTATCTTTTGTAATTATTTAGGTGCTAAGATATGAACAAATAATTATTAATAAAAACTTTTCACATTATTTTTTTGAATTAATATTTTTCTGACCTTGCAAAAAAATAGTTAAGGATTGGAACTGCCTAATGACATAAATGAATTAAAGCAATTAGTTTACACACTAATTGATGAGATTGTTTCATTAAAAACGGAAGTTGCTACGCTAAAATCTCAAGTTGCTTCATTAGAGAAAGAGAATGCAGCTTTACGAAAAGAGAATGCCGAGCTTAAACAAGAGAACATTTTACTAAAAATTGAGATTTCAGAACTTAAAGCGAGGTTAAATCAAAACAGTAGTAATAGCAGTAAACCGCCATCCAGCGATTATTTTAATCGAAAACCTGCATTTTCAAAAACATCAGTTGGTAAAAAAGGTGGTCAGTCAGGTCACAAAGGCGATACTTTAAAACAGATTGAAAA
>DHVB01000045.1:0-439 GCA_002412425.1 Bacteroidales bacterium UBA5219 | reverse complement strand
CGTAAATTCTCCAGTACAGTATGGCAATGGAGTAAGAGCGTTTTCAACTATGTTAAGTACAACATATAAACTTCCTTACAAGAAGATACAATTGATGTTCAAAGATTTATTTGGTTATTCATTAAACGAATCAACTGTTTATTCTGCAAATAAGAGATGTTACAATGAACTTGCCCAAAGCGAAAAATTAATACTCGAAAATCTATTAAAAGAGCAAGTGGTGCATGCCGATGAAACTGGAATTAAAGTTAACAAGAAAAATCATTGGATACATACACTGTCGAGTATTTTGTTTACTTATCAATTTGCACATGAAAAACGTGGACGTGAGGCTTTTATTAGCGAAAGTTCGATATTGGACAACTTAGTTAATTGGTTAATCCACGACTGCTGGAGTAGTTACTTTAATCTCGAAAAAATAAAACATGCTTTGTGCGGC
>DHVB01000027.1:21481-32832 GCA_002412425.1 Bacteroidales bacterium UBA5219 | reverse complement strand
AGTTAAAAGCGATGCACTGAACGTAGTTGAAGTGTTAAAAGAGGCTGACGCGTCTATTGCTTCGCAGAGTTCGCAAGCTCACTCTGCTCGCAAAGGGAAGTCGAGCCTGCAGGCTGCTTTTAGCTTTTAACTGAATTTAACAATTTTAGAAATACAACTCCACGATTTGTTATTCTAAACTTTTGGTTGGGATGATTTTTAATGTTTGGAATTGTATGTTCAATTAAGTCATCTTCTATTAGTTTTTTCAAAATTTTATTTAAACTTCCTGAAATTCGTTTTTCACCTAACGATTCTGAAATATTTTTTCGAGAAAGAGCAACAACGCTTAATTTTTCAAGTACCTCCGAATATCTTGTTTGCTTTTTTAACTCTTGCCTTAATTCACGACCTAACTCTTGCCTTAATTCTTGTTCTAAGGCTAACTCTTGCTCTGCATCCAACTCCATCTCTTGCTCTAATTCCAAGCTTTGCCCCGACTTTTGCTTAAACTCTTGCTCCAATTTTAACTCTTGCCTCAAGTCTTGCTCTGAAACATAATCTACTTTTAACTCGTGCTTTGAACTATAATCTAATTTGATAAACTGCACCTGAAAAGAGAGTCCTAACTCTTTCCAAATAAATTCAATTTGAGGATATTTTTTCAATTCGTCAGCAATAAGTTTCAGTCCATTTCCCCATTGGTCTATAATTCCCATACGCTTAAAAACAGGAGCAATAATTTTATTACGAGCATCACTTTGGCGACTTTCCATTGCTGAGTAATCAATAGAAGGAGGCAAAAGTCCAGGACTTGTAATTTCTATCATATCATCGTACACCGCCACTTTCACATCTTTTCCAGTAAGCGCATAGTTACGATGCACAATAGCGTTCCTTATTACTTCACGAATAGCTTTTACAGGATATTCCCACCGTGAAACAGTATAAACTCCTTTTACAGTTGCTCCTTTATTTATGTGCCGTAGCACAAAATTATAGGCTTCTTCAGCTTGTGAGGCGATGTTGGACACAATACTCTTTTGATCAATAAATTCTTCTGAAGCCATTCCCTTGAAACGGGCACACTCAACTTTAGCAAAAGGAAAAATAGATGTACGAAGCATATCGTCTGAAAACAAAACCAAAGCAATAGTTGGAAATTTTGTTCCGTTTACTGTTTTAGTAAGCTCCAACTTCTGCAGTGTCTGAATGTCAAGTATCTCGCCTGTTTTATCGTTGTACATTTGTTTGAAAGCCTCTATATTCAGCTCACTAACAGGCTTATCCATTATCAATTCACTATCGAAAGAAATGTTTCGTTTTCGACGCTCCAATTCAGAAATAATTTCTTCATCGGCTAAACTATTTGAAGAACCGACACGAATATATGTACTTTTCAATTTACCCTTATCTTTCGAATAATATGGCGGTGTACTTCCTCTATAAATAGTTATTCTGATAATGTGTTTATTTTCTACAGAGAGGAAGGTAATCTCTGGTAAAATAGCAGGATAGCAACGGTCATAAACGACATTGCTTATTTTTTCCTCAATTTTTATTAACTCATCTTCGGGCAAACCGACAATTTCTCTAGGATTATTTCTAATACCAATATACAATTCCCCTCCAGCATCATTAGCAAAAGCAATAATAGTATTAGCCAATTCTGCATTTTCAGGTAACACTTCCTTAAATTCCAAGCGTCTGCCTTCGGGTAGTTTTATAATATCTTTAAGTGTCATATCCACTCGAATTTGTCGTTTTTGAATCCATAAAGTTTTATCAGACAATGATATAACTCAATGAATAACATTATGCAAAAATACAAGTTTTTTATTAAATCTAAAGCATAAATTTATTTTTAAATGGTAAAAAAAAATTAAGAATTAAGAATTGTGTCTCGACTTCGCTCGACACCCGATAATTAAGAATTATGCTCGCTTTGCTCGCTTCCAACACCACAGATGCTCGCTCGGATTTATAATCCGAGTGTAACATTACCAAGCACTCGGATTGCAAATCCGAGCGAGCGGAAAAACCAAACATAAAACTGCTTTCGACTTTTAACACTTCAACTACGTTCAGTGCATCGTTTTGAATTTTTAACTGAGTTTATTCCTTTACAAATTTTTGAATTCCGGTTTTACCGTTTTCTGCTGATAAGATAATTAGGTAAGTTCCAGAAACTAATTCAGAAATATTTATTTCACTATTTGAGAAAGCTAATTCTGTTTTTACAAGTTTTCCACTTATATCAAAAATTTGTACAATAGCTTTTTCAATATCGCAATTTATGTTTAACACATCGTTTGCAGGATTTGGAAAAACGCTAAATTCAATATTTTGAATTTGGACATCTTCAATCATTGTTGTATAATCAGGATAAACACTTGTGCCACTAACAATAAAATTAACATTGTAAGTTTGGTAGCTATCAGTTTCTATTTCAAATGCTGTCCAATTTTGATGTGCAAAGCTTGTTACAAAAGCCTGTATATTTGCGTTTACTGGAACATCTTCAAAATAATATTGACCTTCTTCGTTAGTAACACTAACGCCAATAATTTCGTCTATATCAGCATTTTTTAGCACAACAACCATATCTTTTTTTGGATTTAAACTTTTAGCGTTATTATTTTCTCCAACAATACCTTGCATTGTGTTAGATCCTTGACTTTCTGTTAATAAAACATGATGTAAATTAGCAATAAATACAGTTTCTTCAAATACTGGAATGCTTATAGCTTCTTCGTGTACTACAGCAGTTTGATAATAGACATGTTCTGCCACATTATAATTATCAGGATATAGAATAAACGAACCCATATAATAATCGCCAGGTTCTAAGTTTAAAAACTCTGCTTGTCCATTGGTTCCTAATGTTTGTTGTGCTTTGTAAATTATAACTTCATTATTGTTAATATCTATTTCTTTTTTATATAATTTAACGTTTACATGATTAGCTGGAAAACTACTTGCAGGCGTACCAAAACTTACATTAGCAACTATTTTTCCTGCGCCAGTATTACCGCCTGTGCCAGTTGTGAAATTTACTGTTCCTTGTACTAAAGAACAATTATGCTGAGTACGGCTATTTACATCATAGCTTCCACTTGGATAATAATTACCTAAATCTAACATAGAACCTGTTCCACTAATTTCACTAGTAAAAAGAGCACTAGCTCTAGTTACCCAATATTCTGTTCCAACTATACTAGTTGATAGCCTTATACTTCCACTTGTGCCTTCAGGTAAAATTCCATTTTCTGGAGTTTGTAAAATCACAACTTGTTGTGGCAATGGATTAACTGTTAAATTTAATGTGTAAATGCTGTCACAAGCATTGGCGGTCTCATATTCTGCGGTGTAAGTTCCGGTTTCGCTTAGTTCTTGACTATGCCAAGTATAAGTTTCACCCGCACATATAGAATAGAGAATCTTATGTTGTCATCGGACAAACTTTTGACGATATTGTATTATCCTACAGACAAGCCTGCTAAAGTTTTATGCTCTTAGTGCGAAAAAACATCACGCGGAACGAACGAGCGGTGTAAGCAATGGCATACTCACTCCCCTTGTGCGAGCTCAAACGCCTTGCCCGCAAGGGCAACATGTGATTAACCGTAAGATTTATCTTACGGTGAAAACACACCCCCAACCCCCTCGCCCGCAAGGGCGACACAATAATAAGTAGTAATTTTGTATCATCAATTTTTCGTAACTAAAAATCACCAATTTTTAGAACAAAAAAAAGTCTTAGTTTATAATGGAATAAAAAAACTAAAAAATAGTCTTTGCATAAAATAAAAGAATTTGTTTGGCATTACTTTATGAACTTTTAACCGAGTCTGTTGTGTTGCCCTTGCGGGCAAAGCCTTTGAGGGGACAACTACCGTAGGCTGCCGCCTACGGTTAATCACATGTTGTCCTACGGACAAATCAGTTAAAAGTTTATAAAGTTTCAAAGTTTGTACAGTTGAGTTAAACGCTTGGATTGCAAGCGAACCATGCAAGTTAAACGAAGTTAAATCCGAGCGAGCGAGCGGAGTGAACTTGCGAACTCTGCGAAGCCAACCCCAAGCGAGCGTAAGCGAGCATAATTCTTAATTCTTCATTCTTAATTCTAAATTCATCTTAATGCTAAAAACTAAAAACTCTCTAACCCCAAGCGAGCGTAGCGAGCTCATAATTATCAATTTTCTAAGGAACGAGTGCAGAGCCAAACTTGTTTGAACTCTGCCGAGAGACGACAGAAAATGTAGCGAAGCTAAATTATTCAATTATCAATTATCAATTCTTTAAACATCAACATCAAGTTTATACGCCACTCTTCCTAAAACCATTGCATTTTCGTATTCGTAATCGATTCTTAAAACTTTTGGTACTAATAAAGATTTTTGTATTATATCAGAAACTTCTTCTACTGTAAGTTTTCTTTCTTGCCGCACAGATAGCATAAATTTAAAAATTGCTTTTTCATCAAAAGTCTTAGAAATGCCATCTTCTACAAAGCCTATTTGAAGATAAATGGTTTTAATTCCATTTTTTAAGAACTCGCCACTTGCAGAAGCTAAATATCCATGAAAAGCTCTGTTTGCAGAAATCCATTCTGGAGTTGGACTAAATTCCACATCTTCGGCTGCTGTGCCTAAATTAAAAATGGTGGTTTTAATTTGTGGTAAAATGGAATTTATAATTTTAACTGGTGCAGTAAAATTCACTTTGTAAACTTCATCAGCATTTATTGTGCTTGCAAGATTTACAACAGAATCAAAATTTATATTTAAGCTTTTTAAATTGTTTATAAATTCTTCAACTGACAAATCATTGGCAAAATCGCAAGTAAAAACTTTTGCATTTTTAAATTTACTTAATTGTTTTAAATTTTTATTTGCTTGTAAAAACAAATTAGCACCTTTATTATAAAGCTCCTCGCTTAATTTTAAACCTATACTCCCACTCGCTCCGAGAATTAAAATATTTTTATTTTCAAAAATCCTAATTTCAGGCTCTTTACTTGGTTTTAAATTTTTATGAATGTAAGTAAATGCACCGAAATTTCCTCCCACTCCTGCTGTTGCACTTAAAATTTTAGAGTTATCAACAAGTTTTCCTTGATTTTTCAACAAACATAAACTTAACGGAACAGTTGCTCCAGAAACATTTCCATAGTATTTTTGCCCATCTAAGAAAACTTTTTCTAAATCTATATTCAAATTTTTAGCACAAGCAAATAAAATCACATTTCCAGTTTGGTGTGGAACAAAATAATCAATATCATTGCTTGTCCAATTGCTCTTTTCCAAACATTTGTTTGCAGCATTTGGAATATTTACAATAGCTCTATCCTTAATCAAACTATCATTCATATAAAGATTACGTTTATGATCAACGCCGACATAATCCAACATGTGCAAATCATGAAAATTATTTATGTTTATTACTCCAAACTTTTCATCGCTTTGTGTTTTTGTTAAAACTACTGCTGCGGCTGCATCACCAAAGGTTACATAAGGTACAAACTTAGTTCTTTGAGTTAAAAACGATGACATGGTTTCGCTGTGTGCTATTACAATATTTTTTGCTTGTGGATGTGTTTCGAAATAAGAAATTGCAGCTTCTAAATTTACATTAAATCCTGCACAGCCACTACTAAGCGTAAATGCAGGCGTATGATTTGTATCTTCGACAAGAAAAGATTTTATCCTTGCAGCAATTCCGGGAGCTTGTTCCTGTGGCGAAACTGTACTCACATACCAAGCATCAACATCAGAAGCTAAAATATTTGCGTCTTTTAAAGCATTTTGGATTGCCTCTACTCCTAATTCCAAAGAAGTGTCGGCATAATATAGTTTTTTCAAGGTTGGTGGAAATGGCGTTACGTGATTTCTTTCATAAAAACCCATAATATTTCCTGCAAAGTAATCGAAAGCTGTGGCATTCGGATTTTTTTCTTTAAATGATAAGAATTTTTCGCTTTTTTCAACTTTTTCTTTGCTAAAACCACTTAAAAATTCTTTTTCAATAGCATAAAAAATATCGTCATTAGTAATTTTGTATTTGCCTTTCGACATTCCAAAACCAGTGAATATATAATTGTTAAATTTCATTTTTTAATATTTAAGATATCCGTCTTTTATTACTTTTAAATGTGATTCATAAGAAATTCTAACTTTTGGAATTTTCATTCTATAAGCAGACTTTAAAATTCTTTCAGCAATCTTTTTAACTTCAATCATAGATTTTTGCCTAATATTATTTAAAGACATGTTTATCTGAGATTTATCGAGTTTCGCCATCATTCCTGCTTCAACAATTCCGGGCAAATAATACACACAATTAACTTTATTTTCATAAACTTTTGTTGCCAAAGAAACTGCATAAGCTCTTAAAGCTCGTTTCGAAGCCACATAGCTTGCAGAACCGGGGAATTGTGCGTCTTCGCCTACAGAACCCATGATTACTATGCTTTCAGTAACAATTTCGGAACATATATCGCATAAGTTTTTAATTGAAAAATAATTCACATCTAAAACTTTTTCAAATTCCAAATCTGAAACTTCGCTTGCCTTGCTCAACGAGCCTGTAATTGCATGAGTAACAATAAGATAGTTTATATTTTTAAATTTTGATTTTATTTCATAAACTAAATTTTCTGTTTGGTTTTTATCACTTAAATCTGCTTGCACTAAGTCGATTTTGACTTTATATTTGCTTAAAATATCGTTTTTAATTTTAGTGATTTTTTCCGAATTAGAATTATAATGTAAAATTAAATTTCCACCTTTTTCGGCAGCTTGCATAGCAATTTCTCTGCCTATTCCGCCACTTGCTCCTGTAATAAAAATTGTTTTATTTTCAAGTTCTGCTTGAGAATGATTTTCAGTATTATTTTGTGGAACTATATAAGCAAAACCGCCGAATTCACCTCCTAATCCAGCAACAGAAGTAATTATTTTATCTCCAACTTTTAGTTCATTTTCCAAAAGTAAATCCAAACAAGCAGGAATAGATGCACCGCTTAAATTTCCATAATTATATTGAATTTCTTTATAAACTTTGTTTTTCTCTATTCCTATCTTTTTTGCGACAGAATCAACAATAGCATTTCCTGTTTGGTGAGGAATAAAATATTTTAAATCTTCAATTTTCCACTGAGTTTCTTTCAAAATTTTATTAAAAGTATTTGAAATATTTGGTACAGCTCGGCTTTTTACCATTCGAGGGTTCATAAAAAGTTTGCCATTTGGGTCTGCTCCTAAAAAATCGAGCATTTTTGTGTCTTCGCTATTTGTAATATAGACCACTCCTTCTTGATTCTCTGTTTTAACTCTGCTTAAAATCACAGCCGCAGCCGAATCGCCAAAACTCGAAAAAGGAACAAAATCTTTTGTATTTGGTAACAAAGCCGACATTACTTCTGTATGTGCAATTAAAATATTTTTTGCTTGGGGATTTTGCTTAAAATACATTATTGCATTTTCTAAATTTATATTAAAACCAACGCAAGCAGAAGTTAAAGAATAGCATGGAGCTTGATTATCAATATCTGCGAAATATGCTTTTGCTATTTCAGCAATTCCAGGTGCAAATTGTGTTTGAGTGGCAGAACTTACAAACCAAGCGTCTATTTCGTTGCCATTTAACTTAGTTTTTTCTAAAAGTTTTTCTATTGCATTAACACATAAATCTAAGGAATTTTCGGCTTCTTCATATTTATGAGTTGTTGGCGGAAAAGATACAACATGAAATCTTTTGTAAAATCCCATTATATTCCCTACCATATAGTCGAAAGCTGAAGTTTTAGACTGTTTTTTTATAAATTCTTGATAATCTTCTGAATTTTCAATTCTATGATAATCAAAGCCTTCCAAATAATGCGACTTGACATATTTTTCAATCTCATCATTTAGAATTTCATAATTTCCTAAAACGAATGATGTTCCTTTAAAAATAAAACTGTCTTTCATACTTTGTTTCTCTTTTCAAAAAATTGTTTAATTCTTTCTTTTCCGTCAGTCTGCAATACAGATGAAAATTCTCGTGCTTCCATTTCTAACAATTCGTTTACATCTAAAAACATTGAACTAATTAAAATCTTTTTTATTGCTCTTAATGATTGCGAACTTTTTGTACAAAGTAATTTTGCAAATTTTTCAGTTTCTATCATTAATTCATCGGACTTATAAATTTTTTGTACAAATCCCTTTTCCAAAGCTTTTTCAATTGGAATTTGGTTTCCTGTAAACAAATAATAAGCGGAATCAGCCAAAGAAAAATATTTAGAAAACATGCAAATTCCGCCTGCTGCCGGAATTAGTCCTATATCTGATTCGGGTAAACGCAAAATTGTATTTTTTCCTGCAAATCTAATATCACAATGTAAAGCTAATTCCAAGCCACCGCCAAGCACATATCCGTCTAAAGCTACAATTACAGGAATTTCTAAATTTTGCAAACCAGAATAAACTCTTTGCAGTCTTAAACACATTGCAAGACCTAAATCGTAATCGGCAGCAGCAATTTCGTTAAGTTCGCCACCTGCAGAAAAAACATCTTTACTAACACTTGAAATAATCAATACTTTTAAATCATAATTAGTTGAAAAATAGTTAATTGCACTTTCAAGCTCACCAATAAGTTCTTGACTTAACAAATTAAGTTTTTTAGGATTATTTAATTTTAAATAACCAATATTATCTTTCGTTTCTACAATTATTGTTTTGTAATTCATATTTAAAAATTATTCTGCATAAAAATTAATAATTTCGCTTATTGCTTTTTGACAAACCGGACAGAAGTCAACACCAAGACTTTTCATTTTACAACTAATATAAGGTCTGTAAATTCCTTGTTTTTGATAACCAGCACCTTCGTAAACGCCAATAGTTTTTAAATTTTCCTTTGTAACAGGAGTTGGAATTGGTGTATTTTCGTCTAACATATTTTTCCATTTTGAATCGAAATTCACCAAAGTTGTAAGATTTGCTTGGTAAGGCTCTAATTTTTTGTTGTAAATATCTTCATAAGAAACTTCGTCTGCATAATACTCATCTCCTAATGCTGCGAGAGAATGTCCAAGTTCGTGAACAAAAACTTCGAATCTATGTGAATTTTTTGCACTTGTGATATTCCAAAAATTATAAATTCCGCCACCGCCATAAGTTTCGGTATTAACTAAAATACAAATTTGGTCGCATGGAGCTAAGCCTGCATAATCTCTAACAGAATGATAATCGCTTGTTGTTAAATATCTGTCGGAACGAAAAGTGTAAAAATTTGTATTCAGAGCTGTTGATTTCCATATTTTTTCGTGTGGAATATCAGTTCCGCTTTCTAAAGAAATTGCTGCAACTGCCCAAATATTTATTTTTTCCTTATTAGTCTTAAAAGGCTCTGTTTCAAACAAATACTCAGCAGTTTTCTGTACATCTTCGTAAAAACTATCGATTTCATTTTTAGTATATCCATCTCCAATAAAAACTAAATCCAAAGCGTTTTCTGGTTCAAGTTTTCCAAAAATCTTTTTCACTTCCGCATTTACAGGCTTTTCGTAATTTATTGCTAAATCTGCTGGGTCTATTTCAATTTCAAAAATTTTCTTAAAACTATTATCTTCATATTGACGACTTGACAGCTCAACTTTTACCTTATTTTTTGGAAAAGGAATTATCAAAGACTCTGGAAATCCCCTACTCATAGTTTTTGCTTCTGCGGTAAATTGCCATTCTTCAAAAAGCGAACAAAAACCATAAGAATAAATTAAAGTTTTTGTTTTTAAATCAAAAACCTCTACAAAATAGCTTCCATAAGCAAATTTGTCAATTAAATTATTTTTTCTTCCGCCCCATTTTTCTTCAAATTTTAGCTCTTTAAATAATATTTGCTCAGTTTTGTCAGTACCTGTATGGTAATAATCAATTCTTAAGCCATTATCTTTAAACCATTTGTCAAAACTGTTTTGAGCATAAACATTTGTATGCGTTAAAAGGACTGTTGTCAATATTGTTATGTTAACAAAAACTCTATAAATCTTTTTCATATTTATTATTCTTTCTTTATTTTTGCCGACACAAATTTACACAAATAATTTAATTGACATGGATTTTTATAAGATCATTAGTAATTTAAAAACTTGGTTAGCTAGTTACGATTTAAGTTCATCTACAGTTAACCTAATTTCTTCCTTAATTGTATTGGCTTGTATTATAGTGGTTAGTTGGTTTGCTAATTACATTACAAAAACAATTATTTTAGCAATAATTAAAAAATTTGTTAAAAAAACAAAAACTACTTGGGATGATATTATGCTTGAACAAAAAGTTTTTCATAAATTATCTCAATTAGTACCTATATTAATAGTTTATTACGCCATAGAACTTGCTTTTATGGATTATAACTGGGCAATTTTGCTTGTAAATAAACTAACTATAGTATATTTAATAATTTTGATAGTAAGAATAATTTTCTCTTTCTTAAATTCACTTGACGAAATTTATGCTCAGAATGTAGGTGCTAAAAAAGGCACAAGCATAAAAAGTATTATGCAAGTTTTCAAAATATTTGTCCTTATAGTTGCTGTAATAATAACATTATCATATTTACTAAACAAAGAAGTTGGCTATTTCATCACAGGTTTAGGAGCTATGACCGCCGTTTTAATGTTAATATTTAAAGATTCAATTTTAGGTTTAGTTGGTGGTGTACAACTTACAACTAATGATATGGTAAGAATTGGAGATTGGATAAGTATGCCAAGTAAAAACATTGACGGAGATGTTATTGAAGTAGGTTTAAATACTGTTAAAGTTCAAAATTTTGATAAAACTATTTCTACTATCCCTCCTTACACTTTGATGACTGAAAGTTTTAGCAACTGGCGTGGAATGAAAGAAGCAGGTGGAAGAAGAATAAAACGTTCTGTAAAAATTGATATGTCATCTGTAAAGTTCTGCGATGATGAATTATTAGATCGACTTTCAAAAATTCATTTAATAAAAGATTATATTGCCGAAAAAAGTGCTGAAATAGAAGAATATAACAAGACTCATCAATACGACTTGAGCGTTTTAGCCAATGGAAGAAGAATGACAAATTTAGGTACTTTTAGAATGTATATGATTAATTATTTAAGGGCTAATGAAAACATAAAACAAGATATAACCTTGTTAGTTAGACAATTAGAATCAACACAAAACGGATTACCATTAGAAATTTATACTTTCACTGCTTCAACAGAATGGCCTGTTTATGAAAAAATTCAATCTGATATTTTCGACCATATTTTTGCTGTACTTCCTGAATTTGATTTAAGAGTTTATCAAGCACCAAGTGGGGAAGATTTTAAATCAGTTAAAAGTTAAAAGCGA
>DHVB01000027.1:0-21312 GCA_002412425.1 Bacteroidales bacterium UBA5219 | reverse complement strand
AAAGCGATGCACTGAACGTAGTTGAAGTGTTGAAAATTAAAAGTCTGAATTTCAATAAATTATGCAGTATAATGTAGAGACGGTGCATGCGCCGTCTCTTATCTATACAAATTTTAATTTATTGTACCATCATAAGTCAGTTTAAAGTTTTTAAAGTTAGAAATGTTTATAGTATGTCGCACCTGCTAAATCCTAGCTAGCAAAATAATGGTATAATAAAAAAAGCAGTTGCTAAATTTTTACAACTGCCTTTTCTCTGTAGCGAGAGGCGGGCTTGAACCGCCGACCTCATGATTATGAATCATGCGCTCTAACCAGCTGAGCTACCTCGCCATTTTTTATCACCAAAAATGTGAGTGCAAAAATAAGCATTTTACTTAATTATCCAATAAATTATTAATCTTTTTTATTAAATTTTTAATTACAGAGCTTAAAAACACAAATTTATTCAAGTAAAAGTCGCATTAATTAATTTAAAAAATGTATTTTTGCTTGATTTAATTGATTTTAATGGAAAACAAGTCAAAAAAAAATAATATTTCCTTATCAATAATATTTGCTTATCTTAAAAGGCATTATTTGTTATCATTACTTGCTCTCTATTATTTTACAGGTATAATTCTTTATGTATTTGCAAAAATAGATATTTTAATTCCTTGTCTGTGGTATAAAATATTTAATGTAAAATGTCCTGGCTGCGGACTTACAAGAGCTTTTATTCATTTATTAAGTTTTGATTTTTCTGCCGCATGGGATGCTAACCCGCTAATTTTCATTGTATTTCCACTAATAAGTTTTTTACTAATTAGAGATTTTGTAATATTTGTAAAACACAATAAATGAAATTTTTAAAGCATAATAAATATCAAATAATACCGTTATTTTTCAAAATTATTTTGTCTATGAAAATATATTTTAGTTTAATTTTAATATTTAGTGTAAGTTTTTGTTTTGCCCAAGACCAAGCTGGCTTCAAGGATATGAAAGCCTCTAATGCAAAAGCTAAAATAGTCGCAAAACAACAAATAAATGATTTGCATAATGGTGCTCTTTTAGTAAGATTAAAAACAGGACAAAACACCATAGATGCACTGATAAAATCAGGACAGACAGATTTGGCAGAAAAAAGAAAACAAAAAATAAATGAAGAAAATTTGAGAATAATTAACGCTTTTAAATCTGAATTTAACTTCTGCCCTGTTTATTTCTTCTACAGCAATGATTCTAAACTTGTTTCAGAAGGAAAATTTGATGAAGTAAAATTTATTGACGAAAAATTACAAGTAATAGATAAGTTTAAATTTGAATTTGAAAACTTTTTAATTGCTGAATTTGGCGAAGTTAAAGGCGATACCACAAAATTTTATTCTCATAGCACTATGCAAACTACAGACCACTTTTCTACAGAACCACAAGCAACATATTATGGTGGCGGAAGCACAGGTGCAAAAGGATTAATTATAAAAGACAAAAATTTTGCCCAATTAAGAAGACCGTTTCCATTTTTTGTGAAATATCCTTTTTTTAGAAAAGTTACAAAACAAGAAATTTATACTGTTAGAAAAATGAATAAAAATTTATTTATTTTCTTAAAAAACAATTGATTACTGATTTGCTAAAACTTTCAATTCTTTAACAAAGTTTTCAATTTCTTCTGTTGTAAAACCTTTTTCTATACCAGCATCTTCTAAAGTACCCCAAATTGGTTCTCCACATCTAATGCAACGTATTCCTTGTTTTGACAAATAATCAATGGAAATAGGATAATTTTCCACTAAATCTTCGATTAAAATATTTTTTGTTATTTTCATTTTTATAAAACAGAAATAAATAAATTTTGTTTAATTTTCACAATCATCTTTGCTCCTACTTGTCTTTGTTCTAAATAAAGATAAAATTGCTCCTGTTGGACAAAAATATCGACACCAAGCTTTATTTATAAAAGCAGACAATACAAGCATTACTACTGATAGAATAAGCACAGTCAAAGATGCAAATTGAAATTTAAAAGCAGAAAAAGGTTCAAAATCTTCTAACACTACATCTACAGACAGAACAATTAAAAGGAATATTACAAAAAGATAAGCAAATTTTACATACTTTAAATATTTTGTGATTTTATTCCCCAAATTTATTTTTTTCTTTTTATTTAGTTTTGAAACCAATTCCTGAGCTGCTCCATAAGGACAAAGATATTGACAATAGAATGATTTATTTGTAATTAAAGGTAAAATCACTGCCAAAATCAAAACTGTAAATAAAAATATTTGCTCCCAAATATTAAAACCATTTAACAACCAATAATGGAATAAAGCTAAACTTAAAAATTTTCCTTGCCAAAATCCCAAAATCCCTACAGAAGCAATTAATAAGTATATTCTAAATTTTCTTCCATATTTTGGTTTAAAAAATGAAATTATCGCAAAAATCAAAACTACAAAAGACAAAATCAAACCTAATACATTAACCCAATTGCTTGAAAAATCCGAAGAACTTGAATCTGTATATAATGAAAGTCTGTGTTTTACTATTTGAATAATTGCTTTGCTTGAATAAGTTGCTCCACTAACAGCATTTACTTCTAAATCCAAGGCTTTTTCTGCCGACAAACTATTCCAAGTTTCAAAAAAACCGTCTTTTTCCAACTTATTCATCCAATCTTTTGTTTCATTATTTGGAAAAAAATAAATCTGCTCAACTTCATCATTACTATTAAAAACAATTGCTAAAGGAATATTATCGCCAAAACCTTTTATTGAATCACAATAAGGAAAACTAAAAATCACTGTCGCTAATTGCTCATCATTAGAATTAAATAAAGTATAAGAATCTTTTATACTGTCGAGTAAATAATAATTGTAATCAGCTACTAATTCAGGGAAAATTTTAGTTTTTTCGTTGACTTCTTTATTTTTATTTGAATTAGGTTTTGAACCAGATTTTATTTCGTAATTAAAAATTCTTCCCGAACTTAACACAACAATTGCAAGAGCAACAATAAGCAATAATATTTTGAATACTTTTTTCATACTTACACAAAACTAAATAATAAAAATACAAGGTTTTTTATTTAATGAAATATTTATTTTTTTCCAATCAGCAACTTTTTTGCGAATTATCATTTCATCTTCACAAGAAATATTTGAAGCTACACACAAATAAGTTTCAGGATTTAATGTAGAAAGTAAATCACTTAATAATTTATCATTTCTAAATGGTGTATCCATAAAAATTTGTGACTGATTTTCTTTGCGAGAACGAGCTTCTAAGCTTTTTATTTTAGAAATCTTTTGAGAATTATCAATAGGTAAATAACCATTAAAAGCAAAATTCTGACCATTCATTCCCGAAGCCATTAATGCCATAAAAATTGAAGAAGGACCAGAAAGTGGTTTTACTCTTATATTTTTTTTATGAGCTAATTGTACTATTAAGTTTCCTGGGTCAGCAACACAAGGCAAACCAGCTTCACTCAACAAACCTATATCTAAACCTTGTTCAGAAACTTTTAAATAATCTTCAATTTGCTCAATTTCTGTATGTTTATTCAACTCATAAAAAGTTAAATCATCAATAACAAAATCTTTTGACAAACTTCTTAAAAACCTTCTTGCATTGCGAATATCTTCAACAATAAAATGTCTAATATGAGAAATTTGAGAATATAAATTCTTTGGCAAAACATCATCAACATCTGTTGCACCAATCAAATTAGGAATTAAATATAGACAAGATTTAAAGTTCATTTCTTTTATCATTATTTTGCAAAGTTAAAATAAAACTTAGTTAAAAAACTATTTTTACCTATCATTAATATTTCGCTTAACAATATTTTTACTAAATTTGTATCAAAATATTTATGAAAGCAATTATTTTAGGTACAGGAACTTCGCTTGGCGTGCCAGTTATTGGGTGCAAGTGCGAAGTATGCACTTCAACAAACAGCAAAGACAAAAGACTTAGAACCTCAATTTTTCTAAAATTAGATAATACAAATATTATTATAGATGCAGGACCTGATTTTAGGCAACAAGTGCTAAGAGAAAATATCACAAAAATTGATACTGTCCTAATTACTCACGAACATCGCGACCATATTGGTGGTTTGGACGACCTAAGACCTTTCAACTATTTGTTAAACTCGGCAATACCAATTTACGCCGAAAAAAGAGTTGCCGATGCAATTATAAATGAATTCTCCTACTCTTTTAATACAAATTATCCTGGAATTCCAAAATTTGAAATAAATACAATTTCTGAAGAAAAATTTAAAATAAACGACATAGAAATTCTTCCAATTAGAGCAATGCAAGGGAAACTACCAATTCTTGGTTTTAGAATTAATGATTTTGTTTACATTACAGATGCTAGCTTTATTTCTGAAAAAGAGCTTAAAAAAATTGAAGATTGCAAAATTCTCATAATCAATGCATTGAGGCATGAAAAACATAATAAACATTTTTCTTTAGACGAAGCTATAAACATAGCTCAAAGTACAAAAGCCGAACAAGTTTATTTAACACATATCAGTTGTTCTATGGGTTTATACGATAAAATAAATTCTGAATTGCCCGAAAAAATTCAATTAGCCTACGATGGATTACAAATAAATTTTTAGAACAACACAAAAGCTTTGCTAATCATATCATACTTGTTGTTTTAACTTTTTTCTAAGTATTATAAAATTCAAATATTATTGTATAAACAAAAACTTTTATTAAATTTGTGCATAAATAAATTAATATTAAAATTAAATAAAATCTGAATTTATGAAAAAGTTTTTACTTGGATTATTAGCAATTTCGTTTTTAAGCGTATCGGTAATTGCTCAAGACGACACTGAGAAAAAAGATGAATCTTATGTATTCACCTTAAAAAAAGAAGTTAAAACAACACCTGTAAAAGACCAATACAGAGCTGGTACTTGCTGGAGCTATAGTGGTTTAGCATTTATTGAATCTGAACTTTTACGCCTTGGCAAACCAGAAATCGACCTTGCAGAACTTTTTATTGTACGTTATACTTACAACGACAAAGCTGAAAAGTATGTAAGAATGCATGGCGAAATTAATTTTAGTGGTGGTGGTGCTTTCCATGATGTGTTTAATGTAATTAAAAAACATGGAATTGTTCCTGAAGATGTTTACACAGGCTTAAACTATGGCGAAACTAATCATGTTCACGGTGAATTAGATGCTGTTTTAAAAGGCTATGTTGACGCTGTTATTAAAAATGGTAATAAAAAACTTTCTACAGCTTGGCTAAGAGGCTACAACGGCATTTTAGATGCTTATCTTGGCGAAGTTCCAGAAGAGTTTACTTATGAAGGTAAAAAATACACTCCACAATCATTTGCAGAATATTTAGGAATAAATACTGATGATTATATAAATATTACTTCATATACACATCATCCATTTTATGAAAAATTTATTCTTGAAATTCCTGACAACTGGGCTTGGGGAACTGCTTACAACTTACCTATTGACGAAATGATGCAAGTTTTAGACAATGCTATTAACAACGATTTTACAGTATGCTGGGGTTCTGATGTTAGCGAAAAAGGATTCAAATGGACAAGAGGTTTTGCTGTAATTCCAGAAGAAGACAGACCTGACTTAGATGGTTTAGAAAGAGATAAATGGGAAAAACTTTCTGCAAGAGAAAAAGAAAGTCTTTTATATGCTTTAGACAAACCAGTTCCTGAAAAAACTATTACTCAAGAAATGAGACAAGAAGCTTTTGACAATTACCTTACTACAGACGACCACGGAATGTTGATTTGTGGAATGGGTACAGATCAAAACGGCACAAAATATTATTATGTAAAAAACTCTTGGGCAGCAAGCAACGAGTATGATGGATATTTTTATGCTTCAGAAAGTTTTGTAAAATATAAAACTATGAATATAGTTGTTCATAAAGATGCTATTCCGAAAGATCTAAAAAAGAAAATGGGAATTAAGTAAGACGATGCTTCAGGAGTGTCAAACTGCTGGCCTGAGTTTATAAAGTTAAAAGTTCATAAAGTTTTTAAAGTCGGTTTTATAACAAAATGTGTCAACTTTTCTTAGGACGCGACATTTTTGAATTTTATATTTTGGTTTACTTTTACGAAGGCATTTAATTATAATACCTATGCCCGAACAACAAGACATAGAATATAAAAGTGCTTGGCACGATGACTACCTGAAATGGATTTGCGGCTTTGCAAACGCACAAGGTGGTACTATTTACATTGGTAAAGACGATAATGGAAATGTTGTAGGCATTAATGATTACAAAAAATTAATGGACGACATTCCAAACAAAATTCGCAATTGTATGGGAATTACAGTTGAGGTAAACCTGCACGAAGAAAACGAAATGTATTACATTAAAATTGTTACACCGCCTTATTCCGTTCCTATCTCATTACGTGGTAGATACTACTACCGTATCGGAAGCACCAAACAGGAATTAACAGGGACTTCGCTTAATGAATTTTTATTAAAGAAATCGGGCAAAACCTGGGACGATGTTGTTGAACCACGTGCTACATTAGATGATATTGACGAAACAGCAGTAGCCAAATTTTTGGTAATGGCAAAAGAAAAGGGACGTTTACCCGAAGTAGACGGATTATCAACTGAACAACTTTTTGACAAACTGCGTTTAATAGAAAACGGACAAATAAAACGTGCAGCTTTGATTTTATTTGGCAAAGACCCTGGCAAATTCTATCCGAGTATTAATGTTAGAATTGGTCGTTTTAAAGATGAGTTGAATTTAATTTTTCAGGAAAGTGAGGAAGGTAATATTATCAATTTGTATCAAGCAGTTTTAAATCAAATCAATCATAAATTTATTATCAAAAACATTTCTTTTGAGGGAATGCATCGTATCGAAACACCAGAATATCCTAGAGAAGCAATGCGTGAAGCTATTTTAAACGCTTTGGTACATCGCAATTATATGGGCGTTCATACGCAAATTCGTGTTTATGATGATAAAATTTCTTTCTGGAATGATGGTGGATTACAAAGTCCGTTAACTGTTGAATCGTTAAAACGACCACACTCATCACGACCAAGAAATGTTTTGATTGCTGATGTTTGTTTTAAAGGCGGTTTAATTGACGCTTGGGGACGTGGCACAATTAAAATTATGGAAACCTGCAAACAAGCAGGACTTCCTGAACCCGAAATAATTGAACTGGACGGAGGTTTGTTGGTAACAATGTTTAAAAACAAATTGACAAAAGAACAACTTATCAAACTTGGATTAAACAAGAGACAACTAAAAGCGGTTGAGTATGTAAAAGAGAAAGGAAAAATTACGAATAAGGAATATCAAAAGTTAAATGGTGTTTCTAAAGTAACTGCATATAGGGATTTGACAGAACTTATTGAACAATATAAACTTTTTGAACGAAAAGGAGATATTGGGGCAGGAACGAGTTACTTTTTAATTGGTTCATAATTGGTTCAATTGGTTCATTAATAGTTCTTTAATAGAAAGAAAAGATAACATCTAATAAATAACGCAACGCTATTTCTAAACACATTATCAAATTCGTACAAAGTCAACCCCCTACTGCTTAAATTCTTCCTCGCTAATCTCACAAATTTGTCTCTTCCAAAAAAAGTTTTCATATTATTATGGAAATTCAACTTTAAAAACTTTACAAACTTTCAACTAATTATCCTACACAAAATCAACTTTTATATATTACTATCTTTCTCAACCTCCCATGAATAAGGTTTTTTAAAAGTTTTAAGTGTTTTTAATTCTTTTATATCGAGGTCTCGCCAAACAACTTTTTTCTTGTCAGAATCAATATGACCTTCAGTTGCCTTTATTTTTTTGTAAGAAAATTAAAACTTCTTTCTCCGAATTCGCCTGTAGCACGATGCAAATAGTAGTCATCAGCACCAATAAGAGCAAATTCATTATTTTGATAGCGAAATTTATACGAACTCGTTGACGAGCCATAACTTCCCATGGTAGCAAAAAATTCAAATTCCATTTTAAGCACACCTTTGCTGCTAATAGACATGCCAACATATGGGTCTGTCATGTTAGGATTATCGTGAGGCAATATAAAACTTTCACTTTTTTCTGCTAAATTGTATAGATTTGATTCATTATCATAAAAAAGAATTAACAACATTCTGGGTTGTGCTAAATCTGCATATTTGTCAAGCATGACACTATCTATGTGCTGAATAACCAAAACTAAATCTTTAAAGTTATCCTTATTTAAATCGCCTTGTACAGAATCTAATAACATCCAACCTTTTGGAATAAAGTTTTCAACATCTTTTCCCTGCGCATTAATGTTAGGGTACAAAAAGTCCTGACCATATGCAAATCCAAATGTCAGCACAAATAATACTGTAATATTTTTTTCATTTTATTGCTTATTTTTTTGTTTTCCACAAACTTATAAATTTTATTTTTATAAACATAACAAAATAAGTACCATTTTTTATTAAAAATTATTTGTTAATTACTTTGGGATAAAAATTTTGTATTTAATTTTTTAATTGCTGCATTTAAGTTAATTTTATAGCCTTGCGTTTTTTTGAAAAAGATTTTAGAAAATGATTGATTTTACACACTTACACGTCCACTCACAGTACTCTATTTTAGATGGAGCAGCATCAATTAATGCCTTAGTAAAAAAAACTAAAGATAGCGGAATGACTTCTTTAGCTTTAACCGACCATGGTACTTTATTAGGAATTAAAGAATTTCATGAAGTTTGCCTAAAAAATGGCATAAAACCAATCTTAGGTTCAGAAGCTTATGTTGCAAGAAAAAGCATTCATAACAAATACGACAAAGAAGATTTGTCTGGGAACCACTTGGTTATTTTAGTTAAAAACCTAACTGGTTACTATAATTTATTAAAATTAATGTCTATTGCAAGCACAGATGGCTTTTATCAAAGACCTAGAATTGACAAAGAATTGTTAGAACAATATAAAGAAGGTTTAATTGTTTCGTCTGCTTGTTTGGGTGGTGAAATTCCAAGACTTATAGATAATGATAGAATTGATGAAGCTAAAGAAGTAATTTTATGGTATAAAGAGGTTTTTGCAGATGATTTTTACTTAGAAATCATGTATCATCCAAGCGAAAATCCAGAACAGAAATTCAATGTTTCAGACAAACAATTAAAAGTAAATAAAAAAATACTTGAACTTGGTAAAGAACTTGATGTTAAAGTAATTGCTACAAACGACGTGCATTTCACCAACGAAGAAGATGCCGAAGCACATGATGTATTAATTTGCTTAACTACTAATGCTGATTTTGACGACCCTGACCGTTTAAGATATACACGACAAGAATGGTTAAAAACTCCAGAAGAGATGTTGGCTCTGTTTCCAAACAATCCCGAAACTCTATCAAACACAATGGAAATTGCCGACAAAATAGAAATTTATGAAATCAACAGCGACCCCATTATGCCAGAGTTTCCAATTCCCGAAGAGTTTGGAACTATTGAACAATGGAAAGAAAAATACACAGAACAAGATCTAATTAAAGAATTTACTGAAGATAGATATAATGCTTTGCACGGCTACGATGCTGTTTTAAGAATAAAATTTGAATCTGATTATTTAACACACTTAGTATTAATAGGTGCAAAAGAAAGATATGGCGAAAACTATTCTGAAGAAATAAAAGAGAGAATAGATTTTGAACTCAACACAATAAAAACCATGGGTTTTCCTGGATATTTCCTTATTGTTCAGGATTTTATTGCAGCAGCAAGAAAAATGGGAGTTTTTGTGGGAAAAGGTAGAGGTTCGGCAGCTGGCTCGGTAGTAGCATATTGTACAAAAATTACTGATGTTGACCCAATAGAGTTTAATTTACTTTTTGAGAGATTTTTAAACCCTGACAGAATTTCGATGCCTGACGTGGATATTGACTTCGACGATGATGGAAGAGCTTTAGTAATTGATTACGTTACAGAAAAATATGGACAAGAAAAAGTAGCTCACATTTGTACTATTGGAACTATGAAAGCAAAAGGAGCTTTAAGAGATGTATCAAGGATATTGGGCATACCACTTCCAACAGTAAATGCTCTAACTAAAAAAATTCCAACTTTAGGCTCTTTAAGCAATGCTTATGAAATAATATTAGAAACAGAACAAAAAACAGGCTCTATCGATAAAGCCATAGCAGCTATAGAAAAAGATTACAAAACAGCTATAAATGAAGATAATGACAAAGAAGCTAATATTTTAAACACAAGACTTATAATTGCTCAAGAAATAAAAAGTGCAAGAGAAGTAAATGATGAAAAATTGCTGAAAGCTATTGCTATTGCATGTACATTAGAAGGCTCTGTAAGGCAAACAGGAGTACATGCTTGCGGAATGTTAATAGGAAAAAACAATCTTGAAAATCACATTCCATTAATGAGGGTTAAAGATGATTCTAAACTCTATGCTACACAATACGAAGGAAGTTATGTTGAATCTATTGGGCTATTAAAAATGGACTTTTTAGGTTTAAGAACTTTATCAATCATAAAAGAAACACTAAAAAATATTGAAATATCTAGAAAAGAAAAAATTAGTGTTGATAATTTACCATTAGACGATAAAAAAACTTTAGAAATTTTCAAAACAGGAGCAACAACTGCGATATTCCAATTTGAGTCGGAAGGTATGAAATCTCATTTACGTTCTTTAAAGCCCAATCACTTTAATGATTTAGTTGCTATGAACGCTCTGTACCGTCCTGGTCCAATGGAATATATAAAAGATTACATTGACAGAAAACATGGAATCCAGCACACAGAATATGACCACCCAATAATGGAGAAATTTTTGAAAGACACTTACGGAATCACAGTTTTCCAAGAACAGGTAATGTTACAGGCAAGAGCACTTGCTAATTTTACTAGAGGTGAATCTGACAGTCTGAGAAAAGCAATGGGAAAAAAATTAAGTGCTGAAATGGAAAAATACCATCAAAAGTTTATTGAAGGCTGTGAAAGTAATCCCCAATTTATTGAAGGCTGTAAAGTTGTTAAAAAGGACCCTGATGAATTAATAGATAAGATTTGGAAAGACTGGTCTAATTTTGCTAAATACGCATTTAATAAATCTCACTCTGTATGCTATGCTCACATCGCATTTCAAACTGCATATCTAAAAGCACACTATCCAGCCGAATTTATGGCAGCCAACCTCACACGCAATATTTCTGAAATGGACAAAATAACCGTGCAAATGGAAGAATGCAGAAGAATGAAAATCAAAGTATTAGGTCCTGATGTAAACGAATCTTATAATGATTTTACTGTAAACAAAAAAGGAAATATTAGATTTGGATTACAAGGCATTAAAAATGTTGGAACTAATGCAGTTGCAAATATTATTGAAGAAAGAGAAAAAAATGGAGCATACAAAGACATATTTGATTTTGTTTCAAGAGTAAATCTAAATGCTGTAAATAAGAAAAACATAGAAGCCTTAGTTCATGGCGGTGCTTTAGATTGCTTTAGCGAACTTCAAAGAGTTCAATATTTTATTGGAACTAATGGTTTTGATAGTTTTATTGAAGAACTTATTAGATTTGGCAATAACATGCAAAACTCTGCACCTGCTTCCACTACTCTATTTGGCGACAGTTTTGCTATTGAAGTTAAAAAACCTGAAATTCCAATTTTGCCAGAAGTAAATATCTTTGAAGTTTTAAAAAACGAAAAAGAACATATAGGCATGTATTTGTCAGGACACCCATTAGATCCATTCAAATTTATTATTAATAATTATAAAACTATACCACTAATAGAATTAGAAAATGAAGATAATAAGAAAAGGTTTGCAAATATAAAAGTTGCTGGTTACATTACAGATGTTACTGAAAGGTTGAGCAAAACTGGAAACCCTTACGCAAAAATTACTATGATAGATTATTCTTCAACTTTTTCTTTTTCAGTATTTGGGAAAAAATATGCAGAACTAAAAAGTTATTTTGTAAAAGGATATGCCATTCTTATGAACTGTGGCTTTGAGGAAAAAACACATGAACCAGGACTAAGGTTTAATGTTTATAAAATAAACTTACTTGCTGATATGAAAAATGATTTTTTCAATGAACTTATACTAAAACTTCCAACTGAAAATATTACTGAAGAATTTATTTCGGAATTTTTAAAAGTTTTAAAATCTTCTAAAGGAAAAATTACATTAAGTTTATCGCTAGAAGATAAGAAAAACAAATCAGAAGTTACTGTTTTTTCGAGAAATCACCAAATAATACTAAGCGACAAACTAATAGAATATTTGGAAAGCAATAAATATTTTAACTATATCAAACTTAATTGAGTTTATTTATTTTTATTAAAATAATTTAAACAAGAGCTAAAAAAAATTGTTAAAGTTTAAATTTAATATTATTTTTAGTTTTTTATTAAAACATTTTCTTATATTAGCAACTTAATTTAAATTTAAAAGACTATGGCATTAGAAATTACTGAAAAAAATTTTGACGAATTAGTAGTTAATACCGACAAGCCCGTTGTTTTAGATTTTTGGGCAGTATGGTGTGGACCATGTAGAATGATTGCACCTCTAATTGAAGAAATGCACAACGAATATGGTGATAAAGCTGTTATTGGAAAAGTTGATGTTGACAGCAACAATAGTATAGCAGTAAAATATGGAATTAGAAATATTCCAACTATTTTATTCTTAAAAGATGGAGAAGTTGTTGACAAAGTTGTTGGAGCAGTTCCAAAAGCCACTTTAACAGCAAAATTAGACGCACTTTTATAAAATAAAATTGAGAGATAAATTCTCTCTCTGTTATAAAAATGACTATAAACGAAATTCAAGACGAAATTATCCAAGAATTTGAAGTTTTCGACGATTGGATGGATAGATATGCACTTTTGATTGAAATTGGAAAAGAATTAGCTGAGATGCCTTCTGAATACAAAACAGATCAAAACTTAATTAGTGGCTGTCAATCAAATGTTTGGTTTCATGCAGAATTTAAAGAAGGAAAAATATATTTCACTGCTGATAGTGATGCTGTTATCACAAAAGGAATTGCTGCATTATTAATTAGAGTTTTATCAGAAAGAACTCCAAAAGAAATTTTAGAAACAGACTTATATTTTATTAAGAAAACCGGACTACAACAACATCTATCTCCTACTCGTTCTAATGGACTACTGTCAATGATAAAGCAACTTAAATTATATGCAATGGCATTTAATGCATTAAAATAACGAATTGTGGACAAAATTACTGAAATTGAAATAAATATTGTCGAAAATTTAAAAACAGTTTACGACCCTGAAATTGCAATAAATGTTTACGATCTTGGCTTAATTTATAGAATAGATGTAAACAGCGATTATGATGTAGATGTTGACATGACACTTACTGCACCAAATTGCCCAATGGCTGACGACATAATAAAAAATGTTAACGATGCTATAAAAAACGTTGAAAATGTTAGAAGTGTAAACATAAATTTAGTTTTCGACCCACCATGGTCAAAAGATATGCTCAGTGATGAAGCTTTATTAGAATTAGGTTTATTATAATTTTTTAATAAAATTAAAAAAGTATTTTAATAATATATTTGTAAAAAATTAAAACTTATGGCTTTTTTTGGATTATTTGGTAAAGAAAAAAAAGAAAATTTAGACCAAGGTTTAGAAAAAACCCGAAGCTCTATTTTTAGCAAACTCAATAGATTAATTTTTAGTAAATCTAAAATAGATGACGATGTTCTTGATGAATTAGAAGAAATATTAATAAGTTCTGATGTCGGAGTTGAAACGACTGTTAGAATTATTGAAAAAATTCAAGAAAATGTAAAAAAAGAAAAATATCAAAGCTCTGAGGAGTTAGATGAAATTTTACGTAGTACAATAGCTTCATTATTAGAAGAAAACGAAACCAATCAAACTGATGAAGATGAGATTTTCAACTCCGCTAAACCTTATGTAATTATGGTAGTTGGAGTAAATGGAGTAGGAAAAACCACAACTATAGGAAAATTAGCTTATAAATTTAAGAATGCAGGTAAATCTGTATATATAGGTGCAGCCGACACTTTTAGAGCCGCAGCTATAGACCAGCTTCAAATTTGGGCAGATAGAGTTGGTGTTCCAATGATTAGACAAGATATGGGTTCTGATCCAGCATCTGTTGCTTTTGATACTCTTAGTGCTGCAAAAAAAGCCGAAGCTGATGTAGTAATAATTGATACAGCAGGACGACTTCATAATAAAATTAACTTAATGAACGAATTAACGAAAATCAAAAGAGTTATGCAAAAAGTTATCGAAGATGCCCCACACGAAGTGCTGCTAATAATTGACGGTTCAACAGGTCAAAACGCTTACGAACAAGCAAAGCAGTTTACAAAAGCAACAGAGGTTACAGCATTAGCAGTTACAAAATTAGACGGAACAGCAAAAGGTGGAGTAGTAATTGGAATATCCGACCAGTTTAAAATTCCTGTAAAATATATTGGAATTGGTGAAGGAATAGAAGATTTGCAAATATTTGACAAAAAAGAATTTGTTAATTCATTATTTAAAAAATAGATTAAACCTATAATTACCAGCAAGTTGGATATTAAAAATTAAATGTTAATATAAAAAATGAAAAAAATAATTGTATATTGAAAAAAAAAACTTACTTTTGAAAAATTATTATAATAGGTAATTAATATAAAATATAAATAAAAATAAAAAGGGAAATATGAAAAAATTTGGTTTAAAAATAGTTGTACTAATCGCTTTTGTTAGCTTAATTAACTATTCGGGCTTCAGTCAAAACAATTCAAGTAAAGTTTCAGTTGAAACAGCTATTGCAATTAGCAAAAACTTTATGCCATCTGCGAGCAAATCTGGAATTAATGCAGAAATTAAATCAATTTCTAGCATAAAAAACAGTAATGACCAAGAAAAAATACATGTTTTAAACTTTGCTAATGGTGGTTTTATGTTGGTTAGTAGTGATAATAGATCTGTTCCTGTTTTAGCGTTTTCTGATGAAGGTGAATTTAATTTTAACGAAAACACTGCTCCTGCAACAAAAATGTGGATTAATCAATATTTAAGACAATTAGATTATATTGAAGAAAACAATGTTCAAGCTACAGAACAAATACAACAACTTTGGGCAGATATGCTTAATAATTACCAAAGTAGCACTAAAAAAGTAGATCAATTAGTGTTAACAAAATGGAATCAAGATTGGCCATATAACATGTTTACACCAGAACATCCAGAAGGCAACAATGGTCACACTTATACTGGATGTGTTGCTACAGCAATGGCTCAAATAATGAAATATTGGGAATATCCTGATACTGCTAAAGGTGTTGTTAACTACCATTGGGGCGATTATTACGAAGTTGATTTGAATAAAGAATCTTATGATTACAGTTTAATGCCAAACTTTTTTATGCCAAACTCTACTCAACAACAAAAAGAAGAAGTTGCTAGACTAATGTTCCACTGTGGAATTGCTGTTCGTATGGATTATGGACACGAAAGTTCTGGTTCACAAACAGTTTATGCTTGGCAAGCTTTTAAAGAAAACTTTAAATACAGATCAGGCTCATATTTCACATATAAAGAAACAATGTCTGATGCAGAATGGAAATTCAGACTTAAATACGACTTAGACTTAGGCAGACCAATAATGTATGCTGGTGTTAGTGAAGAAGAAGGTGGACATGCTTTTTTATGCGATGGATACAGAGACACTTCTTTCTTTAGATTTAACTGGGGATGGGGCGGTTCAAAAGACGGATTCTATTATTTAGACAAAATAAATCCACAAATGGAATTCCCTTTTGAACAATCTGCAATTCTTGAACTTGCACCTCACGGAGCTGATTTTTGTAAACAAAATATAGTAATGACATTACCTTCATACTCATTTGATGACGGTAGCGGACCAAACTTATATGCAAAAAATACAAACTGTAGCTGGTTAATTAATCCAGATATGACAAATGCAGACTTTTTAAGACTAACTTTTGACAGATTCGACTTAGCATCTGGTGATACTTTAAAAATTTGGAAAGGTAACCCAATAAACGGTCTAATTGAACTAGTAGGAGAATTTACTTACAATCCTGGTGAAGTAATTACTGAAGGTAATAAAATTTATTTAGAATTTACTACTGACGGACAAGCTCAAGCTCAAGGTTTTCAAGCTCACTATGAAGTTGTTGTGTTAGGAATTACTGAAAATACAAATGCTGTTTTAAAAGTATATCCAAATCCAACAACTAGTATTTTACAATTAGAAGGACTTCAAACAGAAAATATTCAAATCATGGATATTTCAGGAAAAGTTGTATTAAATGCTAATGTTTCTGGAAAATCAATTGATGTTTCTTCTTTAAAACCAGGTTTATATATTATTAAAGCAAATAATCAAGTAGCTAGATTTATAAAAGAATAATAATTGTAAAGTTCAAATATGAAAAAATCGGATATTAAATTTAATATCCGATTTTTTTTGTGCTTTTCATAAAAAACAATTCTCTTCTAACCTATCATTATATTAAACAATTTATAAATATTATTAAATAATTATTAAATATTATTGATTAATATTTTGATTTTATTAAATTTTATATTATTTTTGTACCATTATTAATAAAAAATAAAACTATGTTACCTACATCTTGTCCAAGCTGTCAATCACAGCTTAAAGTAATGGCATTAAAATGCACAACTTGCCAAACAGAAGTTACAGGCTCTTATGAGCTTCCTGTTTTGCTTCGTCTTTCAGAAGACGAATTACAGTTTATCCTCCGCTTTATAAAAAACAGTGGAAGTTTAAAAAATATGTCGGCAGAACTCAAGCTGAGTTATCCTACAGTGAGAAATATGTTAAATGAAATCATTCAAAAAATTAAAAATTATGAAAACAAATAAAAATTGGAGTTTACTTTGGAACCCATTTATCCGCATTGCTGGATGGCAAGCTTTTGGAATGGGTATAGTGATTGTAATTATTTCAGCAGTACTTGCTAGTTTTGGAAACCTACTTTTTGATGGAGCTATTGATGCTCATTTCGTCAGTAATGTCAGCATTTGGTCATCCTTTATAGTTACAGGAATAAGTCTGCTCTCTGTTGTACTTACCATGTACATAGTGGCATTGATTGATTATTTCTAAGGATTTTCGCTTTGTTGATATTCTTGGCACAATGACATTTGCACGAATACCATTTATTATATTAGCACTAGTATCACTATTTATTACCTTTCCTGATGTGGAACAAATAATTCAAGATCCTATGATTATACTTAATGTTCCTTCTTTTTGGGTATTTATATTGATTTCTGTTCCTGTTATAGTTTGGTATATTGCATTAATGTACAATGGATTAAAAGTTTCTACAGGTGTAAATGGTTCTAAGTTAATAATTGGCTTTATTCTAGGACTTCTTGTAGCTGAGATTATTTCAAAATTGCTTATTTACTTTATTATATAGTAAAACTATCTCATCAAAAACTTATCACCTGTATTATCTATAAGAGTTTTCTTCCACTCATCGGAATATCCTGGCCAAATAATTTTTTTCGGATAGCCCCATGGATTTCGTAAAAACTCTCCGTTTTCTTCAGGCTTAACGTTTCCATCTAAATATTTAACCAACAGAAAATTATTAAGTTCTTTCCAATAATCAACTAAAGAATTTGCGTTATTACAAGAATACTCTGTTAAAAATTCAGCTGCTTTTTCTGGTGATTGCTTATATAATTTTAGAGCCGTCTCATCAATAATATCCACATATTCAACATATTTATTTTCTAAAAATGACTGATGTTTTTCAATTTCTGGCATTACTCTATTGTAAAATAAATACTTAAAATGTGCTAATCTATTAAACACCCAAAAAGCTGCATCATCTTTATAAGTTAAAATATCTCCATATCCTTCAGCCCATTTTTCTGCAGGTTTTGTTATTCCCACATAAAAAGGAGTATATACACAAGAACCCGCATCATCAACACCAAGCCAATAAATTCCTCCAATTTCGTTTGGTAACCACGAACGCATTTGAGCCACAAAAGAAAAACCTGTTTGTTGAGTTACAGTTACTCTTTCATTCAAATATTCTTTACCTTCATATTTAAAAGTTAAAGGTCGCCAACGATAAGGCATACCAGAAGGCTCTGCTCCTATGTCTTTTGTCATATCTAATTCTGTGCCTTGCATATAATTTCTAAAAAATTTGAATAAGTCTAATTGACTTAATTTGCGATTAGGCTTAATACATAACGGAAGTCTATTCTCCAAATCGTTACCGCAGGCTATATCCCAATATTTTGCCATATCATCACTTATTTCGTTAAACATAGCCCAAACTCTAAGTTCGCAACCTCTTGCTGCACTATAATTAATAGGTGCATAAGCTTGTGAAAATGAAAAATCTTCATCTTTTCCTGAAAAATATTTTTTATCTCTAGCAAAGCTAATTACATCATGAGAATAAACTACTTCAATATTTTCGTCAAAGATTTTATCTAAATTTTTACATGATATAGAGTTTTTCATATTCTCTAATGGAAAGTTTGTAATTCTAGAATGATTAGCATGAGCCGAAACATAACCTTCTGGAATTTTTATTGCAACACAAACAATTCCTTTATTTTTATTCACATACTTTTTTTGTTTTTTATCATATACCAGCTCCACTCCTTTTCCAACAATTTCCATAATCCACACTTCATTAGGGTCGGCAATAGAAAAAGTTTCCCCACTACTTGCATAACCATATTCGTTAAGTAATTCTATAATTAGTTTAATTGCTTCTCTTGCAGTTTTTGCTCTTTCTAAAGCAATAAACATCATACTACCATAATCAATTATTCCAGTAGTATCAACTAATTCATCACGACCGCCGAAAGTAGTTTCACCAATTGCAAGTTGATGTTCATTCATAAAACCCACAACTTTATAAGTGTGAGGCACTTGTGGGATTTTTCCAAGAGGTTTATTTGTACCTCTATCATAAATTGTACGCATATTTCCTTTTTCCCAATCGGCTGCTGGTCGCCAATAAAGCTCACCATAACGAATATGCGAGTCGGCAGCATAAGAAATCATTGTGCTTCCATCAACCGAAGCTGTTTTTGTTACCAAATAATTTGTACAAGCATCACTAAAAAAAGGAGTGAAAATAAAAACTAAAACTAGTAAAAGATAATTTTTCATAAAAATAAATTTAAGTTTACGAATATAGCAAAATTAAAACTAAAACAATAAATTGTTTCTTGCAAATATAAAAGCAAATCTGATTATTCCAATCTCAATTTAATAAATCTGACAATAAACACCTATTGTTTGATAAAAATTTGTATTTTTGTATTTAATATAAAAGACTAAAGGAGTTGCCGAAAGCCTAAAAGTGGAGGCATATTTAAAAATTGTAAATTATGAGAAAAATTTTGTTATTTACTTTAGCATTTTTTTTGTAGGCTGCAAAAAAGAAGGAGTTTATATCCCTAATAAAAAAATTAAACGAATTTATTACGAATATGGTTTAAATACTGGCACAAAAACCCTTTCGCAAGAATGGACTTGGGAAAAAGACAAGTTAGTTAAAATTAAACATTCTTTCTATACTGAGATATTATCTTATGATAATAAAAATCGACTGATAAAAATTCAAGATTTTGATTTTAATGATAGATACGAAATTATATACGATAAAAAACTAATAAGTAAGATTGAACTTTACATAGATAATGAATTATACCAGATTATGAATTTTAAGTATGACAAAAATAAAATTGTTGAAGTTTCTGTAATAGAGATTGATAATTCCAAAATCCTCGTGAGCAAATCAAATAAACCACAAAGTTATATTTCTAAAATTTTACCATATGAAATACCTGAAAACACTATGCGAACTAAAGCTGCTAGTTTATCATATATTTACACTTTTGAATATGATGGAGATAATCTAAGTAAAGTAAAATATATTGACGATGACAATAGAGTAAGAGAATATAATTATGAAAATTATGATAAATATAAAAACCCATTTTATTCTAGCCGTTTTATATCAAATAATATAGAAAGCGGTTTTTCAAAAAATAATGTTGGAAAAATTACAACTACAACTATAGGAAATACTGTTAGAACAACAGAATTTGAATATGTTTATGACGGAAAGTTTCCGATAGAAATTATTGAAAGAACAACTTATTCTGGTAGTGATTTAATTTGGATTTATAAAACATATTATGAGTACCAATAAATAAATTGCAATAACTCGATAGAAATAAAAAAACTGCCTCTATTCAAGGCAATTTTTTTGTAATATTCTCATATAGTTAATATTTTGCTTAACTATATGGTTTTATTATTTAGTCTTATTTTTTTCTATAGGTAATACTCCGCCTGCCATTTCGCCAATAATATTAACTAAATCGCTACCTTCAGGAATTACAATTTTTGAATTATCTTTAAGAGCCTTTTCAATTGTTTCTAATTTTTTCAACAGTTGTGCATTTCCAACGAAGTATTGGTCTGCAGCTTCGTTAACCAATTTGATTGCTGAAGCTTCACCTTCTGCATATAAAATTTTTGCTTGTTTTACACCTTCAGCTTCTTTAATTTTTGCACGTTTTGTTCCGTCAGCAGAAATTTCAGCAGCTGTAGCAAAGTCGATAGCAGCAATTTTTTCGTTTTCAGCTTTTACAACTTTGTTCATTGTTTCTTGAACATCATGTGGAGGGTCGATTTGTTTTAACTCTGTTCTAACGATATCAATTCCCCAAGAACGAGTTTCATCACATAAAGTTTTGTGTAGTTCCGCATTTATTTTTCCTCTTTCACTATTTGCAGCTTTTAAAGTAAGAGTACCAATAATATTTCTTAATGTTGTACGAGCAAGGTTAACAATTTGCCATTGATAATTATTTACATTGTATTGAGAATTTTTAACGCTTTCTTCATCAAAATTTACTTTAAAATAAACTTGAGCGTCAACACTTGCGTTAAGATTATCATTTGTAATAATTTCTTGTGGCTGTGCATCAACCATTTGCTCTGTAATATTTACTCTATACATTTTATCAATCACAGGAATAATCCAATGAAATCCTGGTTTTGCAAATTTTCTATATTTTCCTAATCTTTCGATAAGTCCGCGATGAGTTGGTCTAACTATTTTTATTCCTGCAAAGAAAATCAACAGTACAATAGCACCAATAATAATAATAAGTTGAGTGTCCATAATTTTAAAATTTAATTGTTTATAATCCTACAAAGTTAAGTGTCCCCTTTTATTAGG
>DHVB01000039.1 GCA_002412425.1 Bacteroidales bacterium UBA5219 | reverse complement strand
CTATTTTTTTAATCAAAATGGTATTAATTATAGAATCGTTAATATTATGTCCATAATTATTCCAGCTTGACCAACCCATAAGTGGCGTTTTTGCTGTCTGCGAGAAGACTGACAGTGTTGTGAAAATAAATGATATGATTGAGAATAATCTGTTAATTCTAAAACAATTCATACTGCACTTAGCCTTTATTCCTTATTTTCTTCATCAGATATGTCTGAAGTCTATTCATTTTTGAAGTTCGATTTTCAAAAGTCAGAGGTTTATATGAAATTGCCTTATTGATGTCATCTTCAGTAAGTTCAAGATGATTTAAAACAGTTGAATAATTAGATGGTTTTTCCTCAATTTTATCTGCATTAAACAAACGTATAGCTTCGTCGCGTGTAATTTCATTACGTCTAACCATATTACTATACTGGCATTTTCTACGTTCATAGCCATATATTTTATTTCTAATATAGTTTGTTAATGGTTCAGCAATACAATCTAAGTGTTTAGAATATTCACGAGATGTTTCATCTTGCCAGCCCATTTCTTTTTTTTATGATTTCTCCCATTTCTTGGTCTGTAGGATTTTCAATATAAAACAAAGGACTTACTTCTTTACTAAATATGCCTAATTTTTTGTAAATAGAATGACGTAACATATTTAAGTTAGGGTAAATTAGAAAATCATTAATTTGTTTTTTTGTCATGTTTCCCGAAATTTTCATTATATACTTAAATCTTTCAATATCTTGAATAGAATCAGGAATAAAAGAGTCGTTTTCTAAAGGCGAAGTTCCGTATAGAATAATTGGAATTGAAAAATCTCGTGCGACTTTTAAAGTATGTGTTTTCGTTGCAATATCGCAAGCTCCACAAATATCTCCAGTATGCCTAAGCATATTTTGATAAATCTTTTTTTGCACATCAAAGTCTGGCTTGCTAAATATATGTTTTACTCCAGTAATTTTTATTGCTCTTTCGATATTTTCTAAGGCAAGCTGGCTAAACAAACCATTATCGTAAGTCATTGCCAAGACCTTTAGCTTATAAACATTAACTGCCAAATGCAAAATATATGTACTATCCTTACCTCCACTTAAAGGCACAAGTGCATTATATTCTTTGTTTTTACTTTTTGCTGCTTCAAAAATTTCAAGAAGAGCTTTCTCACCAATAGGCTTAAACACCTTGTTAGAAGAACACAGAGAACAAACACCCTTATCGTTGAATGTTAGTTGAGGATATTTTTCGTCAAGAAGACATTTATTGCATGTTTTCATGTTTTTAGTCATTATTTTTAGCCTTTCTTGTCTTTTTAATTTTTGCTTTTGCAAATAAATCCGCTGTATATTTTTCATAAAGCTCGAAAAGATAACCCATTCTGTTGGTTTCGCTGGTGAATGGTTGCGGACGATATGCCAAATCTACTGCTTTGTCCAGTTCGTTGTGTGCTTTAACCAATGCAGGAGGCATCGTCAAAGGATCGTAAAGGTCTGCCAAAGTGCTGTTTGGAAATTCCAGACGAGTATCTAAAACCTTTTGCGCTGCTTCTTCTATGGCTTTTATTTGCTTTTCGGTTGGATTTTCAGGCCAAGGGTAGTTATTGTAAACAATCTCCTTTGAATAACGATAATCACTTTTAAGTCTTCCACAAACTGACTTTACCCAAGCCATATGCATTGTTGACATTAATACACCAAAGTGAAATAACTCTGCATTTGGCATTATTAAATTACTGTTTGTAGAAATTGTATTTTTATCAATAAATCCCATTGGTATATAATTTCTTCTTTCGGAAGAAACAACAGGAATTACAAGGCATGTTTCAGGATTATTTGTTTCTCTGAAACGAGTAGGTGCAAGATTCTGCATACCCTTATCTGAGCTTTTCAATCGGTCTTCTCGAACACGATTTACACGTTCCATCACCAAAGGCATTTTTCTTAATTCATCGGGAGGACAATCGACCAACCAAAGACAATACCTCATTCTGTTGTTAATAAATTCATCTGCACCAATTAACCTTTTTATCCATTTCTTAGCATTTGGTTCATTAGTAATTAGGTAATCTAAATCTTCTTCTTCTACTATTAATCCCTTACTTTTAGCATAATAATTCCCTTTTATAATATCAGGCACATTACAAATTGGTTTTTTCTTTTTTTCAATCCTAACATCCTTTGTATCGACCAAATAAGCATTAATATTTTTTGCTTTAATCTCGTGTGCTTCACCTCTAATATCTTCATACTCAAAAATTCTCTTATTGTTAATGTCGTAGTTAGCGAAACCAACGATAATACAGTAAACTGCTGCATTTCCTTTGGCTTCATTACTCCATTTAAAAGTTCGATGAGCAAAATGAATTTTGATATTGTATCTATTCTTTAATAAACCCCATAGTAAATTTGTTTGTTCACCCTGAACAATTGAGTTGGTGGAAACGAAAGCAACTTTAATTTTTGTGTTTTGAATGTATTTAGCTGCTTTGATGTACCAACCTGTTACATAATCAAGAGTTCCTCCACCAGCTGCATTATCAAACTCTCTTACTATTTGTTGACGCTGATTGTGTTTCATGATGTTGGAACCAATAAAGGGTGGATTACCAAGAATATAGGAGAGTTTGTTTTTTGAAACTATCTCTTCCCAATCAGTTTCTAAAGCATCTGCGTGATGTATCTGTGCTGCCTTCTTCAATGGCAAACGAGCGTAATATTGTCCAAACTCATGGCTAATCCGCATATTCATCTGGTGATCAATCAGCCACATTGCAACTTCGGCAATTCGTGCAGGAAATTCTTCATATTCAATGCCATAAAATTGGTCAACATTTACAAGCATGATTTGTCCAATATCAAAAACTTGTTGAGTGCCATACAATTCTTTAAGAACTTCTATTTCTAAAAGTCGCAATTCGCGATAAGTAATAATCAAGAAATTTCCACAACCACAAGCTGGGTCAAGGAACTTTAGACTTCCAAGTTTTTTATGAAATTCTTTGAGCTTGTTTTTATTGCCTTTTAGCTTTTCAAATTCTGCTTGAAGTTCATCAAGGAAGAGCGGTTTAATGAGTTTTAAAATATTTGTTTCGCTTGTGTAATGTGCTCCAAGATTTCTACGTTCCTTTGGATTCATAACACTTTGAAACATTGAACCAAAAATTGCAGGCGAAATTTTACTCCAATCAATATAAGTACAATCTAAAAGAGCTTGACGCATTTTGCTGTCGAAACTTGCCAATGGCAGTATTTCTTCAAACAATTTTCCATTCACATATGGAAATTCAGCAAGTTGCTCGTCAAGGTTTTTAAATCTTTTGTCTTTTGGAGTGTTTAATACTTGAAAAAGTTCTTGCAATTTTGCAGCAAGGTCGCTTCCGTCAACATTTGTGCGTTGTTCAATATAATCTTGAAATTGTTGTTTTTCAAAAATGGTAGAATCTTCAGCAAACAAGCAAAAAAGCAAACGAACTAAATAAACTTCTAAAGGATGTCCAGTGTAACCAATTTCTTTAAGTCTATCGTGAAGTTTACCCATTAACTCGGCTGCTTCGATATTTGCTGGGTCTTCTGCTTTGTAAACTTTCCTTTGATAGCCAAGCAAATAACCAAAATGCTGAACATTATTTACAAGTTCGTTGAGTTTAAATTCTATTTCTATATTATCTTCAAGGTCGTAAAGTCTAAAGTTTTCAAAATCTGAAACAAGAATATATTTTGGCAATTCGTGTTGTTTAAGACCTTGTGTATAATCTACTGCTTGTTGATATGCTTTATCAAGGTTTTTGCCCCGACTTTTCATTTCAATTAAAATCGTTCCTTTCCATAGCATATCAATATAGCCGTCTCTGTCGTCAAGTTTTTTTACTCTATGCTCAAAAGTGCCAACTCTTTTTCTGCTAATACCAAAAACATTAAAAAACTCAACTAAAAATGGTTTTGCATCTGCTTCTTCGCTTGAAGCATCAGCCCATTCGTTTGAGAACTTTAAAGCCCTGTCTTTTATTTCATTCCAGCTTAATGCCATATATTAATTAAATTCGGCAGTAATATATATTTACAAAACAAAAATAAAGTTTTTGGAGTTGCTTTAATGCCCTAATTCATCTCCTTCTTCTCCAACATTTTTTGGTCATTAAAATACTCAATCATAGATTTAAAGATAATTAGTCCGTGAGTATTTTTTAATTCTGGGTCGGCGGCTCTTTCGGGGTGTGGCATCATACCAAATACATTTTTCTCAACATTACAAACGCCTGCAATGTTCATTACAGAACCATTTGGATTAGCTTTTTGGTTTAATTTACCGTCTTCATCACAATATCGCCAAACTATTTGTCCGTTTTGAAGCATTTCTTGTAAAGTAGAATCCGGTGCATAATATCTTCCTTGCCCATGTGCTATAGGAATTTTTAATGCTTTGTCCTTATCCACAAACATTGTCATTGCTGTATCGGTGTTTTCTACTTTTATATATTGATTTTTGCAGATAAATTTTTGATTTTCATTATGCAATAAAGTGCCTGGCAATAAACCTGCTTCACATAAAATTTGAAAACCATTGCAAACACCAAAAACTAAGCCTCCATTATGTGCAAATTCTACAACTTTTTTCATTATTGGCGAAAAACGAGCCAAAGCCCCTGAACGCAAATAATCTCCATAAGTAAAACCACCTGGAACTGCTATAGCATCACAATCTTGTAAATCTGTATCTTTATGCCACAACTCAACAACTTCTTGATTTAAAATATCTCTTAAAACATAAATCATATCATGGTCACAATTTGAACCCGGAAATATTAAAACGCCAAACTTCATAATTAATTAAATTTAATTTTTCCCAAAGATAAAAAGATTGTAAAATCTTACCAAAAAATAAACGAATTTAGATTAAAATCTTATGAACAATGTTTTTGTAATAAAAAAATTACGCTAACATACGCTTACAGATTTCCCAAATTGCAATGCCTCCACTTACCGAAACATTTAACGAATGCTTAGTTCCATACTGTGGAATTTCTATACATAAATCACAAATATCAAGAATTTTTTGGTCAACACCATAAACCTCATTGCCAAGCACAAGAGCTATTTTTTCAGTTTTACAAATTTCCAAATCTTGAATATCAAGACTTCCTTCGGCAATTTCTAAAGCTATAATTTTATAATTTTCTTGCCTCAATTGCTCTACAGCCTCTAAAGCAGAATTAAAATATTTCCAATTTACGGTTTCTGTAGCTCCTAAAGCTGTTTTATGAATATCTCTATGAGGTGGTGTGCCTGTAATTCCACATAAATAAACAGCCTCGCCTGCAAAAGCATCCATAGTTCTAAAAATTGCTCCTGTATTGTGATGTGAACGAATATCTTCTAAAACCACTATAAGAGGTAGTTTTTCTGTTTTTGCAAACTCTTCGGCACTTAATCTGCCAATTTCTTCAATTGGTAATTTTCGCATTTTATTGAATATTTAAAGCAAACCAAGCCATTAAAGCTGAAGATTTTAAAAATACATTTTCATCTATATCAAAATAAGAAGTGTGCTGACCTGCTATACCCTTTCCATTACCTGCAACTCCAGCTCTGTAAAAAACCGATGGCACTTCATGACTATAAAAAGCAAAATCTTCAGCAGTCATTCTAATTTCTAATTCTCCAACATTTTCTTCGCCTAAAAAATCTTTAGCTAAATCCATAACTTGAGAATTTAATTTTGGGTCGTTATAAACCGCTGGATAACCATGGCGAATTTCTAAATCGGCTTTACAGCCATAATAATCAGCATATTTATCTGCAATTACTTGAAGTTTTGCTTTAATCTCATTTCTAAGTTTTTCATCAAAAGTTCGCATAGTTCCTTCCGCAAAAGAAATCTCTGGAACAACATTTATAGAGCCTTGTGCAGACAATTTTCCAAATGCAATAATAATTGGCATATCAGACTTTAACTTGATTTTAAACTCGTTTACTTCGTTTATAAAATGAATTAAAGCCAAAACTGTATCGCTTCTCTTATGTGGCAAAGCAGCATGTCCGCCCTTTCCGCTAAATTTTATATAAATTTCGTCAGAGGTTGCCATTACATAGTTTGAACCAAAATTAAATTTTCCAACTTCTAATTCTGGCAAAACATGTTGTCCTAAAACTTTTATAATATTGTATTTTTTCAATAAACCTTTATCAATCAATATTTTAGCACCACCGGGATTTCTTTCTTCAGCTGGTTGGAAAATTAAAATAATATTTCCTTTGATATAATTTCTTAATTCTTGCAAAATTATTGCTGTCCCCAACAGCGAAGCCACATGTGCGTCGTGTCCGCAAGCGTGCATAACCCCAGGAACTTTAGATTTAAACTCAGAATCCACTAATTCCTCAATTGGCAAAGCGTCCATATCTGCACGTAAAGCAATATTGTCTCCAGATAAATCGCCTTTAATAATTCCAATCACAGCATTTTCGCCAAAAGATTCATCAAATTCAATATTATATTTTGTTAAAATACTTTTTATATATTTTGCAGTTTCAAATTCCTTAAACGACAATTCAGGATATTGATGTATATGCCTTCTAAATTCAACAATTTCGGAAAAATATTTTTCGTTTAATTTCTGTATTTTATCTTTTAAATTTTTCATTTGTTTTTTTTGAAATATTTTTCGTTTTTTTCATTAAAAATCGGTGCTTAATGATAGGTAAAACATTCTTGGTTGTATTTTGTCTCCATTTATTCCCCAAGCCCAGTCGGCTCTTACAAAATATCCTAACAATTTAGACCTTAATCCAAATCCATATCCTGAAACAATTGGGAAATTATTATTATAAACAATCACACTCACTGGATAATCATTGTAATAATCATTTTCATAGGCATTATTTCCACTAAATGGCGACAAACCACTCCATGCAGAACCTATGTCAAAAAATGCAATAACTTGAAAATCTTTAAGGAAATTATTATTCAAAGGTTTTTTGTAAAAATAAGTTACTACAGGCAATCTTAATTCTGCATTAACAACAGTAAAATTTGTTCCATTCCTAATATTTTGATTAAAACCACGCAAATTTGTTGCTACAGCTTGATATACGTAATTTACTTCAGGGTCAATTTTAATATCTTGATTAAAAGTAGGATTTTTTGCCGACAAATTAATCCAATTGTCCATTCCTCCAAGATAATATATCAATTTTGCTGTTCCAAACGATGCCGAACCTGCTACCCTAAATGCAAATATAAAATTCTTATGAATTGGTTTGTAATACCTAAAATCATAGCCAGTAACAAAAAGGTCGGTAAGTCTTTTGTGCATTTCAACATAAGATTCGCCAAACACTTTAAATCTTGTTCCAGACAATATATTAGTGCTAAGTGCTTTTGTATTATCAAAAATATACTCTGCCTTTGCTCCTGCCCAATAATCATAAAAATCTGGCTGTTTCAAGCTATTAAAATCTATTGCCAATAATGAATAATGATTTTGTCGTAAATTAAATGTAAATTGAAACGCATCTACTTGCGACAAAGGATAACGCAGAATGTAAAAAGCTTCGTGAGTGTAAGATTTAAAATAATAGTCATAAGCATAATTATTCAGCGCTTGTCTATGCAAAACCAACTGTTTATTCCAACGTTTTTTAAGATTTTCAAAACTCAATAAATATTCGTTACTATCAAAGTTACCAGCAAATCTAAAGCCTGCTGTAATTCTGTAATCTTCAAACAAATCATAAGTTGCAAGTTTCAGTATCATATTAAATCCTGGATTAAAATAAAAAGCTGAACCCGTAAAAGTTTGATACGAATTGCTTAAAAATCCAAAGTCTATTTGACTTACCAAATAATTTGTATAAAAAGTAGTATGATATTTTAATGTTCGTGGGTCTTTTGCATTCCCATCTTTATCAAACTCTTCACTTTCAATTTTATTTGCTTTCAACACTTTCTCATCAAACTCATAATTATTTATATCAATAATCTGAATATCTGAACCTTGAGATGTATCACTTAAACTATCAGTTTCAGGTATTTCTTGTTGTTTTGCAGAAATAACAACCTTTTTCAACTGATTTTCGTGATACTTTCGCCATGCTGTTTTTTCAGGTTTTAGCGGATTATTTGGCAAATTTTCATTGTACAATAACTGGAAACGATTTTTATTTTTATACAACATAGCGTTAGAATTGCTAAACTTGTCGGGATTATATTCTAAAATATTGTTAGGATAATTTGTAAGCTGAGTTTGATTTAAAAAATATCTGTAATGTGTTGTAGTATCAACGAAATTAATGGCAGAATCAATATTCGCAGCATATAAATTTTTAATTCCATTTTCATCAGAAATAAATGTGAAATTTTTATTTTTTAAATCAGGAGATTCTTCATTAACCGTCTCAGTATTAGTTATTTGCTCAATGGTTTTTGTTTTTACATCATAAAGGAAAATATCTTTGTTTTCTTGCACTTCAACTTTATTGCTTTTTTTGTTTCCAAGTTCAGCCTCTTTCCTATTAGAACTAAATACAATTTGTTGAGATTTATTTACAAACACAGGTTGATAGTCGTCAGCAACATCTTGAGTGATATTTTCAATTGTATTTGCAATAATATTAAATACAAAAATATCTGATTGTCCGTGATGGAAAGCCGAAAGCACCAAATACAAGCCATCGTGTGAGTAATCAAAAGAAGTGATTTTTTCTAAATGTACTTCAATTTCTTTAAACTCTTTTGTTTCCAAATTATAAGTTGTGTAATAAGTACTTCCCTTTTTCTCGATAATAAATCCCAACATTTTACCACTTGGATGCCAACGTAAAACCGGATAAGAATAATCTGGAATTTGGTCTAAGACATGCTCTCGCCTTAAAATCTTTTTCTTTTTATTAGTTTTTAAATCTAAATATTTGATTTTATATTTTCCTAAATGATTTTCAACCCAAGCAATTTTTTCGCCGTTAGCGCTATGTTGAACTTGATAGTATTTCAAATGTTTTCGAGTTTTGGGTAAAATGCTTCTTCCACTTGGTGTCTCGGCTGTGTAGGCAAAACTTGTATATTGAGCTTTGTAAAAATCTACCATTGCATCTTGCAAGTTTTCTAAAGTAAATCCTAAAACATATAAAAATGCAGATTCTGTACTTTTAGTAACTCTACTTAAATACACAATATTTGGAATCACTTGTTTTCCATAAACCGTTGCGATGTAATTCCAAATAGCATGTCCTGCAATTGCCGCATCATCTCCATTAAGATGATTCAAATTATCAAATTTATTGTCTGCTATTGCATTTCTAACCAAATTATCAATTTCAGAATCCCATTTTTGTGAAACAAATCTTAAAAGTCCTTGAAAATACCATTCTGGCGGACTAATTAAAGTATTATTTGCTATTTTTGAAGTAATATTGTCGCCATAAAGCAATTCGTTCAAAAACACATTTGCAATAGCTGATTTTACTTGTCTTTCCAAACTTTTTAAATCGCCTTCCACAAAAATAAAAGCAATATTATCCACCACTTTTACCACTCCACCAATATTATATTGCTCGTCTCCAGTATTTAATCCAATATTTGACTGACGAAAATCAGATTGATTTTTATAAATAACAAAAACAATTCTTTTTTTTAGTTGATGTTCTAAGAATGTTTCTATTTCTGATAAATTTTTATTTGCAATACTCGAAGCTTTTAAGGCAACATCTTTACTTCCAGCAACAAAATAAGTATCAAAATTCTGAAAACGGAAATAATACCATTCAAACTCATCAAATTGAACTCGATTTTTTCCAAATTTCATTTGATGACCATTATAGAACTGAGCCTGCAAAACACTTGCAAATGCTAACAAAATTCCAAATGTCAATATTTTTATAAAACTTTTCAAACTATGTTAAAAAATATGTTCGCAAAATACAAAAATTAAAAATAATTTTGGCAATATATTAAATCTCTTTTTTATCTTTGTTGCAATTTTAATAAAAACGCAAGATATGAAAAAAATAATTGTTATTAGTTTAATTTTACTTATTTCCTTAAATTTATTTTCACAAGAAAGTAGTGAAACTAACAGCCCTGCTACTAACGCTAAAACTGGTTGGACTTTTGGACTTGTCCCTGTAGTCTCCTACAATTCAGATTTAGGCTTTCAATATGGTGGACTTGTAAATTTTTACAATTATGGCGATGGCTCTAGTTTTCCGAAATACAAACATTCGATTTATGCCGAAGTTAGTAGATATACCAAAGGTTCTGGAATTTACAGATTGTTTTATGATTCTGAATTTCTAATTCCAAAAATAAGATTAACAGCAGATTTATCATATTTGCCCGACCAAGCTCTTGATTTTTATGGTTTTAATGGTTATGATGCTGTTTATAATCCAAATTTTCAAAACGAAAGTTCTACTGAATATATTACCAGAATGTATTACAAACATCAAAGAGATATTTTGCGATTAAAACTTGATTTTCAAGGTGCTACAGGTGCTAAAAATTTAAGATGGGTTGCGGGTTATGAGTTAATGGATATGCAAATAGGCAGTGTTCCAATTGATAAGTTAAATAAAGGCAAAGACCCAGAAGATATGCTTCCAAATGTGCCTAATTTATTTGATAATTATGTTAATTGGGGAATTATAAATCAGAATGAAAAAGATGGTGGCTGGCACAATAGCATAAAATTGGGTACTGTATATGACACTCGTGATAATGAAGCTTGTCCAATGAAAGGTATTTGGTCTGAGCTTGTTATTTTTAACTCATTTAGCAAAAATTTCACTTTCGGTAAAATTGCACTTACACATCGTCAATATTTTACAATTATTCCTAACGATTTTTCTTTTGCTTACCGACTTGCCTATCAAGCAAATGTTTATGGAAAATCACCATTTTATATGCTACCATACATGGTTTATTCTTATATGCCTTCATCAAGTATAGATGGTTTAGGTGGCAGTAAAACCATTAGAGGACTTATTAGAAATCGTGTTGTAGGTGATGGTGTTGTTTATGGAAATCTTGAATTTAGATATAAATTTGTAAGATTTAAGTTTATAAAACAAAATTGGTATATAGCTTTAAATCCATTTTTAGATGCTGGAATGGTAGTTCAAAAGACAAAAATCGACAAAACTGGAATTCCTAATATTGTTGACTCTTTATTTTTTAAAGATAATGCCGAAAGCGTACATTTAACTTATGGTTGCGGTCTGCACATCGCTCTAAACGAAAACTTTGTAATTGCTGCTGATATTGGCTTGCCAGTTAAGAAGGAAGATGGGAAGATGGGTATTTATATTGGTATGAATTGGCTGTTTTAAAGTTGTTTTATAAGCGTCCAACTGCTACGTTGCTTTCTATTTTATTTTAAAGAACATTCTTTTGTTTTATCACATTGGGTTACAAGCCCATTTTTTGTAATTTTCTTTTTTTTAATGTTATCAAAAATATAAAAATTTATTTATCTATCAAAATTATTTTATTCTAAATCATTTATTTCTTTTTGGCAGGTTTTCGTTACTGCTATTTTTGTATATAACTTATATTTATCGAAGCAAATATATAAAACTTTTAATACAAAACTAAAAAAAATCAAATTATTCATTACATGTTTTTATACTCATCATTCTATTTAACATGCTTAATCAATGCAGTTAAAAGTTTATAAAGTAAAAAGTTCATAAAGAAAGCCAAACAAAAAACTTATTTCAACTTTTAACTTTCAACTTTTAACTGAGTCATTCTGCCACTTCAAAACTTACTGTCCAGTCGCTTGGAAGTTTTGGGACTGTTACCCAATTATAAGTAAACATCTCTTTTTTACACTGTCCACAACTTCTAATTTTTACTTTATAATGGTATTTTTTTTCATTGTCTAATGAAATTACTTCTCTTATTACTTTTGTATTACATTGCCCTGTTGCTACTAATCCTAATAGCGTTTCTTTGCTAAAATCAATATTAGGCAGTTGACAAATTGTTTGACTAATTGTTGTGTCTAAAAAAATCTGTTGATAAATTGAATCAGAGGTAATTACATAATTTTCTTTATATATTGTCGGACTACAATTAATGATTATAGAATTATTAATTATTCCTTTGTTTTTATCATCTCCCCAACATGCAGGTGATTTTGAACAAGAAGACAATAGCCCAAGAAAAATAAAAATTGTAATAAAATATTTCATTGTTATTTAGTATTGACAATAATTTATATTTTACAAAAATGTATTAGTATTTCGTTGTTTTTTTTATTTTAGTTTCTTTATCGCATCACTTTCAAGTAGCGATTTCATTTGAGAAATCGCTACTTTATTAAGTTGTAAAAGTCTTTCTTTTTGTGATAAACCTTGTCGTATTAACAATGCGTTTATACTCTCCAAATTACTTAACACGACAAGCTGTTCTAATGTTGCGTAATCTCGCATATTTCCACTTTTTGTAGAATTATTTTTTCGCCATTCTTTCGCAGTAATTCCAAAAAGCGCAACATTTAATAAATCTGCTTCATTAGCATATACATAATTTGCTTGTTGCTTAGTAATTTCTTTTGGAATAAGGTTTTCTTTAATTGCGTCAGTATGAATTTGATAGTTAACTTTAGCAAGGGTGCGTTGTAAACTCCACTCTAATTTCAGACGGTTATTTTCTTCATCTTTAAGTCGTTGAAATTCATTAACCAAGTATATTTGAAATTCTGGACTTAACCACATTGCAAAGTGAAAAGCGATATCTTTATGTGCATACGTTCCACCGTATCGTCCTGCTTTTACGAGCATGCCTATAGCATTAGTACGGGCAACCCATTGACCAACTGACATTATAAATCTATTCGTACCAGCTTCTTGCCCAATTACCCCGAATTCGGGGTAATTAAAATTGGGATTATTTATTCTTTCCCAAACGCCTAAATATTCTATTGTGTTTTTATTGGTTATCCATTTGCTTATCAATCCACTACCTTCTCGAAAAGTAACGGTCATATCTGTAAGGCTAATATAATCAGTATTCTGTTGACTTATAATCGTTATTTCGGATTGTTTTACTTGTAGTATTCTTCCTTTTGCCATAAAAAGTAATTTAAACTTGCTTCTTTTTAATTTAAATCGAATCTATAAACTTACAAACCATTCTATTAAAAACATCAGGTTTTTCAACATTTACAACATGTCCACAGTTTGGAATTACTGCCAATTGTGAGTAATTAACATGTTCTTTCACGACTTGGCGAATGGCAGGTAAAAACATTTCGTCTTCGTCGCCCATAATATATAAAGTTGGAATAGGCAATTCAAGATTTCTAAACATTTTTAATATAGAATTTATACCCGCAGTCATTTTATACCATCTTATAAATTCTCTTCTATACAGTTTTTTAGCCTCTCTAACAAAAAGATTTCTCGATTGCTTATGATTTTCCTTTGGCATAATAATAAAGGCAAAAAACTTATATAAAATCATATATGGAACAATAGATTTGAAAACCCAACCTAATTTCATTAATATTCTGGATTTAAAGTTAAATTTTAAAATCGCACCGCCCATAATCATTGACAAAACTCTTTGTGGATGCTCTTCGGCAATTTGTCTTATAATAATTGTTCCTAGTGAAATTCCCACAAAATGAGTTTTTTCAATACCTTCATAATCCAATACTTCTAAAACATCATTTGCAATAAACGAAAAAGTATATTTTTTATGAAGTGTTTCTAAACCAAGCTTATTTGAACGTCCATGTCCACGCAAATCGATTAATAAAACATTGTATTTTTCAGCAAAAATTCTAATTTGCCTATACCAAATTGTAGAACTTCCACCCGCTCCATGAATTAAAGTTATCCACTCGCTTGAACTGTCATGCTGATATTTAATGTAATTTATCAAGAGTTTTTGCTTTTTGCACAAAAATAATTTATTTTTTCAAAATAACAATCACTTCCCTATACAAAACTTAGAAAAAATTGCTCCTAAAACTTCTTCATTAGAAACTTGACCAGTAATTTCGCCCAAATAATGCATGGCTTCACGCAAATCTTGAGAAACTAAATCACTGCTTAACTGCATATTTAATCCTTCTATTGCCCTGTCGAGTGCTAAATCAATCTTATGCAAAACCTCAATATGACGAGCATTGGTCAAAATTACATCGCCAATACCTGTTTTTAAAGATTTTACATAAAAACTTAATGAATTGTGAAGCAAATCAATGTTTTTATTATGCTTTGCCGAAATTTTAATGCTTTCGTAATTGTATTTTAAGTCAATATTTTCTTTATTGAGTAAATCAATTTTGTTAAAAACTAAAATAAGTTTTTGAGAAGAATTAATTTCTTTCTCTACTTGTTTTATTATTGTATCTATTTCTTTTTCAGATGAATTAGCTTCAATTATTAAAAGAATAACTTGAGATAAATTTATTTTTTCTAAACTACGTTTAACTCCTATTTCTTCAATCTTATCTTTACTTTCTCGCAGTCCAGCTGTATCAATAAACCTAAATTTAATTCCATTAATAAAAATTTCTTCTTCAATCGAATCTCTTGTTGTTCCTGGAATATCTGAAACTATTGCCCTATCCTCTTTTAACAAAGTATTTAGCAAGGTTGATTTCCCTGTATTTGGCTTTCCAACTATTGCAACAGGAACTCCATTTTTTACAGCATTTCCATATTTAAAAGATTCTATCAATAAATTTATTTTAGTTTTAATCTCTTGAATTATTTGCAAAAGCCTTGACCTGTCTGCAAACTCTACATCTTCTTCGCTAAAATCAAGTTCTAATTCCATTAAAGAAATTAATTCTATCATTTTTTCACGAAGCAAGGCAATTTCATTTGATATTCCACCTTTTAATTGATTTATTGCTAATCTGTGCGACTCTGAAGAATTACTTGAAATAATATCTGCAACTGCTTCTGATTGAGATAAATCCATTTTACCATTTATAAAAGCTCTTTTTGTAAATTCACCCGGCAAAGCAATATTTGCTCCATTTTTAACAAGCAAATGTAAAATCTCTTGTTGTATGAAATCCGAGCCATGACAGTATATTTCAAGCATATTTTCGCCTGTAAATGAATTAGGTGCATCAAACTTCACAAGCAAAACTTCGTCTAAAATATTGCCATCGGCTAAAATCTTGGTAAACAGCAACTTACCTGCTTTTAGATTTTCATATTTGCTTTTTGAACTTATATTATTTGTTAGTATCTGATGAGATTTTTCCCCAGTTAAACGAATTACAGAAATTGCTCCAACTCCTGGCGGAGAAGAAATTGCACAAACAGTATTATTAAATAAATCTTTCATTTTACAATAATTTTACTTTCTCCATCTTTGTAACAATTTCCAATATATTTTGCTGTAGTAATTCCATTTTTGTGTAAATCATCTATTACTTTATCTTTTAATTCGTTTGGAAGCGTAAACAACAGTCCACCAGATGTTTGAGCATCACAAAACATAAGTTTTCTTGTTTCAGAAATTTGTATTTTCCAAATAATATTTTTAGAAAAATGCTGTAAATTATTCAAACTTCCTCCCGGAACTACACCTGCATAAGCTAATTCTTCAGTTTGTTCAAAATAAGGAATTTCGTTTTCAAAAATTTCTGCACTAAGTTTACTCGCCAACAATAATTCGCTTAAATGTCCAGCCAAGCCAAAACCAGTAATATCAGTACAAGCGTTCACTTCATATTTTGAAATTATTTCAGCACTTTGCATATTCAATTCTTTCATTGAAGCAATTACTTCATGCTTAGATTTTTCAGAAATTAAATCTTTTTTAATTGCAGTAGTTAAAATTCCTGTGCCTATTTTTTTTGTTAAGATAATTGCATCGCCATGCTTTGCTCCTGCGTTTGTTTTAATTTTATTAGGATTTGCAAGACCAGAAACCGCCATTCCGAATTTTGGTTCAACATCATGTATTGTATGACCTCCCAAAATTGAAATTCCAGCTTCTTTGGCTTTATCTGCTGCTCCTCGTAGAATTTCATTTAAAACAGAAATATCCAATCTATTAGCAGGAAAACCAACAATATTTAAAGCAAAAATAGGCTTAGCTCCCATTGCATAAATATCGCTTAAAGCATTAGCCGCAGCAATTGCACCAAAATCATAAGCATCATCAACTACAGGTGTAAAAAAATCTAAAGTCTGAACTAAAGCAGTATTTTCATCTATTTTGTAAACTGCTGCATCATCAGAGTTTGAAGCATCAATCAAAACATTTTTATCAAAAACTGAAGGTAAATCTTTTAAAACCTTTTCTAAATCCTGCGGACTTAATTTGCAAGCACAACCAAGTCCTTGAGTGTATTTAGTTAGTTTAAATATTTTAGGATTTTCTGTTGGCTCAACACTTTTATCAGTATTTGATTTTAAATTTTCAACAATTTCTATGATAATTTTTGCTGCTTCACGAATTTCGTTCTCAGTTGTTTGTCTGCCAACCGAAAAGCGAATTGTTCCCATAGCATAATCAGGCTCTACATTGATAGCTTGTAAAACTGTAGAAACTTTTACTGCTTCTGCATGACAAGCCGCACCAGCCGAAGCAGCTATTCCATGGGTTTCCATTTCGTTAAGTAAAATATTTGCTTCAATATTTTTAAAACTAATATTTAAAGTGTTTGGCAATCGCAATTCTCGATGTCCGTTGAGTTTTATACTTTCAATTTTTTCGCTAAGCAAAGTATGAAATAAATCACGCATTTTAAGAGAATGTGCAATATTTTTCTCCATATCTCTTTCTGCAATTTCACAAGCTTTGCCTAAACCTGCAATTTCTAAAACATTTTCTGTTCCTGCACGCTTATTTTGCTCATGCTCAGCACCATGAATTAATTTTTCAAGAAAAATTCCTTCTTTTATGTATAAAACTCCAATCCCCTTTGGTGCATAAAGTTTGTGTCCTGCTAAACTTAACATATCAACACCTAACTCATTAACTTTAGTTGGAATTTTTCCAACAGATTGAGCAGCGTCTGTATGAAAAACTATATTGTATTTTTTTGCAATTTTTGAAATTTCTTTCAAAGGTTGAATACTTCCAATTTCATTATTTGCATGCATTACAGAAATTAAAATAGTATCCGAACGAATCTCGCTTTCTAATTTCTTTAAATCAATTATGCCAAACTCATCAACAGGTAAATAAGAAATTTCAAAACCTTTTGTTTCCAAAAACTTACAAACCTCAATAACAGCAGGATGTTCAATTTGGGAAGTAATTATATGCTTACCTCTATTTTCGTTAGCAAAAGCATAACCTTTAATTGCGTAATTGTTAGCTTCGCTTCCACCACTTGTAAAAACTATTTCAGAAGCTTTACAACCCAAAAGATTAGCTATTTTTGCTCTTGCATTTTCAACAGCTTTTTTTGCATTAACTCCAAAGGAATGAGAACTTGAAGGATTCCCAAAATAATCATTTAGAAATGGCTTCATAAATTCCGCAACTTCTTTGTCTATAGGCGTTGTTGCATTATAATCTAAATAAATTCCCATAATTGAAATTTTAAGCAAAATTAAGAAAAAAAAGAGATTATCTGAAATTTAATAATAAATCTTACAAAACAGTTTCATCTTGAAGATTAAATTTAGGCTTTGTTTTGGCTTTTTCTAAGTTTAAACGTCTATTTTCTTTGTCTTCTTTTTTTAGTTTTTTAACAAGGTTTACAACCATTAAAAAAGTAACTGAAGCTGCTAAAAAGTCAGATATTGGAAATGAAAACCAAATTCCATTTTCGCCCCAAAACTTAGGGAATATCAATACAAAAGGAATTAAAAATAAAACCTGTCTTGCCAAAGCCAAAAACATTGAAGCTTTTGCCTTACCAAGAGCTTGAAATAGCCCTGAGCCAACAATTTGAAAACCTACTACAGGAAAAGCAAGTATAAAAATTCTTAGCGACTTTGTTGCCATTGCTATTAGCTCTTTATCTGTTGTAAAAACACTTACTATTGAGTTAGCAAAAACAAAAAATAAAATCAATGTAGCTATACAAAAGCTTGTTGACCAAATAATTGCTATTTTCATACCTCGTAAAACTCTAAGTATTTTTTTTGCTCCGTAATTAAATCCTGCAATAGGCATAAATCCTTGGTTTAGTCCAAAAAGAGGCATAAACACAAACATTGTTATTCTATTTATTATTCCGAAAGCTGCTATTGAAGCTGCACCGCCATATCGTAAAAGAGCATTATTAAGGACTATACTCATAATAGAACCTGCAATTTGTCTTCCAAATGACGAAGCTCCAATTGCTAATACTTCTAAAGTAATTGCCTTGTCGGGTAAAGCCCATAATTTTCTTATATTTAATTTTAAAACTGATTTTGGATTTTTTGTAAAATACCACATTGCTAAACAAAATCCCACAAATTGACTTATAGAGCTTGCTAAAGCTGCACCCATTAAGCCCCAACCAAGACCAAAAATAAATATAGGGTCGAAAATTAAATTTAAAACTCCTCCCAAAATTTGCGAAAACATTGGGAATCTTGCATTTCCTTCGGCTCGAATTTGATGAACTGAAACAAACAGAATGTTTAAGAAAAAAGAGCCAGGCAATGACCAACGAACATATTGCACAGCATAAGGCAAAATTTCGTCATTTGCTCCAAAAAGTTTTACAAAGAAACCAGCTTTTAAATAAGCTAATGTAATGAGTATGAAGTTTATTGAGATAATTATCGTAAGTAAAGAATGAAGTGTAAGTTGAGCCTTAGCTTTATTTCCTGCTCCTAATGCTCGCGATATTACAGAAGCTCCTCCCAATCCTATTGCTTGTCCAAAAGTAGTGATTGACATCATCAAAGGCAATGAAACAGAAATAGCAGCAATTCCAAGAGTTCCGACAGCATGTCCTATAAAAATAGTATCGGCAACGTTGTAAATAGTTACCGACAACATTCCAATCATTGCAGGAAGCGATAAGCTCCTCAATAATGGTTTTATTTTTTCTGTTCCTAATCTCTGCGACCTATCCATCAAAAATCTTTCTACTTTTCTCTTAACTATTTTTACTTATTACTAATAACTTTAAATTCTGTTCTACGATTTAAAGCACGTCCTTCTTCTGTTGCATTATCTGCAATTGGAATAGAAAAATCATAACCTTTATATGACAATCTATCCTTATCTATCCCTTTGGAAATCAAATAAGTATAAACAGATTTTGCTCGATTTTCGGATAAGGTTTTATTATACGCCTTTGATCCAACATTGTCGGTATGTCCGCCTATTTCAATTTTTAAGTTTGGATTTGTATTAAGATAATCCACAACAATTTTTAACTCAGCATAGGATTCTGGTAAAAGTTCGTAAGAGTCAAATGCAAAGAAAATATTTTTTAAAATTACAGTTACTCCTTCTTCCAAAGGTTGTAGAGGGATATTTAATATAAAAGGTTGTTCTGGGTCTTTAATGTTTTTTAAAGAAAAATTTTCGGAATGAAATAAAAATCCTGTTTTTTCAACATTAAAAGCATAATCACGCTCTACTGGTAAAGTTACCAAGTATTCGCCAGTTATTTTATCAGTAGTAAGCCTTACCATTTCTTCGCCAGATTCGATATCAAAAAGTTCGCATTTAGCTTCTAATCTTTGATTTGTTTTTGCATTATAAACATAGCCTTTAACATAAGTTGCTGCCACAGGTTTAATTTCTTCTGGAATTAAAAAGAAATAAATATCCAAATCTTTTCTTCCAACATTTGACGCAAACATTGCAATATCACCTCTTGCATTTACTATAAGGCTTCTCTCCTCACCCATAGTGTTAAGTGGATAGCCAAGGTTCACAGGTTTTGACCAATTTCCATTATTATCAAGTTTTGAATAAAACAAATCAAAATCTCCCATTCCGGGATGACCACGTGAAGCAAAGTACAAAGTTCTTCCGTCAGGGTGAATAAATGGTGAAAGTTCTTCGAATTGAGTATTTATTTGTGGACCAAGATTTTCGGCTTCGTCAAGAGCATTGCCTTCTGCATCTATTCTAACTCGCCAAATATCTGTTTTACCATAGCCACCAGCTCTTCCTGAAGCGAAATATAAATATTTTCCATCAGCCGAAAGCGAAGGATTGCTGTCCCAAGAAGCTGTATTTATAGATTCCAAATTTTGAGGATCTGTCCATTTTCCACCTCTTAAAAACATTATATATAAATCGCAAGAACCTTTGCCTTCAGGACGATTACAAGCCGTAAAAACACAAGTTTTTCCATCTGCACTAATACATTGCGCACCTTCGTTAAGTTTTGTATTTATATTTCCGGGCATTGGAATAGCTTTAATAAATTGTCCTGTTTTATCGTCAAAGTAAGAAACAAATAAATCTTCCTGCATAGATGATGGATCACGTGAAGTAGAATTAGGATTTATGGGAATTTGACGAGTAAAAACCAATACTCTCTCATCTACAGAAAGTGAGGGCCAATATTCATCAAAGTGTGTGTTTACACCAGGTCCTATGTTTATAGGTTTAAAATCTTTAGGGTTTTTATAAGCACTATCTGCAAAATAAATAAATTCTCTTAATCTTTTAAAATCATAATTGCGATACCTCATTGTGTCAACCTCATTACAGAAAAAATCTATATATTTTTTAGCAACTGAATATTTTCCGATTTTATATGAATTTGCAGCTAATTTAAAACTTAAAGCAGGGTCATATTGAGCATCGATTTCAAAAACTTTTGCATAAGACAAATAAGATTCGTTTGCTTTTCCAAGAAAATCATAAATCTCAGCTTTCAAAAGCCATGCTTCTAAAAAGTTTGGGTCTTTTTCTATAGCTTTTTCAATTTCGGTAATAGCCATTCTATTTTGCCTCTGCTCCATGTATGAAACAGCTTTATTAAAACTTTTTATCGCTGATTTATTTTTCGTATAAACAGAATTGTTTTGTGCTTGTACAAAAAAGCTGAAAGCAAAAAATATTATTAAAAAACTAAAAATTCTTTTCATTCTTAAAATTTTATTCGTTTACGGAATACGCAGAAATTTATGTGTTTGCAAAGATACATTCCATTTTGGGTTTTGTTTTACATAATCTACAAGCATTATGCCGATTTTTTCAAACCTACTCCATTCTGGCTGTAAAAACAAAGCACAAGAATTGGTTACTTTTTTGGCACATTCTTCAGCCCATAAAAAATCTTTTTCTTCAAAAATCACAACTTTAAGTTCATCGGCTATTTGAAAGTACTCTGCTTTTGGTGGTTTTGTTTGTTTTGGCGAAAGACAAACCCAATCCCAAACTCCACTAAAATTATGAGCTCCGCAAGTTTCTAACATTAAAGTAAAAGCTTGTGATTTTGCTTTTGCACAAAACTCATCGAAATTATGAATTAATGGTTCGCCACCAGTAATAACAATAGTGTTTGCAGGTGTTTGCTTTACTCTTTGTAAAATTGCATCAATCTCAATATATTCGTGAATTTCTGGTTTCCAAGTTTCTTTTGAATCGCACCAATGGCAAGCTAAATCGCAACCACCAGTTCTTATAAAATAAGCAGCCTTACCAGTGTTAAAACCCTCGCCTTGAATTGAATAAAACTCTTCTAAAAGTGGAATTTTACCTGCTTTCACTATGTCTTTTAATTCTTTGTTCATTATTTTATAATTTTATCCAAAACACTTCGTGCTGGTTCAACATTAAGCAGAATATTCATCATTTTTAATTTCACATAATCCTCATGAAAAAATCTATAACCTTTATTTTTTCCATCAAAAGCACCTGCACCAGAATCTTTAATTAAATACCAATATTCTCCATTAATAATTTGATAACCAACTAAATGCACACAATGATCGTCTGTTGTTGCACCACTTATCAAACGCATTTGGCGAGCATCTTCGTTTATATAAGCCGAAGGAATATCAAAATCTGGAATTATTGCCACTTCTTCTATTTGACAAATTCCAGGTTCTGAAACATCGCCACAAATTGAAATTGAATATCCATTTTCAATACTTGTGTTTATCAAACTCATAAAATCATTTAAAGAAATATTATAATAATCTTTGCAATGCCACCAGTTATCGTTTTCAACAAGCTCGCCTTTCTGATTGTAAGCAATTTCTTTGGTTGACATAAACGAAAAATAATTATTAGGTTTTAATTTCAGCTTTTCGCTCATAAAAGTTTGTGGTGTATAATTTTTCCCTTCAAAATTAAAATTATCAGGAGGCGTTCCAATCCAATAGTCAAGGATTTTATAAATGGAATCCATTATTTCGGTTTTATTCCATGAGTTTTGTTGTTTTTGAAAATTCAAATAAGTTTCGTATTGCTCAAATAAAGCTTTGTGATTATTAAAATTTTGTTGGTCTTTTAATCCCGAATACGCTGATAAAGGCATAAGACCATGATTTTTCATAATTCTTAAAACAGCGTTAGATTCACTACCCTCGCCTAAAAAAGTTTCACCTTTAGTTTTTATAAAATCTTCGGCTCTTTCAACATATTCCCAGTAAGCGATATAAATTTCGGAAAGTTTTATTTTTTGGCTTGTCATTCTATAAACTTCTGATTCCAAAAACGAAATTGCAGAATAAGCCCAGCAAGTTCCACTATTACCTTGAGAAACAGGTTGAAGATGATAAACTGTTGTGTATTTTGTTAAATCTGTTGGAAAAATGCGGTCTTGCATTTCCATTTTAAAGACTTCTCTATGCTGATATTTTCGCTTAGCCCAAGCTTCGTCCCCAAGATTATCTCGCAAAATTTGCTTGAAATAAAAACCCGAAGGATAAGTTTTATATGAAGCCTTATCTGTGTTTTGAGCAAATAATTGAGCCGAAAACATTAAGAAAATTAAAAATAAATAAGTGTTTCTCATCATTGTAATTTTGTACAAAGATAGAAATAATCAGTTAAAAGTTAAAAGTTGAAAGTTAAAAGTTGTTTTTTATTTTTGGGTGTTGCAACATTGCAACATTTTAAACAGCACATATATATAATTGTCCGTAAGGACAATATAAGACTATCAAGGGTTTGTCCGTAGGACAAGGCCTAATTGTTCGGCATGGGTGTTGCAACGCTGAAAACAGGAGATTTTAAACTAATAAATTAAGTATTGTTAAAAAAATGAAATAAAAACTAATTATAAGTATTCTTCAAATGCCTTTCATAAGTTTAATGAATTTAAAAACTGTCTTATTCTTCAAAATTAAGCCACTTCTTTAAAGAAAAACCTTTAAAATTAATATCTTCCTTTCCAAAATAAACTTTGTATGATACTGAAGGTAAAATTGGGAAAAAACTTATTTGATATAAATTCAATTTTGCAAAACCATTTTCAGGACGATGAATCTCTGGACTGGAATTATTATTGTAATAATAAAGATAAGGGTTTTGACGATTATAAGCATTGTAAATAGAAAAAGTCCAAACAGTTTTTAACTTTCGTTTTTTTGATATAGTTTCATATTTAAGTCCAATATCCAAACGATGATAGTCTTTCATTTTACTGGAATTTCGCTCTCCATATATAAAAGCCTCATAAATTTCATTAGTATGCGGATCTACAACATTTTGCCTTCCTAAAACAGGTGTTATTGGTAATCCTGACTGATAATTCCACACAAGACTTAAACTAAGTTTTTTATTTATTTTTCTATTTATAAAAATGCTAACATCATGAGGTCTATTATATTCATATAAATATTCTTTTCCATCATTAATATTATTGAACTTACGAGTAGATTTACTTAAATGATAAGAAATCAAACCAGTCCATTTTCCACAATTCTTTTTAAACATAAATTCAAGACCATAAACTTTTCCCACACCTCCTGTTTCTATCGACTGTTTCCAGTTTTCGAGTTCTGACAAATAGTAAACATTTTTTTCTGATGTAATTAAATTATATAATTCTTTATCATAAACACCTATGTTAAGACTAAACATATTGTCATAAAATCCTTTTGACCAAGACAAAGATTTTTGTAATGAACTTGAAACTGGAATATCCTTACACGAAGGAATCCAAATTTCATTCACATAAATATTTCCAGATGATATTAACAAATGTGATGCTTGGCTAACCTGCATATAGTTAAAGTTTATTACACCAAGTTTATTAAAATTAAAGTTTATGTCAAATCTTGGTTCAATAAAAAACTCCTTTGAATTTGATAAAAAGTAGTTTCCTACCCTAGCTCCTAGTTCAGTTTCAATGAATTTAAAAAACTTAAATTTATTTGACAAAGAAATTGAAGAATTATTAATTTCTTCAGATAAAACTTCATAATAATTTTCTTTTCCCAAAACTCTGTAGTCATATGGAGTATAAATAAAATGACTCAAATGTAGCCCTCCAATAAGTGTCCAATTTCTCATAAGATTAAAAGACCAAACTGAATTTAATGAAATTTCTTGAACTTTCGATTCAAATTTATTTTTAAATCCTTGATTTATAGAATTGTTAAAAGATTGTAGATCTTTTACCCTATATCCAGAATATGAAATGTTTGTTTTTATAAAAATTTTTGGACTTATAATACTATTCCAAGAAACAGCCCCCATTAAACTTCCCCAAATATTATTTGCTTTTATTTTTGAATTAAATAAATCTAAATCATCTTTTTTATTCCAAATCTTTAAATAATCATCTCCTTGAAACAAATTCATTGAAATTGTGTTACGTGAATTTATTTTCCAAACTGACTTAAAATTTACATCATGAAAACCGTAAGAGATAAAATAATCTCCTCCATCAGACAAGCCACTAGCGGCAATCATTAAAACATCAAAAAGAGTTTTTCTAGTAGTGAAAATATACGTAATCTTGTCTGTAAATTTCCCCTCAAGACTTAAGTTTACATCAGTCAATCCTATCCCGAAACTTCCTTTGAATCCATTAGCACTACCTGAACGTTGAGTAATATCAATTATTGATGAAAGCTTTCCTCCAAATTTAGCAGGGAATCCTGATTTATAAATTGTAATATTATTTATGATATCGGGATTAAAAACAGACATAAATCCGCCTAAATGATTTACATAAATTAAAGGAGTGTTATCTAAAATAAATAAATTTTGTCCAGGATCGCCACCTCTTACAACCAATAAACTAGAAGCTTCACTTTGCGACTGAATTCCTGGTAATATTTGAGTAGATTTCACAACATCAGGCTGTGCAGTTAAACTTGGAATTTGTTCAATTTCTTTAAGCTCTAATTTTGCTACATTTACAGTTTTATCAGATTCTACACGTATTACAACTTCGTCTAATTGATATGCCAATGGCTTTAAATAAATATTTTGAATATTATTTTGTGATTGATTTATTTTTATAATTTGTGTTTCATAGCCAATAAAAGACACTTTAAGTTCAGTTGAATTTGTTTTAATTGAATAATAAGCCTGAGAATTAGTGCTTGTTCCGTTAGAATTTACTGAATCAACAATATTTGCTCCGATAATAGCTTCATTTGTTTCGGCATCATATACATACCCCGAAACTGTAACTTGTGAGTTCGCAAGTAAAACAGAAAGTGTAAATAATATAACAAATTGAACTTTAAGCATAATTAGTCTATTGGAGCTTTAATATCACTAAGTGTTTGAGAATATCCACAAAAAATCCCATATCCGTTGTTTATATTAGAAAATAAATTTGTCGGTACTATACCTGCATTTGAAAAATCAGGGAAACGACTTAAATTATAATTTTCAAAACTTTTAACATATTTATAATAATTAGAATCTACAGACTTTATTATTAATTGATATTTATAATTGTTAATATTGTTTGAATAAAAATGATGTGAAATTTTTACACTTTTTGAGATAATGTCTTTCTCCAACTCAAAATTATCAAAAAACAAAACTGGATATTCTTCAATAACTTCAGTAACATTTTCATCATATATCATAATATATGCTTCGAAAAATAAATCTTTTGACAAATCATTTATAATTGAAAAATTTATTTTTGGCTGAAGTACTCCTTCGTTATCAACCCAAGCATTTTCTATAATATGAAACTCAGAAATATTTACTCTATCTGGAATAAAGCAACTCGAAGAAACAATACTATTATTTACATTTACTTTTAAATAAAATTCGTCATTTTCTTTTGCAATATAATCAGAAATATAATGTCCTTTTTCAACATAATTAAAATTTAACAAAACAGAATCCTGATTATACATTTCAATATTTGCATTATTTACATTTGATAACTCATAAGCATCTAAACCACTTGTTAGGGAAACATGTAAATGAATTTGTTCATCTTGAACTATGATAGAATTAATTGTTATTTTGCTGTTAAAATCCTCAAACTCATCTTGCACAAGTTTTCGGCAAGAAGAACTAAACAAAATAATTAAAAAGGCAAATATTAATAATGTTTTTTGCATAAATTCAGAACTTTAAAATTAAGCCTAACTTAAATCCATTTTGAAAATTTGATTTTACTACATTTTTAGAAAAAACAAAACTCCAAGTATAATCAAAATTTAATCCTAAGTTTTTAAATACAAATAATGATAAACCAGCCCCAAGATTAGTGTAAAAATAATTTGAAAAGCCACTATTTGTTGTCTTATACAAGAATAAGCCTGTTTGATTTAACACATAGGCATCTGCTCTAAAAAATCTATTATTTGATTCAATAAAAAAAGGAAGGATATGAAATCTATTTTGAATTCCAACAAAATTTAAAGAAACGAAAGATGATGCAAAATATCTATTGTAATAAACACCAGTTTCTAAAAATTTGGCTAATCCATAATTTAATGAAACGAAAACTCCTTTTTCTACTTGTTTATATTCAGGCACAAGAGAGTAATTCATTCTTGTAAAAGAAACATCACCTGTTAATCGCTTATTTATATATGAAGATTTTTGAGCATTTACTAAAAATGGAAATAATATCAAGATTAAAAATATTCTGAGCCTCATATTGTTTTTTTTGCAATATATGAAATTTAATTGATAACAATAATAATTATTAAAAAAAAAGCCCTACTAAAAATTAGCAGGGCAAATCAAATAACACATTTATTAAACACAATTACAGTAAATTCAACACAACATTTACGTTATTTCTAATTGCTTTTGAATAAGGGCAAACTTGATGAGCTTTTTCTATAAGTTTTTGTGCAGTTTCTTTATCAACACCTTGAACATCAATATCAAGCACAACAGAAATTGCTAAACTACCATCTTCTACTTTTCCAATACTTACATTTGCTGTTGTAGTACTTGTAATTTTAAATCTTTCCATTCTGGCAACTAAATTCAAAGCACCGTCGTAGCAAGCCGAATAAGCTGCGCCGAAAAATAGTTCGGGATTAGGATAGTCATCATTTTGTCCGCCCAAACCTTTTGGCATTCTTACGTCCATATCTATAATTCCATCAGAACTTTTTACATGACCGTTTCTTCCTCCAGAAGTTGTTACTTTTGCTGTATATAAAATTTCCATTTTTAATTATTTATTAAGTTAAACATATTTTAAATTATCAGTATAAACAAATTTTTATAAATTTTGTTTTTCGGAAATTTCAGTTAATTTACTATCTTTACAAATAAGCACAAAGTGATACGCAGAACGTAGTTGAAGTGTCATAATGTTGTGTTGCCCTACGGGCAAGGCTTTCGAGGGTCTAAATACCGCAGGCTACGCCTACGGTTAATCACATGTTGTCCTTCGGACAAGCTCTTGATAGTCTTGTTTTGTCCTCACGGTCAACCTACACTAGTTCAAACCAACACCCCTGACGCTCGCTCGGATTTGTAATCCGAGTGTAACATTACCAACACTCAGATTATAAATCCAAGCGAGCGGAAAAATTATGTAAGTTTTTTTTCAATATACCATTTCTTAAATTATTTTATGTCTTCAATACTGTCAAATGACTTTTCAAACTTACCATTACGAAAACTAAAAAACTTAGCATTGTAAATTTCCTTAAATGTTGTATCATCAACTTCATCTATCAAGTCTTTAATAAACTTCGATAAATATTTTGAAGTTAAATTCGTTTTATAATATTGTGTGTCAATGCCTATTATTAGATGTGAAATTTTATAGTTTTTACTCATATATTTCGAATCGTAATATTCAGCAACTACGAAAAGTTCTATTCCTTTTTGCGAACAAATTTCTTGCAATAAATTTAAAGAATAGCAAAATCTACTTTTACATTTTGGCGACCAAATATAAATTATTGATTTTTCAAAATTTTTTAGATATTTTTTTATCTCCTTTCCATTAGACAGAACAATTGTTGTAGAATCGCTATATGAATTTAAATAATCGTTATTTGTATCAAATTTTAAAAAATTAATTTTCCCTTCTTTTTTTGTTTTCTTATAATAACTAAACAAACCTTGAAAACTTCCATTTATTGAACATGATGTTAATGAACTTATAAAAATTAAAAATAAAAAAATTCTGAACTTCATATTGTTTTTTTTGCAATATATGAAATTTAATTGATTAAATTGATAACAATAAATCATTTTTTAATCAAAACAAAAAAAACAACTTTTAATTTTCAACTTTTAACTTTTAACTGATTATTTCTATCTTTGCAAAAAATTTAAAACTATGGAATTTAACTATTATGCTTATATTATCTTGCCTCTTCTAATATTTTTAGCAAGAATTTGTGATGTTACTATTGGTACGGTTAGAATTATTTTAGTTGCTCGTGGACACAAGATTTTAGCACCAATTTTAGGATTTTTTGAAATCTTAATTTGGATTATGGCTATTAGTCAAATTATGGGCAACTTAGATAATTGGGTTTCTTACTTGGCTTATGCACTTGGCTTTGCTACAGGTAATTATATTGGAATGCTTGTGGAAGAAAAAATTGCAATGGGAATAGTTGGTTTGCGTTTAGTTACCAACAAGCCTGCAACTCAACTAATAGAAGCTCTTAAAGAAAATGGTTACGGACATACACATATGGACGCAAATGGTGCTACTGGTCCTGTAAATGTTGTATTTATAACTGTTAACAGAAAAAATTTAAACGAACTAATTGATTTAATCAATGTTTACAACAAAGGAGCTTTTTACACTGTTGAAGATATAAAATTAGTAAATAAAGGTATATTTATGCAAAACAATGCTTCCACAAGAAAACTTTTTCAGCGTAAAGGAAAATAAAATTTGAAATTTGAAGAATTAAATATTGCTCAAAGTTTAAAAGACGGCATTGATAGCTTTAATTATCAAGAACTTACGCCTATTCAAGAAAAAACTTTGCCCATAATTTTACAAAATAAAGATTTGCTTGCTTGTTCACAAACAGGTTCTGGTAAAACTGCTGCTTTTTTAATTCCAACTATGAATAAAATTCTTAACTCAGAAAGGAATGGAATAAAAGCTTTGATTGTTGCACCTACTCGCGAAATCTGCATTCAAATCGAGGAACAAATTATGGGATTAGGCTATTTTGCAGGTATTTCGTCTGTAGCAGTTTATGGCGGAAGTAATCAAGAAGATTTTACTATTCAAAAAAATGCTCTTGAAAATAAAACCGATATTATAGTTGCTACACCAGGACGACTACTAGCTCATCTAAATTTAGGATATGTAAAGCTAAATAAATTAGTTACTTTAATCTTAGATGAAGCTGACGAAATGCTTGATATGGGATTTTATACAGATATAATGAATATCATTAGTTATTTGCCTAAAAACCGTCAAAATCTCCTATTCTCAGCTACCATGCCAAGCTCTATAAAAAAACTTGCAGACGAAATTTTAGTAAATCCAGAGTTTATAGACTTAAACTTTTCTTTACCTGCCAAAGAAATTGACCAAAAAGTCTTTATGGTGTATGAAAGCGACAAACCAAGATTGCTAAAAACAATATTAAGTGATTTTAAAGATGAAAAAGTATTAATTTTTGCAGGCACAAAGCTTAGCGTATCAAAAATTTCATCTTATTTAAGGTCATGTTCTATCAAACATTCTTCAATAAATTCAAATTTTTCTCAAGACGAAAGAAACGAAACCGTACAAAATTTTAAAAGCGGAAATTTTAATATTTTAGTTACCACCAATTTGCTGGCACGTGGAATTGATATAGAAGATGTGAATTTAATAATCAACTATGATATTCCTGAAAAAGCAGAAGATTATGTCCACAGAATAGGACGTACAGCCAGAGCTGGTAAACTTGGTTTAGCAATTAGTTTTATTGCCGAAAAAGAAATTTTAAGTTTTAATAGAATAGAAAAACTTTTAAAACGCGAAATTCCAAAAAATCCTCTACCCGATGGTTTTGGCAAAAGTCCAGAATACAAAATAGTTTTAAAACCTAAAAGACGCAAGTGGAAACCTCGTAAAAATTTCAAAAAAAATAAAAATAAAAAATGACTTATATAGTTTTATATTTGTAAAACTTTAAATCTTAATTTAATTTTGCATTTATGTCAGGCTTTTTTAAACGAAATATAAACGGCATTCTTGGTACAATTTTGTTCCATTTAATAGTTGTTGTCGTAACAATGAGCCTAAGACTTGCCGAGCCAAGACCAAATAATGAGGAATATTTTATAGTTGAAACTGAGTTTTTAGAAGAAATGACAAAAACTGAAAAAGATATATTAAAAGACGAAAACTCACTTGAAGATTTTGATATTGAAAATTACTTAAAAGAAATACGAAATGTTGGTGCTAACAGGCAAGACAACAGATATTCTAACATTGATGCCCTAAGCGAAGAAGAATTAAAACAAAAATATGAAAGTGAGCTTTTAAAAGAAAAATATGGCAGCGACTACGAAAAAAGAATGAATTTAAGCCATGAAGATTTTTTAAAAAACAAGGATAATCCTACAAAGGACAAAAATAAAAGCTATGCCAATGCAAATACTTCATCAAATGCAGTTAATTACTCTGGTCCTGCTTTGGTTTATGTAGAATTACAAAATCCCAATCGTGGTAAAAGCTATATTCACGTTCCTGTATTTACTTGCGAAAATAGTGGACGAGTTGTTGTAGGAATAAGCATAGCCCCAGATGGTAGTGTAAGGTCTGCAAATATAGTTTCTACAAAATGTAGTGGAGATGCCACTTGCATTAGCAATGCTGCAAGAGAAGCTGCTCTAAAATCAAAATTTTCTGCTATTGCCGGCGGAAAAACTGAAACTGGAACAATTACATATTCTTTTATAGAACAATAAATAATTAAAATAAAACATATTTTAATTTTATACGTTTGTATGTATTTATTCAAAATACATCGAAAAATTTACTTCGTTTATCAAATAACAACTGCCTATTTTAATATATTTAAAAAATTAATTATTTTTACACAAAAAATTACACAACAATAAAAACTGCAATTTATGATAAAGGAAAATTTAGTAGCTTATTTTGAAGATGCTATTTTAAATAATTGGGATACAATGTCCTTGCGAGATTATGATAGTGGCAATGGTTTAACTTATGGTGAACTGGGCAATAATGTTTACAACCTTCACAAACTATATCGTGATTGCGGAATTAAAAAAGGTGATAAAATTGTTGTTATTGGCAAAAACTCTGCTAATTGGGGTTTGGTGTATATAGCAACTGTAACATATGGAGCAGTAATTGTTCCATTATTGCAAGATTTTATGCCAAAAGATATTTATACATTAACAAACCACTCTGATGCTAAATTAATGTTTGCTTCAGAATTTATTTGCCAAAAATTTGATTATTCAAACTTTGAACAATTACAATCAATTTATTATTTAGATAATTTTGAAATTGCACATGATTTTTCAAATAAAAACATTGCATACGACAACAACCCAAATGCTACATCAAAATATAATTTTAAATTAGAACATATCCCAAATCCAGAAATAGCTGCAATACTTTATACTTCAGGTACTGCTGGTCAACCAAAAGGCGTTATGTTGCCACATAATTCATTGGCTGCAAATGTTAAATATGCAAGACCAAATATGCCTTTGGAATCTGGAGATCAAATAGTTTCATTTTTACCACTAGCCCATTGCTACGGAGCTACTTTTGAATTTTTATATCCATTTTCTTTAGGTTGTACTATTACGTTTTTAGGAAAATTACCTTCACCACAAGTAATTTTAAAAGCATTTAACGAAATAAAACCAAAACTTGTTTTATCTGTTCCACTTGTTGTAGAAAAGATTTATAAAAGCAAAATTAAACCTACTATAGATAAACCTTCTATTAAATTTTTACTTAAACTTCCAATAGTTAAGGGCATCTTACACAAAAAGATACGTGATTCTTTATATCAAGCATTTGGTGGTAATGCAAAAGAAATTGTAATTGGTGGAGCTAAACTTAATAGAGAAGTTGAAACATTTTTCCGTAAAATAGGATTTAATTTTGCAACAGGCTACGGAATGACTGAATGTGGTCCTTTAATTACTTATGATGGCTGGAGAACTACAAAAATTTATTCTGCAGGAAAAGTTGTTGACCACTTAGAAATGAAAATCAATTCAACACAAGAAGACAAAATTGGCGAAATTTTTGTTCGTGGCGAAAGTGTAATGGCAGGTTATTATAAAAACGAAGAAGAAACCGCAAATGCTATAGATAGCGAAAATTGGTTGCATACAGGCGATTTAGGTCTAATAGACGAAGACGGATATTTATTTATAAAAGGACGAAGCAAAAGTATGATTCTTACAAGTTCTGGACAAAATGTTTACCCCGAAGAAATAGAAGCTAAATTTTATAATTTTCTGCTTATAAGCGAAATCCTTGTCGTAAGTCGTAATGGCGTAATTACTGCTCTTATTTATCCCGACCAAGATAGAATTAAAGAATCACATTTAAAACCCGAGCAAGTAGAAAAAATTCTTAATCACTATATAAAACATGTAAACGAAGATTTACCAGTATATATGCAAGTTAAAAAACTTGTAATTCGTGAAGAAGAATTTGATAAAACTCCTAAAAAAAGTATAAAAAGATACCTGTATGAGTAAACTCAGTTAAAAGTTAATAAAGTTTTTAAAGTTCATAAAGTTGAATACTTTTAGCCCTATTCTGTTATAATTTGATTTTTTAACTGAATTATTCAATTCTCAATTTACTAAGGAGCGAGTGCAGAGTCAAGCTTGCTTGAACTATGCCGAGAGACGACAGAAAATGTAGCGAAGCTAAATTATTCAATTCTCAATTATTTTTATAAATTTGCACAAAAAATAATAACAGTGAAAAAGATTTTATATTTAATAATTATAGTAAATTCTTTGTTTTTACAAAGTTTATTTTCTCAAGAATTAAGTCAAAATGCTGTAGTTAGCTTAATTACTCAAGATGAAGGTGATGAGCTTTACGCATATTTTGGACATACTGCTTTAAGAATAAAAGATGATTCATTAGGCATAGATTTAGCTTTTAATTATGGTACTTTTGATTTCTCTACACCTAATTTTTACACAAAATTTGCAAAAGGAACCTTAAATTATTGTTTGAGTGTAGAAACTTATAAAAGTCTTGTTTTTTCATCAAGTCATAATAAAAGAACACTTAGAGAGCAAGTTTTAAATTTAACTTATGAAGAAAAGCTAAAAACTTATCAACTTTTAGTAAATTATTATAATTCCGAAGCAAGATATTATAGATACGATTTCTTTTATGATAATTGTGCCACAAAGATTAGAGATATTATTCAAGAGGCAACAAATAATCGCATTGACTTCTCAAAATCTAATTTTAAAGGACATAGTTACAGACAGTTAATTATGCCATTTTTGGAAAAGAATTATTGGATAGACTTTGGAATTAATTTTATTTTAGGTTTAGAGGCTGACAAAAAAGTTCCACCTGAACAATATATGTTTTTGCCTGTATATATTCACGATTTTCTTGAAGGTTCAGATTTTGCGCAAAATTCACAAGTTGTATTAGATGCTTCCCCTGCAAAAAAACAAGGAATTGACTTTGGATATATTTTACCTTGGTTGATAGTGCTTGTTTGGGGAATTTTAATTTATTTCAAAAAAACAAGAGGATTTTTCAAATATTTATTATTCACAATTTTTGGATTGCTTGGACTTTTTATATTATGTTTTGGATTATATTCCGAACACACTGCAGTACTATATAATTTAAACACAATATGGTCTCTCCCAGCCCTTTTAATTTTAATATTTTCATGGTCGAAAAAATGGTTACATTATATTAAACTTGGATATTTAATTATTCTTTTACTGCATTTAATCAACTGGTTTTGGTTGCCACAACAAATGTCAACTACTTTTTTACCTTGGATGTGCTTATTGATTTTTACCCTATTGGTTGATTTGAATTATTTTAAATATTTTAAGAAAAGAAAAGCAACCAAAAATTAAAATCACGTTTTATAATAAACTTTTTTTAATTGAATATTAAATTTATGAAATTCAAAAATTTACTTTTAGTTATTTCTTTAATATATTTTAGCACAATTATATTTGCTCAAGAAAAATCTGTGCTATTTATTGGAAATTCATACACATACTTTAATGAGAGTGTACCAACTACTTTTAAAAAAATAGCCGAATCTTTGGGCGAAGAAGTTACTACAGAGATGATAGCTCCAGGTGGTTACAGATTTTCCAACCATTGTACAAATCAAGCTACTTTAGATTTAATTAATAGTAGGAATTGGGATTATGTTGTATTACAAGAACAAAGTCAACTTCCGTCTTTCCCTCCAGCTCAAGTAGCTAACGAAGTTTATCCTTATGCTGCATCGCTTTGTAATACTATTCGTCAAAACGACATTTGCTCACAAATTATTTTCTTTATGACATGGGGACATAAAAACGGCGATGCTTCCAATTGTCCATACTATGAACCTCTTTGTTCTTATGAAGGAATGCAATGGCGTTTACGTCAATCTTATGTAGAACTGGCAGAAGATAATCAAGCTTGGGTTTCGCCTGTAGGAATGGCTTTTGCACAAATACGACAAAGTAATCCCGAAATAGAATTATACTCATCTGACAATTCTCACCCAAGCGCATATGGAACTTACCTAGCGGCATGTACTTTTTATTCTACAATATTTCACAAATCGCCTGTAGGTGCAACTTATATAAGCCAAGGAATTGAAGCAAATGAAGCACAAATTTTACAAAATACAGCATGGAATATTTTTGCCGATAGTTTAAACACTTGGCAAGTCGATACTACTAAAGTAAGAGCAGATTTTGAACAATGTGTTTTTCTTGAAGAACAAGGAGCAGAAGTTATGTTTACAAATACTTCGCAAAATGCAGATTCCTGCCTATGGAAATTTGGAGATGGAGAAGAATTATGGCAATATAATATGAATGAACAAATTTCACACACTTATTCTATTATAGATAGTTACACTATTTGCTTAACAGCATACAAAGGCAATTGCTATTATGATACAATTTGTAAACCAAGCCTTATTACTGGCAAGCCTGAAATTGAAAATAATTTAACTAAAATTAATATTTACCCTAATCCAAGTTTGGATAAAATAATTTTTGTTGAAAATGCTGAAAACCAAGTTTGCTCTATCTTTGATTTGGCAGGTAGAAAGATTTGTCAAAAAGAAATAAAAGACAAAACATTGAACTTAACTGATTTAGCAAATGGAATGTATTTAATAGAAATAAATTCAGAAACATTTAAAATACACTTGAAGTAGATTTGAGAAGAAGAACCAAAACAAAAAGAGACTGTTTTTAAAAGCAGTCTCTTTTTTGTTTACCACAATTTTTTCCATAGTACGTTTTTTGGTAAACAAAACCTGTAAAATAGTTTGTTTAAATCAAATATTTATTAAAAACACTTTTCACAACTCCCTAACAATCAACACCTTACTAAAGCTTCCTATTTTATTACCAGCTCGCTCGGATTTAGCTTCGCTGAGCTCGTCCTTCGGACTTCGGTTGTAATCTGAGTGTTTGAAATATTCTGTCGCTGTTGCAAATCCGAGCGAACGGGGTTGTGTGAAAAATTGGAGTAAGCAGAGTGAGCTTGCGAACTCTGCGAAGCAAATATAGACAACCCCTGCACTAAAGAAATTCTCTCTATCATTGTGAAGTTTTTAAAAACTCACTACTAAAAACTAAAAACTAAAAACTCAACACTAAAAACTCTTTCAACTTTTAACTGACCTAGTGAGCCATATAGGATTTGAACCTATGACCCCTAGCCTGTCAAGCTAGTGCTCTAAACCAACTGAGCTAATGACTCAAAATTTTATGCAAAACTAATGTTTTTTTAGTTTATCTCAAAAAAGTTTTGTTTTTTTTTCATTTTTATTTGTTTTTTTAAAAAAAAATAGATTATATTTGAAAAGAAAATATTTTAGTATGAAAAACAACTTAAAATATGAACAAAAAGATTTATTTTCATTGAGAAAGTTGTTTTTTAATTTATTTTACATAACACTTACCCCCACCCCACCCCCCCGCACCTTCTAAAAACCTTGCCACACAAAGGTTGTAAAAAACTTCATCATTTCAAAAGCAGACATGAATACAAATTATCAAATAAAAAAGTTGACAAAAATTGTTGTAAAACAAATAAAAACACCTATGATTAATAAAACAATTAAAAGAAAAACCTGGAACTTAACATAGGCGACTTGTCTTTAAAGCTTTAACAAGACCAGTCGCCGTAAAAATAATGCTTTCACAAGCAATGTTTAAGCTACAACAGAGTCTAAAAATAGCTATTACAGTAAACTCTGTTGTAAGGAAAAATAAGAGTAATAGCTATATTGTGAAATTTATGCTTGATTTTATAATGAATAGTAAATAAGCAAAAAAATAAAAATTATGAAAAAAATATTTTTGATTTTAATAGCAATTTTAATGGCATCGTCTTTATTTAGTAAACAAGTAACAATTAGAAAAGAGGGAGGTAAACTTAACAAAGATGGCACCGTAACGTACGATGATATTAAACAACAATTTACCAATGGCGAGTTAACATATCAACATTGTTTAAGAAGAGGACATGAAAAATGTCCAAAAGTTGGAATTGTTACTATTGGAACTGGTGTATCAATTGACAAGTATATTGAATTAGCAGAAGAGGTTATAGCTAAAAATCTTGAAAAAGGAATAACTACAGGGAAAATATCTTATCCATCCGACAATATTATGATTTATTACAAAGAGGCATCCTTTGTTTTGGACGAAAACGGAAAAGAAACAGATAAAATTGAGTATCATATGACAATTGAGTATTAACACGAACGAAAAGGGTTTTATATTAAATATATTATAAAATATTATGCTTAAAAAATTTACACTACTTTTACTTACACTAATTATCGGCAAGCTAATGTTTTGTCAACATTTTAATGTAATAAAGACAATTGAACTAGAGACATTATATGGAGAACAATTTTATGCTTACTATGATAGAATACAAAGCGAAAACAAAACTATTATTCCAATATATCCAATATATGAAGATGATTTTGAAAATATGATATATGTCGTAATTGACAGTTTGGACAATTTCTCTTTATTGCAATGGAAACGTGAAGCAGACAAAGATGGTTATAAAGACACTCCTATAGCAGGAATATTTTTAGATAATAACAAGGGTATATTGATATCTGAATATTTATATTATTTTCAAATAAAAGGCAAACAAATGTTAACAACAAAAAAAATAAAACCTCCAAATCAATCTAAATATGGAGAATTCTATGAGATATACCCGTTAGGCGATAATTCTTCAAAATATGTTTTATTAGCAAATACTTATAATTGTAGTTCTAGAAAAACTATTTATGATATTTTCAGGTTTGCAAAATTCAACATAAAAAAGAAGAAAATTGAAAAAATCATTAATATCGACGTTGGAAAAGGCATCTTTCTATCACATTTTAGTAATCATATGATATCAACTTCAAAAAATAATATTGCTATTTCACACCCTTGCAAACCAGAAGTGTATTTGTTTGATAATGACCTAAATCTTCTTGATACAATTGTTATAGATTATCCAAATATTTTCAAAACAAAAAATCTATTAGATTCAATTTTAACAGATACTTTAATTCTTGAAAATAGATATATGACGATTAATTTATTACAGATATTACATAACAACAACATTATGAAATATCCAAGAATAGATAAAGTTGCATTTATTGACGAGGATTTATTATTTATTTTTGTAAAACCAGATGCTGTTGTAGATACAAATAATAATTGGCATAGAAATCACTTACATTATGTATATTCTTTATCAAACAAAGATTTTTTTGAAACAAAAGGAAAAATAAGCAACTTTGATGCTATTAATTCATCGCAACCATTAATTTTTCACAATAATAAAACTGTTGCTGTTTGGGATAGCGTTGACACAAACAACCTTTTTAAATATTACATTTCATTTTGCGAAATATCAATAGACTTTAATTCTAAATATATAGATACAATAGACCTATCTATTTTACCACCTTTTTTGCATTTAAAAAGCATAGATTCTTTGAATAAAAACCAAAATTATGAAAAATTTAACTATATTATGGTAGCAAATTATGCTGCATGTAGCCATTGTAAATTTTATGACAAGTATCCAAATTTAATGATTATTCATGTTTTTGATAAAAACGATGCATATAATAGGTCAACCATGTTGTTATATAAAACTAAGTACAATAAAATGTTTGATAATCCAACAGTCTATTTTTGCGAAGATTCTATGATAGATTTAAATAAAATAAAAATTAATGCAATTTATAAAACTAAGTAAAACTTTTTTAACTCTCAAAATTAAGGCTGAATCTAATATAGGTTCAGCCTTTTTTGACAAATATTTTTATAAATTTTATTTTTTTTAATCTACTTTTTATCCTTATCTCAATAAAATTTATAAATTTGAAAACAAACTATTAAAATTTGTGAAGGACTAAACTGCAAAAAAACTATAAATTTCTAAGGTGCGAGAGCAGAGCCAAGCTGCTTGAACTATGCCGAGAGACGACAGAAAATGTAGCGAAGCTAAATTATTCAATTCTTAATTAGTTAATCATCATCTTCATCAGAGTCATCTCCTCTCTTTCTTTCTTGCTTTTGCAATAGTTTTTCTTGCTTAATGGAATCTCTTTGGAATTTCCTTTCTAGTTTTGCTTGCCTTAAAGAATCTCTAGCTATTTCTTTTTCAGATTTCATAACTTTTTCGCAAACACATCTAACTCCTACCCAATCTTGTGATCCTTTATAATAAAAATCCCTATCAACTGTTACTTCATAGGCATTGTGTAGCCAAGCTCCGCCCTTAGCAAGTCCTTTAGTGTCGGTCATTTCTGCAACGTTTCCAAAAATATGATAACAGCCTATTAAGTTGGTCCAAAAAGAGTTAACTTTTGCTGTTGTGTTTAGATTGATTGCATTAGTTGCATTTTCACCCTGATGTCTTGGGTAAATTAAATTATAAATATTTGGATTATAACTCATTTCAATTTGCTTTAAAGTTTTTTTAGAAAAACCTAAAGAAGCTATAACTTCCCATTCTTGTTTACTTGGTAAGCGATATTTATATATTTGTGGTATGCCAACAGTATCATCTTTGAGACTGTATGCTAACTTATTTTGTCTTGCATACAACATGTAATTAACTTGAATACTCCGCCATTCGCAATAAGCAACAGCTTGTTCATAAGTTATTCCAACAATAGGAAAATTATAATAAGCTGGATGTTTAAAATATGATTTTGCAACTTGTTCGTAAATAGACTTACGCCATACTATGGAATCGGGAAAACAAGCCTTATACTCATCAGAATCTTCGCCATACATTCTTTTTAACCAAAAGCTATACTCGTTCCAATCTGATACACTTAACTCACATATATCAACAAATAAACTATCATTAAGTCTTGTGGTTCCAGGAGGTGTAACTGTATAAGGATTAAAAGGTAAAAACGGTAAAGTGGAAATTAAAAATAAACCTAACACACAAAACGACTTCATATAAAAATCAAAAAATATTTTTAAACGCAACAAAGATATAATTATTCTTGTTGATTTAAAACTTAAAATCTGAAAAAACCATAATTATGCTTGATTATAATATTCAAAAGTTCCGTCATTAAATAAAACTATCACTTTTTCAACCGTTTTAGGCTCTTTAGAGCTTGAATTTATCTCTTTGAGCATTTCTTTGGGTTCATCAACAAACTTGTCTTTATCAAGAGTTTTTGTAGCTTCTTCAAGGTTTTTAGGTTCATTATCAACTGTTTTTAAAGGCTCTTGATTGGAATATTTATCTTCTTCATAGCTTGCTTGAGAAAATAAATCATTCTCAATAGGTTTGGACGAAGATAAATTAGATGAAATAGTACCCTGACTTTGTTTGTACATTTCTCCTTTACCTAATAATAACCATTCTGAATTTATTGCTCTAAATCTTTCTAATAATTTTTGAACAAAATCAATTGACGGATTATTTCGACCTGACATGATATGAGAAATACTCGAAGCCTGTACTCCAATTTCGTCTGCTAATTTAGAAGCTGTCATTCCTTCTTCCTGTAAAATTTTTGAAATTCTATTACGCATTTTTTACAAAATTTTAAGTTTACAAATGTAATGATTATATTATTTACATATGTAAATATTTATTAACAATTATATGTTTACATTTGTAAATTTACATTTTGAGCAATTTCGATGTTTTAATAGAATTAAACTCATTCAAAATCAATCAAATTAACCCTATTTATCAAGTAATAATTATCATAGTTTGAGCCCCTATTTTAAGCATTTCAGGCTTTTTAGAGCATTTTAGGATAAAATCAATATCTTTAAGTTAAATATTAACTGAAATATTATAAAATACTGGTTATCAAGCTTATATAAAGTCTAAAATTAAGTTTTTTTGTCCATTTTAGCCATTTATTTACAAGATTATCAAACTTAGTTAAGTATTTACATGAAATGATTAACGTAATTAACTGAATATAAGTATATTATATTTATAAAAATTTGATGCTTTTTAACTCAAAATAATTTCACTTTTGTAAGTTTATTTATATTTACAATTGTAATTGTTTAATTAAATTATTGCATAAATCTCTAGTTTTACATTTGTAAATTAGATAATTTTAACTTTTATATGCTTCACATTTGTAAATTTATTGAATTTTTGTAAATTATTTAAAATTGTGAATTTAAGCCTAATTTTACTCCAAGTATAATAAATATAAGAAAAAATAAATCCTGTCTTCTACCCTCTTAAAATTCGTTTTAAGGATATTTTATTTTTTTACGAGAAATTATTTTTTACAAAAAAATAATTATCTCCTATTTTCGCACTTTTTTTTTCAACATCCGCTAACTCTATAATAATCAGGTGTGATTTATTATTTTTGGCGTAGTTATGTTAAAAATAGAAATTACATATTTTTAATTGTCCGTAAGGACAATACATGACTATCAAAAGTTTGTCCGTAGGACAACATGTGATTAACCGTAGGCGGTAGCCTACGGCAGATAAACCCTCAAAAGCCTTGCCCGTAGGGCAACACAATACTTTTCCAATTTAATCTCGTTCAGTGTATCACTTTTAACTAATTTTATTGTGTCGCCCTTGCGGGCGAAGAGGTATGTGGGTATATTTTCGCCGTAAGATAAATCTTACGGTTAATCACATGTTGCCCTTGCGGGCAAGGCATAATTGTTTGGCATGGTGCTGTAAGGTTTAAAACAGGTTGTATTTTATTTTTTAAAATTAATTATCTCCTATTTTTTTGAATTAGTAAATTAAATATTTAAAAAAATGTAAAATCTTATTTTTATAAAAACTCAAAATATTTAATAATTATTTTTTTTGAAATTTCTAAGTCAATTTTTTTTCAATAAAACTGTATTAAGCGCCGAAAAGAATTAAATATCGCCTTTAAAACGCCTTTAAAATTCAAAAATATTACCTAAACTCGTTGAGTAAGAACGAATATAAGCTAAATATATTGTATTTTTTATTTTTTAATTTTATTTAAAATATTAATAAAATCAACTTCGAAGTTAGGTGTAAAGACATTTTTCGATAAATTCTTTTTAATTTCCTTAAAACTCCAAAATTTAACTTCATCTACTTCATCATTTTTAACAAAATTAAATTCTTCGTGTTGAGCTAGAAAAACAAAAACTAATTCTTTTTCAATTTCTGACTCCCAAATATACTTTGTAATATATTGATATTTTAAATTTTTAAGACCTAATTCTTCGTAAGTTTCTCGTTTTAAAGCTGTCTCTAAGTTCTCTCCATGCGAAATATGTCCTCCTACTGCCGTGTCCCATTTTCCGGGTTGAATAAACTTATTTTCATTCCTTTTTTGCAATAGCACCTCGCCTTTTGAATTTAAAATATGTACATGAATTACAGGATGCATTCTTTTACTTCCATCATGAGCTTGGTCTCTTGTCATCACTCCTATTACCTTGCCTTCGGAATTGAGTTCTGACAATAGTTCTTGTTTTTTGAATTTTCGTCTGGCGATAATATTTTTCACAAGCTCAACAACAAAAAAGACTGCAAACAGAATGTAAAACAGTCCACCACTAATAAAAGCCCAAGCTTCTTTTGACATGAAAAAAGCAGAATAAAACACTAAAACAGTGTGTGCCGCAAACAACCAAAACATTGTTTTGATATTCCTTCGGAATAGTTTTTCTTGTTCGTTACTAATTTCCAAGCCTTTAAAGTAGTGAGCCGACATTGCCAACAACAAATTTTTGGGCGAAAATGCAGAAACTCCTAAAAATGCAATAAGAATTAAGCCAATTATTCCTGGTTTTAGTTTGAAAAATATATCGTTTTCTAAAATTATTGACACCACTCCCATCAACAATATTAAAATAGTGTCAAATAGAACGAATTTATCAAGTTTTTTCTCTTTTATGTATATTAACAATAACTGCACTAAACCTACGCCAATAGCCACATATAGTCCTATTGTAGTACCCCAAATTTCATCGGCTAAAATAAATACCAATAGTGGCAGTAAGCCGGGAAGAATTATTTTTAGAATTTCAATTTTTTTCATTTATTAAATAACGATGTCCATAAATGTCCAACTGCTGGCCTAAGTTTATAAAGTTAATTTTATAACAAAATGTGTCAACCTCTTTGGACGCGTCAGCCACTTTTAACACTTCAACTACGTTCAGTGCATCGCTTTTAACTTTTAACTTTTAACTAAATTGTCGGACAACCACCTTGAATTACAAAATTTGGAATCACTCTATGAAATCTTAATCCATTGTAAAATCCTGATTCTGCTAATTTTATAAAATTTGCAACTGTATTAGGTGCATCATCATGATAAAATTCAACAGTCATACTGCCTTGATCAGTTTTAATTATTGCTTTTTTCATATATTATTTTATTTGTTTTAAATCCTAAATCAATGAATTTTTATATTCGTAAATCTTACTCGTTTTTCCAATTTCCAAATTTAAACTCGCAATCACAAAATGTTTTATCAATTCTTATATAAGTACTTTCTAATTTATTATGAATCCACTTTTCAATTATTTTTTGTCCTTTTTGTTGTGTTGCATATTCTTGAATTTCAAGATAATCGTCTGTTAAATTAGCTTTATGCTCTTCTACTTTTTGGTCGAGTTTAGCAATTTTTATAAGCTTTGTTCCCTTGCTTGAGCTAGATAAAAACGGTTTTGTGTATTCTCCTACTTTTAAACCTGCGATATTTCTTACAGTGTTTGGCTCAACAAACTCGTTAGCTAATTTTGTGGTTCCATAATATGGATTAATAACTTTACCATTATTAGATTTTGTTTCTCCATCGCTATATTTTGTTACAGCTTCGTTAAAACTTATAGAATCTTTTTGTAGCATTTCATAAACTTCAAGAGCCTTTTGTTCAGTCAAACTAATTTGTTCAATACTAACTTCAGGAGTTAACAAAATATGTCTAAAATTCATCAAATTACCTCTTTTCTCAATTAATTGAATTATATGATAACCATATTCTGTTTCTACCACTCTTGACACTTCGATTGGACTTGTTAAATTAAATGCAACAGAAGCAAACTCGGGGACTAAATCTGTTCGGCTAACAAAACCTAATTCTCCTCCTTTTGTTGCAGAACCTGGGTCTTCTGAATATAAAATTGCTAGAGTTTGAAAATTTTCTCCATTTAAAATTCTATCTCTCAGGTCGTTGAGCTTTTGTATTGTTGCATCTTTTTCTTCTTTGCCAATTACTGGTAAAAATACAATTTCTGAAAGTTCGTAAAATGCAGAAACCATAGGAATACTATCTTCTGGAATTTTTTCAAAAAACTCTTTAACTTCACTTGGAGTAATTTTAATATCTGACACTAAGCCTGCTTGTACTCTTTGAGTTAAAAGCTGTTCGTGAATTATAGACTTAAAGTCTTTTTTTATTTCGCTTATAGATTTTCCATAAAATTCCTCCATTTTTTTCTCACTTCCTAATTGATTTACAAAAACGGAAATACGTCTATCTAACTCTGATTCAATTTCTTTGTCTGTAATTTCAACACTATCTTGAAGTGCTTGCAAGTACAATAATTTTTGAAACATAAGTTCTTCTAAAATATCGCATCTTAAATCTCCGTTTAAATCATAAGTACCTTGAGCTCTAAGCTGAATATATTGATTTTCTACATCTGATTTTAAAACAATCTCATTTCCAACTACTGCAACAACTTGGTCGATAACCTCTTGCGAAAAATGAGTTTTTGAAATCAAGAAAACCAAGATTAATAATATTATATTTTTCACTGTTTAAATTTTAATTAATTACTAATTTGCCACTATTTATAGCATTTGTTTTTAACTCGTTTTTTACTTGTTGATATTTACTATCTTTTCTGTTTTTCATAATTACTTGATAAATAAGCGTTTCAGCTAATTCTAAAGGCATAGTATCGCCTTCAGTAATAATTTCATCTATTTTTACTAAATAACGCATATCATCATAAACATAGTTTACAAAATTTTGATTTTGAGAAAAACCATTTATATCTCCTTGATAATGAATTATTTCTAAAAAATCTTCTAATTCAATCCAATCTTTTAAAAAATAAACCTTACGTCCTGTACCTATGCAATAATCGATAAGTTCTTTTTCGTCTTCTAACGAACTTTTTCTAACCGTTTCGTATTCATAATAATGAGATGCTTTTGGGTCTAAAATTGTCATGTAATGAGCTTTAACATAAGTGTTTGACAATTTATAATTATCCAAATATTTATTATAATATTCTTCTATTTCATCACGGCTAACTTTATCATTTATTGAATTATAAACATGATTATTCAGATACTCATTTACATATAAATTTTTGCGATAATCTTCTATTTTTCGACAAATTTTTGAACTATCTGTAATTTTTATTTTAGCTTCATCAAAAAACAATTTTTGCTCTAACCATGCATCAATTAGAGAGTTAACATAGTTTATTGAATCTGTTTGAGAATTAAATTTTGGCAACTTTTTAATAATATCTTCTTCTAGCAAATATTCATTGCCATATTTTACAATAATTTTACCTTGAGGTTCTTTGTTTTTATTAGCACAAGAACTCAATAAAATTAATATTGCAATATTTATAAGAAGTGCAAAAAATCTCATTTTAATTTGCTAATGTCTTTAAAACATCTTTATGAACCTTTATATTGTATTTGCTTCTTAAAGTTTTTATCCATTCTTTTTCTAAATAGTTTTGATAATCAGCTGTGATAATACCTTTGGCTTCATTTAATGTTTTAACTTCTGGTCCATGCACTTCTATTAAAGTTATTGTATTATTTTCGCCTTGTGAAACTAATCTAAAACCGTCTGTTTCTGAAATATTAAACTGTTTTATTTTAGAATCTACTAATGGTTTTACACCTTTTTCAGCAAATGCACTTTCGCTAAGAACAATAGCAGTACTATCTTTTTTATTTATTTTTGCTAAGATAAATTCTTCGCTTTTCTTTTTGTTAAATAGTTTCATTGCTGAATTTAAAACTTTAGCATCTTTACATTCATAAACTCTAACATCATAACGATAATCCCACATATAGGAATTTTTATTTTCTTGGTAGAATTTTTCAAGTCCTACAGTATCTTGAATAGCTTTGGACCAAACAAATCTATCTGTTAATTCAAAAAGTAAAATTCCATCGTGATATTCTTTTATTAAATAACGAAAATCTGGATATTTATTTTCCAAAATATCTTCTTCATACATAAGAATCATTTTTGAGACAAAGTTGTTATAAGCATTGTCAACAAACATTTTAACATCTTGTGGACTTTGTTTGCGGTTATATTTCATTAAATAATCCACAAAATCTTTTTGTGTTTTTGTTTGATTAGCAAATGTTAAAATTGGTTTATCTAATTTTAGATTTTCATCTACCGCCCATGTTCCGTTAAAGATTGAATCTGTTACTAAGGTATAAAATAATTTAAGATTTTCGTCTATAGTTTTTGCATTATATTCATTTTTTAGAGTATTTACTATAGCATCTCTACTTTTTGATGTTCTTGCTGTGTTTGAGATAAGTCCTTTTAAATCATTTTTTGCTTCATCAAAAGGCTTAATTTCCTCTTTATCAACAAGTTTAATCACATGGTAACCATAATTTGTTTTAAGTACTGGTGCAATATCACCAATATTTTCTAGTTTAAAAACAGCTTCTTCAAATTCTTTAATCATTCTTCCACCTACACTAACCCAGCCTATCATTCCTCCGTTAGTTGCAGTTCTTCTATCTTCGCTATATTCATCTGCTAATTGTGCAAAATCTTCGCCTGCTATAGCTTTTTGATAAACTTCATTAATTTTATCTCCTGCTTTTTTCCATAAGTGCCTGCTAGAACCTTCTGGCACTATAGTCATTACATGAGCAATTTGATATTTTCCTTTTGCTGGTCTTTTATCTGTAACTTTTAAAATATGATAGCCAAAACGTGAGCGGAATGGTTGTGAAAAATCTCCCACTTTGGTTTCATACATAGCAGATTCAAATTCATAAACTAAATTAAAAACTGTTTTATAACCCAAGCTACCATTTGTTGGTACAGTTCCTTCGTCTTCGGAATATTTTTTCACAAGTTCTTCAAAACTTTCTCCTTTTTTAAGTTTTTTATAAATATCGTTAATTTTATTCCAAGCTTTCACAGTATCTGCAATGCTAGCACTTTGGTCGCATTTTATTAAAATATGCGAAACTTCAACATCCCATCTCATTCTTTCATAAGATTCTGCCAAAATATCTTCTTCAACTTTTTTATCTGTTAAATATGGTTGTGCTAATTGACTACGATAGCCTGAAAGTTCATTTTTAAACGATTTTAAAGTATCTAAACCTAAAAGTTTGGCTTCGTGTACTTTAAGTTTAAAATTAACAAATAAATCTAAATATTCTTCCATAGCTTGATAAGTCATTGCATTTGTGTTTGTGTTATTTTTCTTATAAATATGCAAAAACTCATCTGTAGTAATTTTTTCATCATCAATTTCTAAGATTACATTAGATTGAGAGAAAGCTAAGTTTACAAAAACTAAAAAACTTAATAAAACAAAAATCTTTTTCATACTATATTATTTTAAATCAAATAAAAATTCATAATTATTCACTTCTTGAGTAGTTTGGTGCTTCTCTTGTGATTGTAACATCGTGTGGGTGGTTTTCCACAATACCACTCGAAGTTATTCTAACAAATTTAGCATTTTCATGTAATGTTTGAATATTCTTTGCACCGCAATATCCCATTCCAGCTTTTAATCCGCCCATTAGTTGATATACAATTTCGTGCAAATTACCTTTAAATGGCACTCTTCCAGATATTCCTTCTGGCACAAGCTTTTTAATATCTTCTTCCATATCTTGGAAATATCTATCTTTTGAGCCTTGATTCATAGCTTCTACAGAGCCCATTCCTCTATAAGCTTTGAATTTTCTACCATTAAAAATAATTGTATCGCCAGGTGCTTCTTCTGTTCCTGCAAAAAGTCCACCTGCCATAATAGAATTTGCACCAGCAGCTAAAGCTTTTACTATATCACCTGAATATCTAATTCCTCCGTCTGCAATTAGTGGCACTCCACTTCCTTTTAATGCTTCTGCAACATTCATAATTGCTGAAAACTGAGGCATGCCCACTCCTGCCACAACTCTAGTTGTACAAATAGAACCTGGACCTATTCCCACTTTTACACCATCAGCGCCATTTTTCACTAATAGCTTAGCTGCTTCGGCTGTTGCAATATTTCCAACAACAATATCAATATTTGTAAATTTTTTCTTTGCTTGTATTAAAACCTCATTCACGCTTTTTGTATGTCCATGTGCTGTATCAATAACAATCGCATCAACTCCTGCATCAACAAGTGCTTCCATTCTTTCAAAAGTATCACTTGTAATTCCAACAGCTGCTGCAACTCTCAAACGTCCATGACTATCTTTACACGACAAAGGTGCTGAAGCTGCTTTAGTAATATCTTTATAAGTTATTAAACCAACTAGTTTATCATCTTTATCAACCACAGGAAGTTTCTCGATACGATGTTTCATAAAAATAGCTTTTGCATCTTCCAATTCTATTCCTTGTTCTGTAGTAATAAGTCTTTCCTTTGGTGTCATTATTGCTTTAATAGACAAGCTCATATCTGTTTGGAAACGCATATCTCGAGAAGTAACAATTCCTTTTAGTTTATTTTCGGAATCAACCACAGGAAGACCGCCAATATTATATTCTGACATTATTGCTTTTGCATCTCCTACAGTTCCGTTAATATCTATAAAAACAGGATTTAAAATCATTGCATTTTCGGCACGTTTCACTTGATACACATGTTTTGCTTGGCTTACTATAGACATATTTTTATGAATAACACCTATTCCGCCTTCACGAGCAATTGCAATAGCCATTTTACTATCTGTAACTGCATCCATTGCAGCAGAAACTAAAGGCGTATTCAAAACTATATTACGTGAAAAATTAGAAACCAAACTTACGGAGCTAGGTAAAATTTCCGAATAAGCTGGTATCAGTAAAACATCGTCAAATGTTAGACCTTCGAGAATAATTTTATTATTTTCTTTCATTAAATTATGAATTAAAATTTTACGAAATTACAATTTTTTGTGTTTATGACAAAGATTTTTTTTAATTTTGTAAAAACTTTAAGAATATTAATTAATTTTATTGAAATTTTTAATGCTTAATGAGTAAGTTTCGCGAAGTATTGTTAAAATATTGGGGCTATCGTAATTTTCGTGAAATGCAAGAAGAAATTGTTGAATCTATTGCTTCAGGGAAAGATACGCTTGGCTTGCTACCTACTGGTGGCGGAAAGTCGATAACTTTCCAAACTTACTCTATGGCAACTCCTGGTGTATGTTTGGTAGTTACTCCGCTTATTGCTTTAATGAAAGACCAAGTTGAAAATTTGCAAAAACGAAAAATTAAAGCAGTGGCTATTTACTCAGGAATGACAAAAATTGAAATAGAAAGAGCTTTAGACAATGTTATTTATGGCGATTATAAATTTTTATATTTATCGCCTGAGCGTTTGCAAAATTTCTATTTTCAAGAAAAACTTGTTCACATGAAAGTTAACCTTATTGCGGTTGACGAAGCTCATTGTATTTCGCAATGGGGCTATGATTTTAGACCTTCATACTTAGAAATTGCAAAAATACGCGAAAAACTTCCTGATATTCCTGTCCTAGCACTAACAGCAACCGCAACTCCAAAAGTTGTTGATGATATTCAAGAAAAATTACTTTTTAAAGAAAAAAACGTATTACAAAAAAGTTTTGAAAGAAAAAATCTTGTCTATTACGTAATTAATACCGAAGATAAAGAAAAAGAATTATTCAAATTAATTACAAAAATTGAAGGCTGTGCTGTGATTTACGTTAGAAATAGACGTAAAACTAGAGAATATGCCATGCTTTTGCAGAAATATAATATTTCGGCAGATTTTTATCACGCAGGTTTGGACGCACAAACCAGAGCATATAAGCAAAGCGAATGGCAAAAAGACAACATAAGAATTATGGTTTGCACAAATGCCTTTGGAATGGGAATAGACAAGCCAGATGTAAGATTAGTAATTCATTTGGATTTGCCCGATTCGCCAGAAGCATATTTTCAAGAAGCAGGAAGAGCAGGAAGAGACGGCAAAAAAGCATGGGCATTTTTAGTTACAAATTCTGCTGACAAAGCACAAGCAAAAAGAAATATTACAACAGCTTTTCCAGATTTGAAAAAAGTTATAGAAGTTTATAATGCTATTTGCAATTATCTGCAAATACCTATAGGCGATGGGAAAGATATGGATTACCCATTTGATATTTTTGAACTTGCAAAAAATTTTAAATTAGATGTTTTAAGCATTTATAATTCTATAAAAATTTTAGAAGCAAATAATATGTTAACTTATTCAGAAGAAGCAAATACTGTTTCTAGAATAATGATTAATGTTAACAGAGATGACTTATACAAATTTCAAGTAGAAAATGAAGCACTTGATAATTTTATAAAAATGCTTCTTAGAACTTATACAGGAATTTTTAATGATTATGTAAATATTAGCGAAGAATATTTAGCAAGGAAAGCCAATACCAAACCTGATACCATTATTGAATTGTTGAAAGTTTTAGCTAGATATAAAATCATTAGCTATATACCAAGAATTAATAAACCATTAATGCATTTTAATGCCGAAAGATTGGAAGACAAAGGAATTTTATTTGATATTAAAGAACTTAACGAAAGAAAAGAAAGAACATTATCACGAATGGAAGCTATGTTGAATTACGCTACAAGCAATAATAAATGCCGAAGTCAGCATCTTTTAGCATATTTTGGAGAAACTGACACTCAACGTTGTGGTAATTGCGATGTATGTTTAAGAAGAAACGAACTAGGACTTAACAAATATGAATTTGATATTATTTTGGAAGAAATTAAAGAAATTATTAATTTTGAACCTTGTTTATTAAACGAATTAGTTGAAAAAATTAAATTTGATGAATATAAAATAATTAAAGTAGTTCAATGGTTATTTGAAAATAAAAAAATGATTTATGACAAAGACAATAAACTTAAATGGAATAAAGAATAGTTTTAATATAACTATTGTGAAGTTAGTGTTTTTTTCAACACTAAGTTTTAGTTTTGCTTGTGGCTCAACCGAAATAGCAGATTCTAAAGATGTAAATCAAAGCAAAATTCACCAATATTACTCTATTAGCTACGATGCTTCTGAAGGTAATGAGTATGATATTTTTGCTCAATTTAGATTTGGCGGAAATAAAGGCACAACTTTAAAGCTAAGCGAACCCAGCCAAATTAGTGTTAACAATATAAAAATGAAAGAAGAACAAAGTTCTTTTAGAGGATGTTTTTATAAATTGGCTATAAAAGATAGTAATACATTCAATTTCAAATTTACTGACACAGAAAACAAAATTTACTCAAACAGTGTTGTTGTAAACTCTATTGAAATTGTGAAAATTGAAAAACTATATGCTGAAAAAAACCAAAAAATATATTGGCAAGGCAAAAGTTTAGAAAACAAAGAAGAAGTAATAGCAATTATTGAAGATAACGACAACAACAAAGTAGAAGTATCTACAGATATTATAGGAAGCAATTACATTTCGTTAAATGCTGAAGATATGGAAGAATTAGTTGCTGGTAGCGGTCAAATTTATATGATAAGAAAATATTATAGCTCACTTCAAGAAGTTGCAGATGATGGCGGAAGTGTTGACACTGAATACATATCAATGAAAATGCCTATAGAAATTATTTCTAACAAAACAAAAAGCGATAAAGATGAAGAAGATGATAAAGCTAGTAAAGATAGTGTAGTTGATATTGATAATGAATATAATGAAGATAATGAAAACTAAAGACAAAATATTAAAATATTCTATTTTAGGAATGATTTTAATTTTCACATTTATATTTACATTTTGTGGAAAGACTGAAACAGATTTAGAATGGGAAACAAAAATTTTAGGCTATTGGACACCTACAGGCACTGATAATAAGCCAATTTTTGATATGCCTAACTATAAATTTGACGAAAAAGGCAGAGGAATATCTTTTTTAAGCGATGTAAGCAAAGCCGATAGTTTTGCTTGGGAAATTAAAAGAACAGAATTAAAAATTTATTACGACCACGCTCCTAAATATTATGTAGGCTATGACAAATACAATAGTCGCAGTCTTTTTAAAATAAAATCAATGAGTGATACTGCATTTTTTGTTATTCAATATTTTGGAACAGGCTATCAAAAAGAATATTATATGAAAAAAGCGTCCTTTGTTGATAATGGCGATGATTGGGACGATGTGTTTTAAATATTTTTTCACTCCACAACAAACTTCATTATTTCTCCTCCAATTTTTATTAGATAAATTCCAGATTTTAGTTTTGATGTATTTACAAAATTTTGTGGTTTTTTGCTTTTCATAATTAGTTTGCCTTGCAAGTCGTAAATCTCATAAGCTGAGGCTTGATTAAAATAAAGTACATCTTTTGTTGGGTTTGGATAAGCTATAGCTTGAGTTTTTTGAATTTCTTCGTTTTTGTAACTTGGCTCACAAACAGATTTTATATTTAAGATAATGTTTTTATGAAAATCACCTAAACTTGCTATTAAATTTGCATAACCTGATGTTTGCAAAACTCCTTTTAAACCATCTTCGGTCTCTTCTAAATTAACTGTAGGAGAAGAACATTCCCATTCTACATTATTTTCTGTACCAAGCAAAAAATGGCAAGTTACACTATCAATAGTATTGTAATCATCTTGGTCGGTGTAAGGCAAATATACTGGCGTGGCAGCTAATAAAGCTATGCTATCATTTTCTAATCCTAAAGGAATAGGATAACGCCCTTCGGCATAAGACCAACCATCACCAAGCATTGCTTGTAATTCGGGATCTGTGCCAATTAATTGTGTTGTAAGTTTTCCTTCGGCAATGCCAATAATATCTTCGCTTACAAAACCTTTGGTAAGACCCATTTGTTTGTCGTAATAGTTATTTGATAAACTTAAAGTTGAAATCATATTGGTATCTGCAATAATATTACCACCACCGTTATTGCTAATATTTAAGCAGTTTTTTACAATGTTATTTTGAGAATAAATTTCATCTACATAGCTACGATAACAACCAACTATTCCGCCTCCGCTTACTTCGGGATCTACGCCTACATATCCATGTATTTTTCCTGAATTAAAACAATTTTCTACTAAACAATTAGATGCACAGTCATCTAAATCAGATACAATACCTCCATTAGCACGAAAATTGGTAAAATTAATATTCCCAGTATTTATACAATTTCTAATTACCAAATCTTGAAATGCTAAGGCGACAATGCCACTACATGGGTAAGAATCTGATTCTGACTCTATAGTAGAAATAGAATTTAGATTTCCCATGTTAATACACATCTCAACAAGACCACCACTATGATTAACAATGCCCGCCATTTCTCCAATTTTTGCAGAACAATGTCCTTTATTGATACACTTTCTAATTGTACCATAATTAAGGTAACAAATACCTGACATCAAATCAATATCAAACCTTCCTAACTCTTGGCTATAGGCATTCTCAAAATTTGCAAGATTTACACAAGATTCAATTAAAGCTGTTTCGTTATTAATAGCACAAAATCCATGTACACACGAAATTTGATTAGGATGACTAATTTTAACATCAGAAATACAATTGCGTATTATTCCATCATTATTACAGACCAACGCCGAAAAATTATTTGTATTCCCTACAATTTTTAAAGAATCTAAAATGCCATTTATACCTATAATGGTAAACAGACATCCACTTTCTCCCTCTATGTCTATATTAATACTATGTCCTCCACCGTTGAAACTACCATCAAAAGTTTTAACACCTAATCTATTTATAGGCTCTTCTATATTATTCATTAATCTAAAATACTTGCCTGTAAAAGTATTTGATAAGTCTAAGCTATCAGCCAATTCATAAATATCTGCGCTTGTATAAAGACGGTAAGGGTCTTCCTCTGTTCCTGAACCACCACCGAATTGAGAATAAGATTGCAAACAAATGCAGAGTAGAAAAATGAAAAGAAGATTTTTTTTCATGACAAATATTTTTAGCGTTAATTTTTCGATTTCACTAAATTACAATTTTAATTTAATATATGTACATATAAAACGGTTTATTTTATAAAACGTTGCTTAAAGTCTTATTTTTTCACTCCACAACAAACTTCATTACTTCTTTTCCAACTTTTATAAGATAAATTCCAGATTTTAGTTTTGATGTATTTACAAAATTTTGCGGTTTTTTATTTTTCATAATTAGTTTGCCTTGCA
>DHVB01000043.1 GCA_002412425.1 Bacteroidales bacterium UBA5219 | reverse complement strand
AATTATTCATCTTTTTCCCAGTCAGAAAGTATGCCATTAATTTCGTCAGTTGTTTTTCTCAAGCGTGATTTACATTCTTTAATCAAAAAAGTTGCTCTTTTAACTTTTTTTGACAAAACATCTAAATCTAACTCGTCTGTTTCGATTTCGGCTAAAATTTCTTCGAGTTCGTTCATTGCTTTTGTGTATGAAAATTCTTTTTCGCTCATAGTTTTAAATTTTTGATTTTATTCCCATTCTATTGTTGCAGGCGGTTTTGATGATATGTCATACACCACTCTATTAACGCCTCTTACTTTATTAATAATATCGTTTGAAACTTTTGCTAAAAATTCGTAAGGCAAATGAACCCAGTCGGCAGTCATTCCGTCTATTGAGTTTACAGAGCGAAGTGCTACTACATTTTCATAAGTTCTTTCGTCACCCATTACTCCAACAGACTGCACAGGCAGTAGAATCGCTCCTGCTTGCCAAACTTTATCATAAAGTCCCCATTCTTTTAAACTTGAAATAAAAATATCATCAACATTTTGAATAATTTTTACTTTTTCTTCTGTTACTTCTCCCAAAATTCTAATTGCCAAACCAGGTCCAGGAAAAGGATGACGACCTAACAAGCTATCAGAAATTCCCAAATCTTTTCCAACAATTCTAACCTCATCTTTAAATAACAGGCGAAGTGGTTCAACAATTTTCAATTTCATATAATCAGGCAAACCACCAACATTATGATGAGATTTTATTGTAACAGAAGGACCTTTTACAGAAACTGACTCAATAACATCAGGATAAATTGTACCTTGACCCAACCAAACCACATCTTCTATTTTATGAGCTTCTTCATCAAATACTTCGATAAATAATTTGCCTATGATTTTGCGTTTTTGTTCAGGGTCTTTTACTCCAGCCAATTCCTTATAAAATCTTTGTTTTGCATCAACGCCAATCACGTTAAGTCCCATGCCTTTGTACGATTCCAACACTTTTTCAAATTCATTTTTACGTAACAAACCGTTATCAACAAAAACGCATGTAAGTTGAGAACCTATTGCCTTGTTTAGCAAAACTCCAGTAACCGTACTATCAACCCCGCCCGACAAGCCAAGCACAACTTTATCTTTACCTATTTTTTGTTTTAATTCAGAAATTGTTTCATCAATAAACGAAGCCGAAGTCCAGTCTTTTTTACAGCCACAAATATCCACAACAAAATTTTCTAAAATTTTATTTCCTTCTAAAGAATGAGAAGTTTCGGCATGAAATTGAATTCCCCAAGTTGCCTCATCAGCAATTTTATATGCAGCAACTTTCACATCATTTGTAGAAGCAATTATTTTGTAATTATCTGGAACTTTCACAATAGTATCGCCATGCGACATCCAAACCTGAGAATGTTGGTCAACGCCTTTAAAAAGTTTATCGCTTGAGTCAACAAATTTTAGATTTGCTCTTCCATATTCGCGAGTGTTTGAATAAGCAACTTCGCCACCATAAAAATGAGATAAATATTGAGCGCCGTAACAAATTCCCAAAAGAGGCAATTTCCCTTTAATATTTTTCAAATCAGGAATTAAAGCATCTTTATCTCTCACCGAATACGGACTTCCGCTTAAAATCACACCTTTAATTGTAGAATCGAGTTCTGGAATTTTATTATAAGGATAAATTTCGCAATAAACGCTTAAATCTCTAAGTCTGCGGGCTATCAACTGAGTATATTGCGAGCCAAAATCTAAAATTAAAATTTTCTCTGCCATTTTCGTTATTTTTCGTAATGCAAATATGATGTTTTTTTTTGAATATTAGAAATTCAAAAAGTTTTTCTTACTTTTGTTAAATTAATATTTTAATTTTTATGAATTTAAAAGACATAAAATACGATTGCAGACATTTTGACGGTGCTATTCCTTGTGTGCCAAACAAAAAACATGGCGTTGATTGCTTAAACTGCAAATATTATGATAAAATCGGTAAGAAAATTTTAATTATTAAACTCGGAGCCATGGGCGATGTTATTCGCACTACGCCTTTAGTTGTTAAATATCGCGAACTTTATCCCGATTGTCATATTACTTGGTTAACGCTTTCCCCAGAAGTTTTGCCAAAAGATAAAATTGACAAAATTTTAAAATGGAATGAAAGTTCAATTTTTATAATTCAAAATAAAAAATACGACATTGCAATAAACCTTGATAAAGAAGACGAGGCTTGTATTTTATTGCAAAAAGTAGAAGCTAAAGAAAAATATGGTTTTATTTGGAAAGACAATCATATAGATGCAGCCACACAAGCAGCTGAACATAAATTAATTACAGGATTTTTTGACCATTATTCACAAAAAAACAAAAAACACTATTTAGACGAAATTTTTGAAATCTGCCATTTGCAGTTTAATGACGAGCCTTATTTATTAAATTACAACAAAAATTTAGCTGAACAATGGCAAGCAAAAATCAAAGAAAAAAGCAAAGGAAAAACTATTGTAGGTTTAAATACTGGTGTTGGAAATCGTTGGGCAACACGACTTTTACCTGAAGAACATTGGATTTCTTTGATAAACCTACTTTTGAAAAATGATTTTTATCCAATTATTTTGGGCGGTCCTCAAGAAAACGAAAAAAATAGCAGATTTGCAGACAAAACTGGTGCATATTATCCTGGCACTTTTTCTTTAGAAGAATTTTTTGCTATAAGCTCTGCCTGCGAAATTATTGTTACACAAGTTTCGATGATGATGCACATTGCAACTGCTTTGCAAAAGAAGATGGTTTTAATGAATAATATTTTCAATAAACATGAATTTTATCTTTACAATAGAGGAGTAATTGTAGAGCCAGAATCTGGCTGCGATTGCTTTTATGGCAATAAATGCAAAAGAGAAACTTCGTGTATGTACGATGTAAAACCTGAAACTTTATTGAAAGAAATTTTAAAACTTAAAAAAATATAATGCGAATAGCTTATTTATCAACCTTTTATCCATTTAGAGGCGGAATTGCACAGTTTAATGCTTCGCTTTTTAGAGAATTCGAAAAAGCAGGTCATACTACTCAGGCTTTTACATTTACCACACAATATCCACAATTTTTATTTCCTGGCGAAACACAATTTGTACAAGAAAATGATATTGTTGACAAAATTGACTCTCAAAGAATTTTAAGTACTGCAAATCCATTCACTTGGTGTTCGGCTGCAAAAAAAATCCGAAAAACAAATCCAGATTTACTTATAATGAAATATTGGATGTCGTATTTTGGTCCGTCTTTAGGTTTTGTTGCTGGAAAAATGAATAAAGACACTAAAGTTCTTACAATTTTAGATAATGTTATTCCTCACGAAAAAAAGTTTTTTGATTCTGCTTTCACAAGATATTTTTTGAAAAAAAACCATGCTTTTATTGCAATGTCTGAAAAAGTAAAAAACGACTTGCTAACATTTTTACCAGAAGCAAAATGTGAATTATTGCCACATCCGCTTTATAATCATTTTGGAGATATTCAAGACAAAACAAAAGCTAAAGAAACATTAGGAATAGAACCAAATAAAAAGACTTTATTATTTTTCGGTTTTATTCGTGATTATAAAGGTTTGGATATTTTAATAGAAAGTTTTGGAGAACTTGATAAGTCATATCAGTTGCTTATTGCTGGCGAAGTTTATGGAAATTTTTCAAAATACGATGAATTAATCAATAAAAATCCAAACAAAGAAAATATCCATAAGCATATAAAATATATTTCAGACAATGAAGTAAGTACATATTTTTCAGCCAGCGACATTTGTGTTTTACCATATAAATCGGCTACCCAAAGCGGAATAACAGGAATTTCATTTCATTTTGAAACACCAATGATAGCAACAGATGTTGGAGGATTGGCAGAAATTATTTCTCATGAAAAAACTGGATTAATTTGCGAACTTCCAAATGCAAACTGCTTAGCTAAAAGCATTAAATCATATTTTGAAGATTATAAGCAAGAAGGCTTTGTTGAAAACATTAAAAAACTTAAACAAGAATTAAGCTGGGAAGTCTTTGCAGATAAGATTTTAGAGTTTTGTAAAACTTTTTAAAATAAATTATACATTTGTCAAAAATTTATAATATGAACAACCACAATTTTAAATTCGTTTATAATTTTGCAGCAAAATTAAGCAGTTTCTTAACCATTCTTTTTGCAATTGTTTTACTAACTAGTTGCGAAGAAGAAAAGAGAAATGAGTACATTATTATTAAAAATGGCGATGGTGTTGTTGTTACTGGCGATACAGTTACAGTAGCGATAAACACTGTTCATCAAACATTAATTGAAGTCGTTTCTCATAGTACAACACCTCGTTATTTAAGGCAATTAGACTTTGGTAATGTTGAAGAATTAAAAGGCACAAACGATTTTGAAATAATATCGCATGGCAGTAATTCTGAGAAAGCTGTTATTACAACTAGCTTTTCCGACACCATAGTAAATGTTGGTTCCATTGTCAAGATAACTGTAAGAGTAGATACAAAGATGGTTGAGTCTGTATTTTATAAGGTAATTTGATAAATAGGCACTTTATAATTACAAATCCTTATCCTTTAAAAATAAAATACACCGCCAATACTAAAAACACAAAGCCTATGATATGATTAGGTTTTATCTGTGTTTGAAAAGCGAAGTAAGAGAAAACCACAAAAACTACAAGCGTAATAACTTCTTGCAATACTTTGAGTTGTACCAATGAGAATGGTCCACCATTATTAACAAATCCTATTCTATTTGCCGGAACTTGAAAACAATACTCAAAAAAAGCAATTCCCCAGCTAAAGGCAATTATTCCAAATAACGACAGTTTGCTAAACCACGAATATTCTGAAAGTTTTAAATGTCCGTACCAGGCAAAAGTCATAAAGATATTAGAGCAAATAAGCAAACCGATAGTAAGTAAGGCTTTCATAAAAAATGTGTTTTTAAAAATAGGCACAAAAGTAGCTATTTTCTACTAACTTAACAATCTTAAAATTTATAATATAAAAATCCTCATTCAGAATATTGTTCTGTTAGGCTTAAGAACAAACTTTCTGAATGAGGAATTAAAATACCTAAGTAATTACAGCAAAATATCTTTAATAAATTAAACTTACAGTACCTGTATAAGGTTTGGTTCCATTATACAATTCTATTACATATAGATATGTACCCGCTGGCATTGGTTTAGAATTACGATATGTACCGTCCCATTCTTCGTCTGGATAACCCATCCAAACTTCTTGTCCCCATCTATTGAAAACAAATATTCTAGCACCTGGGAACATCTTTATATTTTCTATTATCCAAGTATCATTTATTCCATCACCATTAGGTGTAAATGCATTTGGTATTTTTAAGCATTCAATATCTGATTCTGCTAAGAATATTTCTTCAAACTCAATTCTACAATCATTTGCATCTGTAACAGTTACATTGAAATTGCCTGCACCTAAACCACTAAGCAATGCAATGTCAGCAGTAAAATAATTATTTGAATATAAATAAGGTTCTACTCCTCCTGTTACAGTAATTTCAATATAGCCATCTCTTGCTCCATTGCAACTTGGACTTTCAAAAATATAAGAACCTTCCAAAGGTGCAGGGCTAGTAATCATAACTAAAGCTGAGTCTAAACATGAATTTCTATCTCTAACATAAGCCACATAATTTCCTGTACCTAAAGGAGAGTGCAATTGTCCGATAAGAACAGAATCTTCAATAGCTAATTCATAAGAATATGGTTGAGTACCTCCAGTAGCATTAATCTTTATTCCTCCATCATTGTTACCATAGCAAAGGATATCTTTAACAACTAAATCAATCTTTAATTTATCAGGCTGTGTAATTTCATAAGTTTCTATTTCTTGACAACCAACACTGTCATATAAGGTTAATGAATATGAACCTGCTTGTAAGCCAGATATGCTAGTTGATGGTTGAGCATTAGACCATAAGTAAGTATATGGTGGAGTACCTCCAACTACTTGAGTTGAAATTTCTCCATCTGCAAGACCAAAGCAACTTACATTTTGAATATCTGCATGTGCTACAATTTGTGTAGGTCCAACCAAAACATAACTAGTACCACCAACACAACCCCATGCGTCAGTAATTATAACATTGTAAAAACCTATACCAAGATCTGTAATAGTAGAATTTGTTGCTCCTGTGTTCCACTCAAAATTTAATGGATATTTTCCATTGCTACTAACCGCTTGTAAAGCTCCTTCTTGATTTCCAAAACATTTAATAGAGTTCAATTCATTTATTTCTGCATTTATACTTCCATAAATACCAACATCAATACTTTGTGTTTTAGTACACATATGTGTGTCTCTCACTGTAATACTATAGTTTCCAGGAACTAAATTTTGAATATTATCTTGAGTAGTACTAGTTGACCACATATATTGGTAATCTGGACTACCTCCAACAACAGTAGCAACAATGCTACCACCATAAGAACCACAAACTGCAGGACTAACTTCTAAGGAAATATTTAATTCTGGAGACTGAGTTATCACAGCACTAACCACTGCCTGACAATCATTAGCATCTTTTACTGTAAGTGTATAAACTCCTGCACTTAAATTTGTAATTGCAGATGTTATTTGTCCTCCATGGCTCCAAGAATAATAATATGGATATGTACCTCCTGTAACTACTGCGTTTGCACTTCCGGTACTTTCTCCATAGCATAACACATCACTTGTATTTACAGTTACCAATAAAACTTCAGGTTCTACTATTGTTACAGATTTTTGAGCCATACAATTATTATTATCTGTAACATTTACAGTCCAAGTTCCTGCTGGCAACTGATTAGTTGTAGTTCCATAACTAAAACTAGGATTATTCCATTGGAAAACATAAGGCTCTGTACCACCAGTTGCACTAGCAGTTGCCTGTCCATCTGCTAAACCATTACATGAAACATTTTTGTCAACAACTGCTTTTAACATAAGCTGACTTGGTTCTGTTATTGTTATGTTAGCGGTAGCTAAACAACCATTAGCATCTTCAACAACATAACTGTATGTGCCTGAACTAATATTATTTATTGCTCCTATTCCAAAATAAGGAACTGTTCCTCCTGAAGCTGTTACATTTACAGTAGTTGTTCCGCCATAACATAAAATATCTCCTGCATTTGCATTAGCTAATAACAATGGAGGTTCGCTTATAGAAATATTTGTAGTCGCTGTACAATTATTTGCATCTGTAACAATATAAGCGTATGTACCTGAACTAATATTATTCATAACACCTGTTCCTGAATAAGGAAGTGTGCCTCCTGTAGCTGTTACAGTAACGGCAGTTGTTCCACCATTACATAAAATATTACCTGCACTTGAACTTGCTACTAATAATGGCGGCTCACTTATTGTAATATTTGTAACTGCTGAACAATTATTCAAATCTGTAACAGTAAAGCTATAAGTACCTGCACTAATATTAGTTATTACACCTGCACCAAAATAAGGTGCTGTTCCACCCGAAGCTATTACATTTACTGCAGTTGTACCACCATTACACAAAACATTATTTGCTGTTGAACTCACCACTAATAAACTTGGTTGACTTATTGTACCATTTGTAACTGAGGCACAACCGTTTGCATCAGTCACTGTATAAGAATAGTTACCAGCATTTACAACATACTCTCCAATGCCTGAATAAGTTCCTGTACCACCTGTTGCACTTACTGTTACTGTTGATGTTTCACCGTAACATAATATTGGGGTAAAAGTAGAACTTGCTACTAATTGTGATGGCTGTGTAATTGTTATACTTGTTTCTGCTGTACAACCTTTAGCATCAGTTACAGTATAAGAATAAGTACCAACTGGTAATGTAAAGTTTCCAGTTCCTGTATATGGACTTGTTCCGCCTGTTGCTGAAACGGTAACTGTTGATGTTTCGCCATTACACAAAATAGCTGTAGCACTTGAACTTGCTTGTAATAATGGAGGTTCTGTTATGGTAATGTTTGTAACTGCTGAACAATTATTTGCATCGGTAATAGTAAAACTATGAGTTCCTGCACTTATATTAGTCATTGCTCCTGTTCCAGAATAAGGAAGCATGCCGCCTGAAGCTGTTACAATTACAGTAGTTGTTCCACCATAACATAAAATCTCATTAGCTACAGAACTTGCAACTAATAAGTTTGGCTGACTTATCGTAACACTTGTTTCAGAAGTACAACCATTTGCATCTGTTACTGTATAAGAATATGTGCCGGCATTTACTATATAAGTTCCCGTACCTGAATAAATGCCTGTACCACCTGTTGCTGTTACTGTTACTGTTGATGTTCCACCATTACACAATATAGGAGTATAAGCAGAACTTGCAATCAATTGCGTTGGTTGAGTAATTGTTATGCTTGTTTCGGCAGTACAACCTTTAGCATCAGTTACAGTAAAAGAATAAGTGCCAGCAGGTCTTGTAAAGTTTCCTGTGCCTGTGTATGGAGCTGTTCCTCCTGTTGCAGAAACGGTTACTGTTGATGTCTCTCCATTACACAAGATGGCTGTTGCACTTGAACTTGCTTGCAATAATGGAGGTTCGGTTATGGTAATGTTTGTAACTGCCGAACAATTATTAGCATCAGTAACTGTAAAACTATGAGTACCTGCACTTATATTAGTCATTATACCTGTTCCAGAATAAGCTCCTGTACCACCTGAAGCTGTTACATTTACAGTAGTTGTCCCACCATAACATAACACATTATCTCCTGTTGAATTAGCTACCAATAAACTTGGTTGACTTATTGTAACACTTGTTGCTGATGTACAACCATTTGCATCTGTTACTGTATAAGAATGAGTACCAGCACTTACTGTATAAGTTCCTGTACCTGTATATGCACCTGTTCCTCCTGTTGCACTAACTGTTACTGTTGAACTTTCACCATAACATAAGATAGGTGTATAAGAAGAACTTGCTACTAATTGTGTTGGTTGAGTAATTGTTATGTTTGTTTCGGCAGTACAACCTTTAGCATCAGTTACAGTAAAAGAATAAGTACCAGCAGATCTTGTAAAGTTTCCTGTGCCTGTGTATGGAAGCGTTCCACCTGAAGCACTAACTGTTACAGTACTATTATCACCATTACACAAGATAGCTGTAGCACTTGAACTTGCTTGTAATAATGCAGGTTCTGTTATTGTTGCAGTTAATATTGTTTGACAAGAATTTATATCTGTTACGCTAATTATATATGTACCTGCCACCAAGTCTGTTATTGTATAATTATTTGAACTTGTTGTTGCATTGCCACTTCCCCAATTTATAGTATAAGCAGGTGAACCATCAGTAATTACTATATTTATGCTTCCATTATTGCCACCATAGCAAGAAACATTGGTATTAACAGTAGCTACAGCAGACATATTACCTTCATCAATAATTATTACTGGTTGAACTATAGAACAAGAATTTGCATCTCTAACAGTTACATCATAAGTGCCAGCAATTAGGTTAGATGCTGTGTTTCCAGAAACACCACCTGCGTTTGCGGGCCAAGAATAAGCGTAAGGTGATGTACCTCCTGAACCTAAAACTGTAGCAGAACCAGGTGTAGAACAAATTTGATTAGTTTGAACTGTAACACTACTTGTTAAAGCTGAAGGTTCATCAATTGTGAATGAAGTTATGTACTCACAAGCATTATTGTCTGTTATTGTTAAACCATAGTTACCTGCACACAAATTGTTAATAACATTAGCCCCCCAAGAATAAGTATAAGGTGGCGTGCCTCCTGTAACAGAAACGCTTGCTGAGCCATCGCAAGTTTGATAACAAGATGCATCATTAGTTGTTAGCGTTGCACTAATTGGATATGGCACATAAACATTTACACTATTGCTTGAAGTCATGCCAGCCTCTGTTACAGTAACACTTACTGAATGACTTCCTGGAGTTCCAAAATTCACAATATAAGGACCTTGACCTGTTCCATCAACTATAGTTCCACTTCCAAAATCCCAGTTGAAAGTAGCAAAACCAGGAATTGCCTCACCAGTAAAAGTAATTATGGTATTATCGCCAAAACACAATATTGGAGAAGCCTCAAGATCTGCAATAGGAACATGGAAAAAAGTAACATTTATTATATCTGAATCAACACAGTTTGGTGCTAAACTAGTTTCTGTCCAAGAAAAGGAATAAGTACCATATGTATCAACTGTAACTGTTGCATTTGGACTATTTATTGGTGAAATAGTTGCATTTCCAGGACCAGAAATAACAGTCCAATAACCTGTGTTTCCAGGGCTCATATTAGCATTAAGATTAGCTGTTACAGCCTCAACAGAAAAGTCTGGACCTAAATTCACTACAGGTGGTTCAACTACAACCACTGTAGTTTCTAATGTAATTGTATCGCAAGGATAAATAACTTTACAAGTATAAGTTGTTGTAGAAGTTGGAGATACATTTATTGTAGTTACATCTTCAACTCCTGTACTCCATACAATATCAACATAAGTCATATCATTTGCAATTACATTAACAGATAAACTTGTTGTTTCGCCAACACAAATTGGACCGCTACCTGTTATACTTGCGTCAATTAAAAATGGAGCAACTAGTGTTATAACATGTTGAGCCATCTCGATATCACAAGGACAACCACTATCAAAACTTAAAACTATTGCAGCATCACCAAGAACTCCTGTATCATAAGCTTCAAATTCAATTGTTACACATTCTTGTCCTGCTGGAATTTGAAAATTTGTAGGTATTGCAGAATAATCTACACCCATTACTGCAGTACCCGAAATAAACAGTTCAACAGGTACTGGTTGACTTAAAGGAATTGCTGTTGTTCTACAGAACTTAACATAATTAGTACAACCTCTCATTACACTTAAACTTGGCGACCAAGCATTATAGCTTTCAACAACAAAAGATTCTCCCGAAGCAAAAGAATTTGCTTTTAAAAACACAGCAGAATCATAACGTTGGTCGCCGACATCAGCTACTGCCATTTTAATATGATAGGTAGCACATGCTGTTACTGGCTTTGAAGCTGTAAAAGTTGTCGTATAAGCATCATATTCTATATTAGCACCTCCTTGATTGTTTACATAATATTGCGAATTTGTAACAGCATTAACATTATTTATACTTACTGGAGTTGATGTACCTGGAATTAAAGCTACATTAACATTATTATAATTTTCTGGACCACCACTAATAAAAAAACCAAACACATCATTATATGATGAATTGTTTGGGGGAGCAAATTCAGGATATTCTTCACTTGCAAAAACATATTGAAACTCAAGCATATTAGAAGCTGGAACGAAATCAAACTCTAAAACCGCTGCATCTCTAGTAGTATAGCCTGGTATCAAAGAGTTTAATTGAGGATCTCCAGCTCCCCCAAATTGTGTACTAGTTGAACCTGATGTATTTGGACCTGGAGCATCAGTTACTCTACCTGAACTTAAAATTACTCCACTAGAAAAATCAAGACCTGGTATTGCATTAGAAAAATAGCCTATTTGAGCAGAATTTCCAGTAAAAGTAATATTAGAAGCCGTTAAACAGCCAGTAATTAACACTTCCTGAACAAGTTCTTGAACAGTATATTGAGTTGTGCTAACATTTAAAACTTTTGGTTGTAAATTCTGGCGTTCCGATGACAAACAAATATCCACCTCACCTGAGCCTAATTCACCCATAATCCAAAAGCGTGCTATAATGTCAACATTTGCCAATCCTTCGTCCCAATAAATCTTCAACTCTCCTTCTGTCGATTTATAAGTATCACATTTTAACTCTACATATTCTCCATTTTGCAAAGTATAAAAAGCTAAACCGAAGAACTTTTCTGTTTCAAATTGAATTTTTAATGTTAAACTTGAATTTTCTGTGATTTTAAATATAAAGTAAGAACTAACACCTGGATACATTCTATCACATTTTAAGTCTGGTAGATCAGAACCAAAATCATGATTATACCTATAAGTTTCAAAAATGCATTCAGTATTAACATACATTTCTGTTGCATTGTTAAAATCATTGCTAAGCTGAGTTTGAGCAAAGCCTAACGAAGCAACAAACAAAAAGCCTAAAGTAACAATAATTGTTTTCATAATCATAATTTTTTAAAGGTTAAATGTAAAGTTTCACCACGTTG
>DHVB01000044.1:86504-90970 GCA_002412425.1 Bacteroidales bacterium UBA5219 | reverse complement strand
AGATAAATCGTAGCAAGGACTTTCGATATACGAATTTTCGTTAGTATTTGCATTGCCGTTTAAATTTGTTATCCAACAAAATTGTCCTGATGCTGCTGAGTTTATCACAAGATCTTCTGGTGATGCCGATGGATTGCCATAAGCCCAACTTGATGATGTTCCACCAGTTGACCAAAAGCCCTTACCGGCTTCAAAATCTTCAGTAAATGGGAAACTTGAATAAGTTGGCAAATAATATGTTGTTGCACTTAAAGAGTTGTTGTTTACATTTTCGTCAAGTGGGAAGTCTATTGTTACTTCAATATTGTATTCGCCAGTATTTGTAAACGAAACAAGATTTGTAAATGTGTAAGTTATTTCAGAATCTGAATTAATTGGACTTGAGCAATTTTCTACAACAGGAGTTTCGCCATTAACCGAATATGAAATATTAAATGGTGTAGTAACATTAGTTATTCCATTGTTTTTTATAACACATGAAATTTGTTCATTACCTAAACTGCAAGAGCTATTAGGAAGAGAAATAGATGTTACTTCTAAATCATAATCAACAATTCTTGTTATTTTTATGTCAAAACTAACATTAGTGCTGCCACCTGTCCATGAAGCATTAGCCGAGCTAATAATTATAAAATAATTTTGACCAGCAGATACGCTAATATCGTTTAATGACGGATTGCTAGTTTGATCGTCAACAGATGCAATACAAGTTCCTGCAGGGTCATCAGGGCATTTGTTGGTTAAAAACAATCCTATATTTGCACCTAAAAACGGAAAACTCGAAGAAGTTACTTCTGTATTTTCTAAAGCAATATTAATTTGCATATCTTCTGCAGGAGTGAACTGAAAAATATATTCTTCGTTTACCATAGCGTTAGATGTGCATAAATCATCAGCACCAAATAGGTTTCCCATTCCTTCTGTACTTAGCCCAGTTGCAGAAAAAGGAATTGATGTAATAGTGTGAGGATTTAAACAATCTTGTTGAGCAAAAATCACTATAGAGAATAGTGTTAATGCTAAATTTAGACCAATAAATTTAAAAATTTGTTTCATGATTATTATGTATTAAAATTAGTATTCTTTTATTATCGTAAAATTAATATTAATAAAAATAAGTTGCAAATTTTTGCAACTTATTTTATTAGAGAATATTTCAACAATATTATTTAGCTACTCTTTCTAGCCAACTAACCATTGATAACATAATAATCATTGAAGCTACACAAACAGCAACGAATACCCACCAAGTTCCAGATATTGAAATGTTTTCGTACATAATAGCACCAAGGAATAGTGAGAAGTTACCTATTGCAGTAGCACCTAACCATGCACCTTGCATTAAACCTTGTAAGTGACGAGGAGCAACTTTTGAAACAAAAGATAGACCCAAAGGAGAAATAAATAATTCTGCAACAGTTAAGATAATGTAAGTGGCGAATAGTAATAGAGGTGTAACTCTTTGAGCATCTGGCAATCCGCCCATTGCTTGAACTTCTGAGTATTTTGGTAAGCCCATAGAGCCTAAAGCCATTACAACAAATGCTAAAGCTGCGATTCCCATACCTATTGCAATTTTCTTTGGAGTAGATGGTTCTTTACCTTTTTTAGCTAAAGCTCCAAAAAACCACATGATAAGAGGAGTTAAGAAAACAACAATAAATGGGTTTATAGATTGGAAAATTTCTGCAGAAAGCTGAACATTTCCAATTTTTAATAGAGTATAGTCTTTTGCAAACATTGTTAAAGTAAGACCGTTTTGGTGGAAAGAGAACCAGAAGAAAATTACAACGCCAAATACTGCTAATAAAGCTAAAATTCTTTGTCTGATTTCTTGTGCGTCTTGTTTTATTTCTTCTTTTGTAATTATAGAACCATCATCAGCTTTTACAACTTGTTTAGCAGCTGGATTAGGTAATTGTCTTTGGAATATTAAGAATATCGCAAGAGAAATTAACATTGCAAAAATTGCAACTGAAAACGCATAGTGGAAACCTGTATTAAAAGCATTCAAATATTGATCTGCAAAAGCTGATAAGTCTGCTGGTAAAGTTCCACCAGATACTTGAGTAGCAAGCTCGCTAAATCTTCCATTTAAAACTTCTTCACTCATTTTGCCGTCTTTAAGTTGATGGCATAATGCTGGCAAATCTTGGTGATAAAGGAAACCTTGTGATTTTACAAACCAGTTTCTAACAGATGTTGCTGCAAAAGGAGCAAACATACCACCAATATTAATAAACATGTAGAAAATTTGGAATCCAGAGTCGCGTAGTTTCCCGTATTTTTCGTTGTCATATAATTGACCTACAACTGCTTGTAAATTACCTTTAAATAGACCATTACCAAAAGCAATAACTAATAAAGCAGCTAATGCAATGTATTTGCTGGTAATTAAAGACGGCATGGTTAATAGCACATAACCTAATGTCATTATAACTAATCCAGCAATAATTGTGCTTTTATATTTTTTTGTTCGGTCAGCGATAAAACCACCAGCTAAAGCTAAAATATAAATTGCACCATAAAAAATGGAATACAAGCTACCTGCTTCTTCTCCAGTCATGTTGAACTTTGACATTAAGAACAATGTCAAGATCGCCATCATCGTGTAAAATCCGAAACGTTCTCCCATGTTAGCAAGAGCTGCTGGGATTAAACCTTTTGGTTGATTTCTAAACATAATCTAAAATTTATTAATTAATAATTCTTTTATTTAACTTTGCAAATATAGGAATGTTTTTGATATTTCATTTTGTTTTAAATTAATTTTAATAACATTTTATATGTATTGGAATATTTTTTATTTTTAACGAAAAAAATCATGAAAGTATTTACATCTGAACAAATAAAAAAAATAGAAGAATACACTATCAAAAATAGACCAATTGCTTCAATAGATTTAATGGAAGAAGCAGCTGCAGAATTGTTAGACCCAATTGTGGAGTGCTTACGCAAAAAAGATGACACTATTGATATTAGAGAAACAAGGTTTTATTTTGTTTGTGGTCCTGGTAATAATGGTGGAGATGGTTTAGCTCTAAGTCGTATGTATAAAGCCTTAGATTTTGATGTGCTTACTGTTTTTTGTCAGTTCTCTTCAAAAATTAGTCCTGAATGTAAAACAAATTTGAATAAATTAAAGAGAAACAAAAATCACAACTTACATATCATAACTGATGTTGAGCAATTACCAGATTTTGAAGACAGAGTGATTATAGATTGTATTTTCGGAAATGGTTTGAATAGAGAAGTGCTTGGCAAATATGCTGAAGTTATTGAAAAAATCAATGAGTCTCAAAATACTGTGGTTTCTATAGATATCCCGTCTGGTTTGTTTGGCGAAGATAATTCTGAAAATAATGGAGCTAAAGTAAGAGCAGATTTTACTTTAAATATTGGTTATTTGCCTTTGTCATCACTATTTGCTGAAAATGAAAAATATTTTGGTGAAACAATTTGTGTAAAAATAGGCTTTTTAGAAGAAATAGAGCAAAAATTAGAAACTCCATTTTATGTTATTAGTAAGAATTTACCACAAGATATGCTTGTGATTAGAAAACGTTTTGCTCATAAAGGAGATTTTGGACATGCCTTGTTGATAGCGGGTTCGTATGGAAAAGGAGGAGCAGCAATATTGGCAGCAAAAGCTTGTATGCGAATGGGTGTAGGTTTGCTAACTGTACATGTACCCGAAAAACTTGTTGATGTTTTGCAAATTTCTATTCCAGAAGCAATGCTTTCAATTGATGAAAATGAAAAATATTTTTCTCAGATTGAAGATTTTGAAAAGTATAACGTTATTGGAATTGGACCTGGCTTAGGTTTGAATGATATTACAAAAAATGCTTTTGCAAATTTTCTAAAAACTAATACAAAACCTCTAGTTATTGATGCAGATGGTTTGAACATAATTTCTGAAAATAAAGAATTGCTTAAATATTTAAAACCAGGAACAATCTTAACCCCACATCCTAAAGAATTTGAAAGATTATTTGGAAAATTTGACTCTGAATTTAAAGCAATTGAATTTATGCGAGATTTTTCTAAAAAAACAGGAATTATAATTGTTAGAAAATCTGGAGTAACAGCAATTTCGACACCAGAAGCTAAAGTGTATTTTAATACTATAGGTAATCCAGGAATGGCAACAGCTGGTTCTGGCGATGTGCTTACAGGAATGATAACTTCTTTGTTAGCTCAAAATTATTCTGCTCAAAATGCAGCTTTGTTGGCTGTGTATATACATGCAAATGCAGGAGATTTTGCCAGTTTTGTAAAAAGTCAAGAAACTATGATAGCTTCTGATATTATTGATCATTTAGGAAATAGTTTTAATTATCTTAGAAATGTAAATTCGCCACTATCAGAATTGTTTGATGAAGCACATAATATGCCAGACCAACATGACGAGTTTTTTGATGATTATTGGGCTGACGACGATGAAGATGATTATTGGACTGATG
>DHVB01000044.1:36933-86260 GCA_002412425.1 Bacteroidales bacterium UBA5219 | reverse complement strand
AGGATTTATTATTTTTGCAAAAAAAGAGTGTACGATATGAAAAAGTTGATGTTTTTAATAGTTTTTTTTGGTTTTGTAAATACTTCGTTTGCACAAATAAAAGTTTATAGTATTTCTAATGAGGAATTGAAGGTTAAAGAAAATATGTATGTGTATTCTTTGCCTAAAGTTATTTTTCAAGTTAAAGTAAATGTTGCAACAGAATGTTTTTATCCTGGTCCATTTGCACAATATGCTGAAAAATATTTGATAATTAGCGATGTTAAAACAGAATATTCTGAGTTTTCAGATATTTCAAATATTGAAATAAGCCCTAAATATATTGCAGATTTTGATGCAAGTTTTGTAGTAGAATCAAAAAAAGAACCTAAAATTTATCTGAATGAAAATAGTGTAATATCTTCGTATGGAGTGCAAATAGATAGCGATGATAACCTGTTGTTAGACAGTGATTTGTTTAGTGAAAGTTTTGATTTTTCTAATTTTCATTTTCCTTTGTTTACAGATTTAACAGTTGAGAAAAACTTTTCAAACATTACTGATACAACTTATAAGGTCGTTCAGATAGACTCTATATATCAAAAAATTCCTGTTTACAATACAAGTATAACAAGTAAAACTTTTGAACAAAAAGCCGAAGAAGCTGCTAATTTTATTCTTAAAATACGCGAAGAAAAGTTCTTTTTATTAGCAGGAATGTTTGAATGGGAAAATCCACCAACAGAATTGGAATTTATGGTTGCTAAATTAGAAGAATTAGAAAAAGAATATTTGTCGCTTTTTATTGGAAAAGTTGAATATAAATATCAAGAATATGATTTTGAAATTATTCCCGATGGAAATGTTGAAACCCAAAAGGTAAAACTTTTAAATTTACATGCCGAAGAACCTGTACAAGTTTATTTTGAGCTTACAAAAAATCAAAAACATTCTAAAATCTCTAATTTTTATAAAAACAAAGCTAATTCAACTAAGGCAAATAAACCTCAAGGACTTTATTACAGAATGCCAGGGAATGCAACAATAAAAGTAAAAGTCGAAAATGTTGATTATTATAAAGCTAATGTTGTAGTGCCTCAGTTCGGACAAATAGAATATTTGCCAATAAAAATGTTTAAAAATAAAAAGCTAAAGATAATATTTAACGAAAATTATGGTTCTATACAAAGTATAGGAAATGAATGAAATTAATATTTAGATATTCTCTTCTTTTTATAGTTTTTTGTGTTTTTATACAAAAAATAAATTTTGCTCAACAGTTAAATATCCTTACAATTAATTCTGAAAATTCTGAACAAATTTCTTTAAAAACTCAGAATTTTACCGATAGTGTTGATGCTGAAAATAAATTAAATCAGTTTTTATTATCAGAATTTTCAAAAGGATTTTATTCAGCAGGCTATGATAGCATTGTTTATGCCGAAAAGTTAGTAAATGCTTATTATAATTCAGGTCAAAAATATATTCTTAAAGAACTTGATTTTGAGATTGATAGCCTTGCTAAAACCTTGAATTTTAAGGATTTTGATAAAGAAGCATTTTTTGACCCAAGTTTTAATCATGAAAAATATTTAAAAGTTTTAGCAGATAAGGGTTATCCTTTTGCAAAATTTGAAATTGAAAATATTGAAATTGAAAACGATTCAATATCTGCTATAATAAAACTTGATTCAGGAGAATATTTTGTTTTTGATAGTATAATTATCAAGTCCGAAGCTAAAATTAAACCATATTATATTAATAAGGTATTAAATATTAAAAAAAACGATGCTTTTAGTTATTCAAAAATTAAAAACATAAATAAATCAATTTCTGGCATTCCATTTTTGCAACAAACACGAGCTTTTCAACTTGCTTTTGGTGAGAATAAGTCAGATATTTTATTATATTTAAAAAACAAAAAAGCAGGAAGTTTTAGTGGAGTTTTAGGAATTTTACCAAATAATATAACTACAGGAAAACTTTTGCTAACAGGCGATTTACAGTTAAACTTAGTTAATTCTTTTGCTCGTGGCGAAGTTTTGTCGGTAAATTGGAAAAAATATGATGCTTTTTCTCAAAATTTAGAAACTGATTTTTTGTATCCCTATATTTTTAAATCTGATTTTGGAATAGGACTTGGATTTAACTTAGAAAAAAAAGACAGCACTTGGTTAAACACATTGTTTGATGCACAAATAATTTATGGAAATTCAAATGCAACAGGATTTAACTTATTCCTTGAAAATAAAAACTCAATTGTTTTAAGTTCTGCCACTGACGGATTAAGTAGTGTTAAATCTAAACTTTTTGGTTTTGGCTTTAGATTAATTAATATAGATAACATTTTAACGCCGAATAAAGGAATTGTTTTGTTTTTGAATAGTGGTTTTGGACTTAAAAACGGAGATTTTATTGAAGAAGAAAAAAAAAATATTTTCCAAACAAAAAACAAACTTGAGCTAACAGCGTATTTGCCAATTTATAGAAGTTTAATTTTTAAATTCAAATCTAACACTTCGAGTATTTTTAGTAAAAAATTGTTTGAAAATGAGTTAGATAGAATAGGAGGTTTGAAAACTATTAGAGGTTTCGACGACTTGTCATTGCCAGCAAGCTCATATTCTATTGCGAGTACAGAAATACTTTATAGAATTGAAGAAAATTCTGCTGTTTTTGCCTTGTGCGATTTTGCTTATTTCGAAAAAAGAAATACAATAAATAAAGAATATAATTATGCAGTCAGCTTTGGGGCAGGAATAGAACTAAATACAGGAGCAGGAATCTTTTCATTAGTCTGGGCTGTAGGAAAATTAAACTCAAATAGTTTTATGTTTAATGCATCAAAAATCCATTTCGGGTATAGAAATATGATTTGATTTTTATAAATACAATCCTTTAACTAAACTTTATCATAGCAATAATTAAAGTTTTACTAACAAAATAATTATTAATTGGTAAAAATTTAGATTTAATTTGCATTTTGTATGTTTGAAATGCTTATATTTGAGGATTTTGTAAAAACTGAAGAAATATGCAAAAAAAATCAAATTATAATTTTTTGATAGCATTTGTTAATGTAGTTTTTTGGCTTTTCTATTTTTTAAGTGCTTTAAGTCTATATTTTAGCGGTTTAATATCTGTACCATTTGAGGGATTCCTGTCAATTGTTTTAATAGATTTACTTTCAATTACTTTCTTAGTTTACTATTATGTTGATAAGGTCAAACTTTTAGAAAAAACATATTATAAAATATTTCATGCTTATTTGGCAGTACTTTTTGTTAATTTTGGAATTAATTTTCTTTTGCAAAACTTTATTTTTGGAGATTTTCAATCAAGTTTTAGCACATGTTTAATTAAACAATCATACAGTTTTATCTTATCTTTTGTTTTTATAAGTTTTGCATTTATTATGAAAACTTTGCTTACTTATAGAGATAAGTTAGAAACAATAACCCATGCACAAAATGCTAAAATTTCTACAGAACTAGATGAATTGAAAAATCAAATAAATCCACATTTTTTGTTTAATGTTTTTAATAATATTTATATACAAATACAAGTGGACCCTCAAAAAGCAAGAGAAATGCTTTTGAAATTCTCGGATATTTTAAGATACCAACTTTATGATTGTGTTGAAGGAAAAGTGTTTCTTAAATCAGAAGTGGAATTTTTGCAAAATTACATAGAACTTCAAAAGATGAGAATTGCCAACATTGACATAAAATTTGAACAAAAAGGTAATTTTAGTGGATTAATGGTATATCCTTTTATGTTTTTGCCATTTATCGAGCTGGCTTTTAAAAAAGTGGGAAATGTGAGTAATAATGAAAAATTTATTGATATTTATATTGCAGTTGTAGAAAAAAATATTATCTTTACCGTCAAAAATTCGGAAAATGCGATAAGTTCAAATTTTGATTTAGAAAATGATGAAAATTTTATAAAAATAAAAAATCGCTTAGAGTTTTTTTATAAACACAATTATGAATTAAAAATGAAAAATTTTGATAATTACTTTATTGTTGAACTTAAACTTTATATAAAATGATGAAATGTATTATCGTTGATGATGAGCCTATTGCACGCGAAGGAATGAAAATGAATATTGGCGAACTATCAAACTTAACTTTAGTTGGTGAATTTGAAGATGCAGCTTCTGCAAACGAATTTCTAAAAAACAACCAAGTCGATATTGTGTTTTTGGATATAGAAATGCCAGGACAATCGGGTTTGGATTTTTTGAGAAGTCTTGACGATGCACCAATGGTTATTTTAACAACCGCTTATCCTCAATATGCTGTAGAAGCATACGAACTTGATGTGGTTGATTATCTTGTAAAACCTATTAAACTTGACAGATTTATTAGAGCAGTTGCTAAAGCTGAAACTTTTTTATCTTTAGCTGAAAATACTGCTGTGTTCGAAGCTGTTGAAGATGATTTTATATTTATTAAATCTGAAAGAAAATATGTTAAAATCAGATTTGATGAATTATTATTTGTCGAAGGTTTGAAAGATTATGTTATAGTGCATGCAACTCATGGCAAATATATGACTGCTATGAATGTAAAAACTATTCATAACAAATTGCCAGAAGATATTTTCTTTAGAGTAAGTAAGTCTTTTATTATCAACGTAAATCATATTGATGATATTGATGGTAACGTTGTTAATATTCGCGAAAACGAAATTCCAATAGGAAGATCTTATCGTGATGTTTTCTTGGATTTTGTTAATAAACGCTTACTCCGCAGATAGAACAGTCAGTTAAAAGTTGAAAGTGTACGCTCATTGAGCGGAGCCGAAATGAGCGTACGACTTCTAAAACACTTCAATAGTGTTGTTCAAGAAAACTTTTAAAATGAATAATTATATTATGTTGTTTTCAAAGGCGGTGTCTCAAAACAAATTTTGAAACAATGAATTTTCAAGGTGTTTCAGAAGTGTTAAAATGCAAGGCGCTGAAATTGAGGACGAAGGAGCGTACACTTGAGTTAAAAGTTAAAAGGTTAAAGTTTAAAGGAACTGACGCCTTCAAGAAAAATGACACATTTTGTTATAAAACCGACTTTAAAAACTTTATGAACCTTTAACTTTATGAACTCAGGTCAGCAGTTTGACACTTATGAGACACCGCCTTTGAAAACTTTTTTGTTGGTAAATGAATATCAAAATGATTGAGACTTACATCAACTACGAGCAATTAAAAAATAGAATAGGCGATGATAAAGAATTAATCTATGATTTTTTAGAGGTTTTAAAATCGGAATTAGAAAATTACGAGCAAAATTTTGAAACCGCATTTTTAAATAATGATAAAGAAGCATTGTTGTCGGCTATACATAAATTTAAAGGCGCAATTGGGATATTTGGTTTTAGCAATATTTATGATAAGTTAGTTTTTATAGAAAATGAGCTTAAAAAAAATATTTCAATAAATTGTTTTTATAACGAAAAAAATCATATCTTTATATCCGTAAAAAAACACATTGATGAACTCGAAAAAAATATAACTTAAATTATGGGAATATTTAATAAACTAAGAAACGAATTTATTGATATTATTGAGTGGTTAGACCCAAGTAATGATATCATTGTGCATCGTTTTGAGCGTTATCAAAACGAAATTAAAATGGGAGCAAAACTTACTGTAAGAGAATCACAAGTTGCAGTTTTTATTAATGAAGGACAAATTGCAGACGTTTTTCAGCCAGGAATGTACACTTTGCAAACCCAAAACATGCCTATCTTGTCAACTCTAAAAGGTTGGAAATATGGTTTTAATTCTCCATTTAAAGCAGAGGTTTACTTTGTTAATACTAAAAAGTTTTTAGATAATAAATGGGGAACTCCAAATCCTGTGATGCTTCGTGATGCAGAATTTGGACCAGTTAGAATTAGAGCTTTTGGTGTTTATGAGTTTAGAGTTGTTGACGCAGCAAAATTTATTAAAGATGTTGTTGGAACAGACGGTAGTTTTACTACTGACCAAGTAACTAATCAGTTGAGAAATATTATAGTTACTCGTTTTACCGATGCAGTAGGAGAAGCAAAAATTCCAGTTTTGGATATGGCTGCAAATTATAATGAGTTTTCCGAAAAAGTTGCAGGAGTAATTATTGACGAGTATAGAGAATATGGTCTAGAAATGACTAAATTCTTAGTTTCTAACATTAGTTTACCACCAAATGTTGAAGAAGCTCTTGACAAACGTTCAAGTATGGGAATTATTGGCAATATGAACCAATATACTCAATTCCAAGCAGCAAATGCTATGGAAGCAGCTGCAACTAATCCTGGAGGAGGTACAGCTTCCGAAGGAATGGGAATGGGAATGGGCTTCGCAATGGCAGGACAAATGATGAATGCTATGAATCAAGGTCATGCTCAACAACAGCAACCACAACAACAAGCTGGAGGTGCAGTACCACCACCAATGCCTCAAGCACTTACTTTTTATGCAGTTATTAATGGTGCGCAAGCCGGACCATACGATATGAACGTATTACAACAAATGGTAGCAAATGGTAGTATCAATAAAGATACTCTCGTTTGGAAACAAGGAATGGCAAATTGGATAGCCGCAGGACAAGTTCCAGAGTTGACTGGTTTGTTTGGAGCTGTGCCGCCACCTCCACCACCACCTCCTCCTGTTGGATAAATATGAACGGTGTTTTATAAGTGTCCAACTAATACGTTGCTTTCGATATTCAAACTCAGTCACGTACACTTCGGCTTTGCTCAGTGCATCGCTTTTGGTACGCTCCTTCGTTTTCAATCTCAGATGCCTTGTATTTGAACACTTCTAAAACACCTTGATTGAATAACGCTCATTGAGCGTAGCCGAAATGAGCGTGTATTTTATTTTTTACTTTCGTCTTGTTTTTTCTTCTGTTCTTTAGCAATGGCTAATTCTTCTTTGTACTTTTCTTGTAAGCCTAAATCAAATAATTCGTCAGCAACTTCTAAAACTGTTTGAGAACATTTATGATGAAAAGAAAGTTCTGCATAAGCTTTTTTGAGGGCTTCGGTTTCTGCTTTAAGACGTTTTATTTCTTCTAATTCTTCTAATTCTTTTTTTGTTTTTCCCATAATAATTTTTTTATTCAAACTTAAACAGAGACAAATTTTTGCTTTGAGGAACATGGGTAATTTTATCGCTATCAAAAGTATTTACTTTTATTTCTTTTTCGTTTATCAATTTACATTCGATAATTTTTACCTTATTGTTTTTGTTTGCATTTGTAGCATTGGCATCTGTAATTTCGTTGAAAGATATTGAACCTGCAACATAATCAAAATAAAGTTCTGCTTTGTTGCTTGAAATAAAATTGCAAGTAAAATTCACTTCAAAAGGACCGCCGTCATAGTATTTTGCTGAAATTTCACCTTTATTGTCTGCACTAAATTCGAGAGTAAAAACAGTATAAGGGTTGTCGCCTTCTGCTTTCCATGTGCCTAAAAATTTCTTTTTGTCTTCAATACTCAATTCTGTAGAGTTTTGCAATTCAACTTCGGTAGTTATTGTCTCAGTGTCCTCGCTGTTCAAGTCTTCAGAACTTTCTGTTTGAACTTCGTTTTCGGTAGTTTTAACTTGTTCTGCTTCTGTAGTTGTTTTGTCTTGTTGTTTTCCAGCACATGAAGCTATTAAAAACACGATTGCTAATAAGTAAATTGTTTTTGTTTTCATATTATTCTACGGCATAAAAATATTCAAATCTAAGTTTACGCTCTTCTGCAGTGCGCGACATCCAAATAATATCATCTGTAATTTCATCTATTTTTTGATCAACATTATTTTCGCTGTATCGAATAATTTGCCCTTTGTTGTAATACAAGCGTTTTGCCATATTATCGCTTTGTTCAAAAGCAAATAAAATCTCTCCACTTTCACTAAAAAGAGTTTCAAAATAAATAGATCTATCAGCAGACTTTGTTGTTCCAACAACCATACGTAATTTCGGCTTGTAGTCATCTTCTTGCTCGTTATTGTAATCGTAATAAAACCAAATTTCTTCTTTGTATTCGCCAACTGCCGAATATGACTTTCCGTACTTGTTGTCTATGGTATGCAGACAGTAAAATTTACCTGCATATCCATCTTTTTGCAAACTTGCAATTTGAGATTTCACTGTTTTATAATCTTCTCGTATTGCTTGAATACATTTTTCAACATCTTGAGAGTAAATTCGAGGAAAAGAAAATAGTCCAAGTGTTAATACTACTAATAAAATAAATCGTTTTGTTTTCATAATTTAATCGCGTAACATATAAGAGTTAAAAACTGTAAGCATTTGCGAAGCTGTTTTATTAAACATAGCTATTTTATATTCACTTTCTTCAATATCTTTATCAACATTTCCTACGGAATATCTAACAACTCTGCCATTTTGTTGATAAAGGCGTTCTGCTTTGCTTGCATCTTCGTTATGTTGTTTAAAACCAAAAGACAAAGAGCCTTCATCAAACATATATTCTGCATATGTAGAAAAAATTCCACGTTTAGATTCAAAAATTATCATTTTTAAATCTACACCATCTGGAGTATCTGTGTAATAAAAATAAATTTTAGTGTTTGTATAAGCCTCGCCTTCTTTTTGTCGCTCAAACTTATTGTCTTCCACGTAAAAGCAAATTAATTCATTAGTTTCGCTTTCAATTTCTGCTTTTAGAATGTTGTAATAAATACGAATTCTTTGTACATCTTTTTCAACATCTTGTGCTTGTATTGCTGTAAAGCAAAACATTGCAATTATAAGGATTATAAGTGTTTTTGTTTTCATTGTTTTATTTTATTATATGTTTATAAATAAAAATCAAAGTTAAAAACAAAATTAATAAATAAAAATATTTTTCGCTATAAAAACCAAGTTTAAAGTGTGAGTTAAAGTAAAATTTACAACTTTGTATTTGTAAAAAGTGCGTGTATGTTTGTGTAATAAAGTTGTGAGTATATTTATTTTAAGAAAAATGTTATTATGTGAAATATTTTGCTTATATTTGTACTATTATAAAAATTGGAAAATATTCGAAAAAAATAAATATTGCTAAATAACTTTTAAAATTAAATATCATGAGAAAAATAAAAATACTTTGCTTGTCTTTGTTTGTAACAATAGCAAGCATTTGTTTATCACAAGATTATGTTCCAATAGTTGAAACAGGAAATTATTTTAGTATTGGAAGTTCAACAGGTAATAATCCCAATGTCGAAAATACTTATTATGAAATTATAGGAGAAGATACTATAATTGAGGAGCAAACTTATAAAAAACTGTACAAATCAGAAAGTGGTGTAGAATATCATCCTTTAGTAAACAAACAACTAGTAGGATTTATTAGAGAAACAGACGATAGAAAAGTGTATATTAGAAGTTTGGCTGGACAAGAAGGTTTAATTTATGATTATTATGTTGAAAAAGGAGATACTTTAGATTTTAGAAATCCTTGTGTGATGTTGCATCAATCATTATATGATTTCTTTCATATGGAGGACCAGGAAATCTGTGATACTGTAGCAATAGTTGACTCTGTTTATTATGCTGAAATAAATGGCGAAAGTCGAAAACATTATATTTTAAATGCTTATGGTAGTGGTCTTAATGCATGTACGTCTGTTTCAAATCTTTATATTGAGGGTATAGGAAGCTTGAATGGATTATATAATTGCGGGTATGAGCATCTTTTGCTTGTAGGGGGGCGTGATTATGTATTATGTGCTTATAAAAATGGTGATTTATATTATGATAATCCAAATTATGATTTTTGCTATTTAACCAATACAGAAGATTTTGATATTGCTGAAATACAAATTTATCCAAATCCTGCAACAAGTATTTTAAATATTGTTTCAGAAGAAAATATTGAGTCTGTAGAAATTTTAAATATTTCAGGTCAAGTTGTAAATTATAAAACTATTTCTAATAATATTGCAAAAGTTGATATAAGTGCTTTGAGTTCAGGAGTTTACTTTGCAAAAATTTATTTTTTAGATAATGTATTGGTGCGTAAGTTTGTTGTTGAATAATAATTTTTAAAAATTAAATATCATGAAAAATCTAAAAATACTTTGCTTATCTTTATTTGTAACAATAGCAAACATTTGTTTATCACAAGATTATATCCCAATAGTTGAAACAGGAAATTATTTTAGTATTGGAAGTGCAGGTGGAGGTAATCCGAATGTTACATCTACTTATTATGAAATTATAGGAGAAGATACTATAATTGAGGAGCAAACTTATAAAAAACTGTATAGATCAGAAAAGTATGGAGAATATCATCCTTTAATAAACAAACAACTCATAGGATTTATTAGAGAAACTGATGACAGAAAGGTTTATGTGAGAAATTGCATATCTGGGCAAGAAGGTTTGATTTATGATTATTATGTAGAGGAAGGAGATACTTTAGATTTTAGGAATACTTTTTTACTGCCTCATCATTCGTTATATGAACTTTTTTGCGAACATAGTTCTGAACCTTGTGATACAGTATCTGTAGTTGACGCAGTTTACTATGCCGAAATAAATGGCGTAAATAGAAAACATTATGTTTTAGATATTTATAAACTTTCCTTCCCATTGCTATTTATTGAGGGAATTGGTAGTTTAGAAGGTTTGTACTATTGTGGGTATATTCATATAGGTTTGACAGGAGGAGATTTTCATGTATTATGTGCTTATAAAAATGGTGATTTATATTATGATAATCCAAATTATGATTTTTGCTATTTAACCAATACAGAAGATTTTGATATTGCTGAAATACAAATTTATCCAAATCCTGCAACAAGTATTTTAAATATTGTTTCAGAAGAAAATATTGAGTCTGTAGAAATTTTAAATATTTCAGGGCAAGTTGTAAGTTTTAAAACTGTTTCTAATAATATTGCAAAAGTTGATATAAGTGCTTTGAGTTCAGGGGTTTATTTTGCAAAAATTTATTTTTTCGATAATGTATTGGTGCGTAAGTTTGTTGTTGAATAATAATTTAATTCTTGCGAACTATTTTCTTTACTCTTTTTACTATAAATTTTTTAAACTATATTTTATATATTTGTAGATAAAAAATTTTCAAAATTAAATTTAACATTATGCGTATTTTTATTTTAATAGCTTCTTTGGTATTATTATTTTCTTGTACAGATAAAAAGCAATATTTGCTTTATCAGGGCGAAGTTCATGGAACATTTTTTCATATTACTTATCAAAGTTCTGAGGATTTGTCTTTAGAAATAGATAGTGTTTTTAAAGTTTTTAATGCCTCTTTAAATAATTACGACCCAAATTCATTAATTTCTAAAATAAATAATAACGAAGAGGTTGAAACAGATAGCTTGTTTAGAGCAATGTTTTATAAAGCAAAAGAAGTTTACGAAAAAAGTGATGGAGCTTTTGATATTTCTGTTGCACCTATAGTAAACGAATGGGGATTTGGTTGGGTAAAAAAAGATAAAAACAGTATTCCAGATTCAAGCAGTATTGAAAATCTTTTACCTTTTGTGGGAATGGATAAGTGGAAAATTGTTGATAATAAGGTAGTTAAAGAATTTCCAGAAGCAAAATTAATTTCTAATGCTATTGCAAAAGGGCAGTCGGTGGATTTTGTTGCTAATTTTCTGATTTCGCAAGGAGTAGAAAATTTTTTAGTAGAAATTGGTGGTGAAATAGTTTGTAAAGGTAAAAATCCAAAAGGTGAAATTTGGAAAATAGGAATAGACAAGCCTATAGAAGATGAGGTTTATGAAAATCGTGAAAATCAGATAATAATTAATGTTTCGGACAGGGCAATTGCAACTTCTGGAAATTATAGGCAATTTATTGAAAGCGGAAGTAAAAAATATGCACATAACATAAATCCAAAAACAGGTTATCCCGAAGAAAATGAATTATTGAGCGTTACAGTAATTGCTTCTGATTGCATGACTGCCGATGCTTATGCAACAGCTTTTATGGCAAGCGGTTTAGAAAAATCAAAGCAAATTCTCGAAAAAAATAATAGTATTGATGCTTATTTTATTTATCACGATAGCTTAAATAATGTGTATGATTATTATACAAAGAACTTTGAACAATATATTGTAAAGTAAAAAAATCCTGAACAAAATATTTATAAATCTGTTCTCTATTTAGGTAAAGCAAATTTATGAGAACACTAACATTACAGTTAAAAGAAATTTTAGCTCAGGAAAATTATTATTCTGGTGATATTTCTAAATATTGTTATGTATTGTCATTTCTACCAAAATTTGAAAATATTAAAGAAGAAGATTATATAATTTATTACGACAACCACAGTTTTGAATATACAGCCTTAGTTTATGATTTTATTAACTCATTATTCGAAGCTTCTTTGGTTGAAGATGTTGATAAAATGTTAGAGTTTTTACAAAAATTCCCGGCTTCTTGTGCGTATAAAATTTGGATGCGTGAAAAGAACTATGTGCTTGCTAATCAGGAGCTAATGCAAAACACAAATCTTTGTTTTCTCAAAAAAGCAATATTTTCATTAGTTAGATTAGAAAATAATATGCCCGGCTCTTGGGGTATAGACTTTGAATTAGGAAATTGGGTATCTATTTTAAAACAACTCAAAAGAATTTACTCTCAGCATTTAACAAAATCTCAAACTACACAGTTTAATTAGGGTTTGTTAGCTTGAAATTCGAAAAATCTCCAAGTTTAAATCCATGTTTCAATAATTTTGTTTAGATTTGTGGAAGAAATAGCGCAAAATATTAAAAATTGCTAATAATATGTACAGCAGCTTTAACAGATTGAATAAGATTATGTTAGTGCTAATCGGATTTATTTCCATTATTAGCGTGTTACAATCATGTAAAACTCTTAAAGTTAAGACTAAATCTGCTGTTTTTTATGAAATGACTAGAGAATATGCAATAATTGATGGAAAAAAAGAATTAGTTTATATCGAACCTTTTAGTTATTACTATTATTATCATATTAGCACCACCATTAAAAATAATACAAAAGGTAATGTTTTTATTGATTTAAACACATGTAAATTAAAGATTGGAGATAAATATCTCTCAATGAGGACCTGTGTAAATGGAATAAATACAGCCAATAAAATTGACACATTGATAATTAAACCAAAAGAAAAAATCTTATTTAATTTGTATGATGAAAATGGAGATTTTTTCTTTAGCGACCTAGATTTTTCTTTATATATAGATTTCTATGATAATTTTAGTAAGTATTTGAAAAAATTAAATGAAAATACTATACTTGAGTTTGAATGTTCAGGTGAAATAAATGCCAAAATTAGTATCCCAATAACAACTTTTATAACATACAATGAAGAATCTGAGATTTCAAAATTTCGCAATAAACATAGATGTGAGTAAAGTAGATTAGAAGCTATTAAAAAGTGCATTAGCAGAGTTTTTATTTTTTATTTCACCGCTTCCTTTATTATCAAACTTGCTTGGTTTCCTTCGTTAAATAATAAATCAATTATGCTTAAATTTGGTGTAAATCCATGCTTTTCGTTAAAGACTTGGTAATATTCTTTAAGTGCAAAATTTTTGTCAACAAGTTTTGATCTTGGCGAAATAAGTTCTCTTAAATTTATTATATCTTTTTGATTGATAAAGTCCTTACTGTACTCAAATTTTGGTTTTATACCTAAAATTTTAAAGCAATTTTCAAGAATTTTATGATTAAGGTCAAACAAAAATTTTTCTTTATTTTTAAAAACAAAATTAAAACTGTCGATATAAAAATCAAAAAAAGCTGAGTTTTTATAAGCAGAAACTAAAGCCATATAATGATTTTTTTGCCAATCTGTAGAATAATCTATTTTAGTATCTTTTACATATTGTCTGTAAGATTTAATTACTGGCACAATTAAGTTGGCTTTTCCGTTGGCAGTCATAATTTCGCAACGGTTTCTGTAAGTTTGCCTTTGGTAGTTTTCAAAAATATCAATATAAATATTGCTGTAAATAAAAAATTTAGAAATATACTGAATAGAAGGAAAGTAAGAAGAAAATAATACTGCTTCCATTAAAATGCAATCTTGCCAATAATATATTCTTCTGGAATAAATCCCCATCTTCTGGAATCTTTTCCATTTAATCTATTATCACTTAAAACAAAGTAATAATTTTTTTCGACTATATATTTATCTACTAAATTTTTGTCAATTTCGATGTTTTCGCCAAAATAGTAAAGAGCATGTCCTTCGTAAAAGTCAATTATTTTTTTGTACAAATGTATATTGCGTCTGTTTAGACTTAAAGTCATGTCCTTGCAAGGCACTACTGTAGGCCCAAAAAAATCTTGATTCCATGGGAAAATTTGAAATGGAAAAGTGTTATAATTCAAAACTGCTTCAGGTTCTGTAATTCTTCTAACTACCATTACACCTTCGAGTTTTGAAATTTCATCAGCAATATGTTTATAAGTTAAAATATCGCAAGCCTTGTTATTAAGTAATGTGTCTAATATTTTAACGTCGTGATTTTTAAGAAGTTCCGCGAAGTCTGTTTCTTCTTCTGTGTTAACTCTAAACTTAAACATCAAATCATAATCTTCGTTTAATTCTTTATTGTTTATCAATATTTTTGTATCTCTAATTTCAACAATATCTCCAGGTTTTCCAATTACTCTTCCTATTATATTTTCTTTTTTTGAAAAAGGAGGGTCGCTTAGTTCTGGTGATTTATAAACAATTTTATCGCTATAATCCAATAAAAAATCCGCTGATGGTTTTAAAAAGTTCAAATTCATATTTGGATTTTTTACTTTTAATATAAACGTAGTTTGTTTCTTACCTTCACAAGATTTAGCTTTGTAAAAACCTGTGTAAGTGAAAAATAAAATAATAAGCAATAAAACTATAGAACTTATAATTATAAGTTTTCTTTTCAATTTTTTATTCATTGTGTACAATTTTTCCAATTCTTGACCATCTTATTCCACCATATTCTTTATCAGACGACATCCATATTAGCCATGCTTTACCAACAACGTGATTTTCTGGTACAAATCCCCAAAATCTCGAATCTGCCGAGTTGTGTCTATTATCACCCATAAGCCAATAATAATTCATCTTGAAAGTATATGTGTCGGTTTGTTTTCCATTTATAAATGCTTTGCCGTCTTTTATTTCTAAAGTATTGTCTTCGTAATAGCCTATTAGCCTTTCATATAAAATTAGATTTTTTTCGTTAAGCTCTATAGTAGCCCTAGCTTTTGGAATATACAAAGGACCAAACCAATCGGCGTTCCAATCAAAGTTTTCATTATGAGGATAAATTCTAAAATCTCTTTCGCCTTTTGGTCTAAAATCTGGCTTAACACTTTTTACATAAGCTAATTTTTGAACTTTCTGCAAAACAAGCTCGTTTAATGGAATTATTAAAGATGAATTATTAAATCGTCTAATATCACTTCTATTTATTTGATTTTCTCTTAAAAATCTTTCAGAAAAATTTCCATTTTCAATATTAACGATATAATTAAATTGTTTTGTAGGAATGTTTTTTTGTTTTGTACCATTAATATATACTTCGCCTTCTTTTATTTCTAAAGTGTCACCAGCAATAGCAACACATCTTTTAATATAATTTTCTCTTTTATCTATTGGGCGAACAATAATGTCATAAACTTCACGAACTAATTCTCTTGCAAGTTTGTCATAATCTTTTTGTGTTTTTAGTCTGTTGCCAGATTTGTAAAATTCTTTGTCTAATTCGCTCAACTTTAAACTTGCATTGTTTATCATTTCAGTATTATGATATTCGTTTATGTTTGGGTCAAATAAATTATAAGCAAGAGAATTATAATAATGTGTGTCTTTAACTCCCATCATAAGATTTGTGTCTTTTGTAGCTTCTAAAATTTCTAAGTCAAATTGTTCCATAATAAAAGAACAAATTCTTATAATGTCGTAATAATCTTGAGCTTGATTTTGTACCACAACCGTATCTCCTGTCGGATAGTTAAAGACTACCATGTCATCTCTTTTGACATCGCCCCAGCCAGCCATTCGTCTATATTCAGTTTGAATCCAAGTTACGTAAGATTTAGTGCTTTTAGTTAATGGCAAAGTGTGATGAACAAAAGGAAAAGAAATTGGTGTCATTGGTACTCTGGGTCCGTAGGCTACTTTACTTACAAACAAATAATCACCAACTAAAAGGGTTTTTTCCATTGAGGAAGTTGGTATTGTAAAAGCTTCGAAAAAGAAAATGCGAATAAATGAAGCCGCAATTACTGCAAATATAATTGCATCAATCCATTCTAAAGTTTTTCTTTTAGCTTTTGAATAAGTTTTATCTTTTCTTGGTTTCCAAAAAGCCCATCTAACAAATTTTGTTATATAAATATCTATAATAATAAGTTCGCCAAGCAACCACCAATAGTTTCCTAACCAAATTACCCACAACACATAAAGCAAAGTGGTTACCGAAAACCATATCCATTTATTTTTTAATTTTTGTATAATTGGGTTGTTTTTTATTTTAGATTTAAACCCTGTTTTTTTTGCCATAGTTAAAAATTTAATAAATTTTTCATTGTAAAGTAACCTGTTTTGCCAAAGATATATTCTGCTGCAAGTATTGCTCCTGTTGCAAATCCTAAACGACTTGAGGCAGAATGGCTTATTTCTATTGTATCAATATTGTTTTTCCAAATAACTTTATGGTCGCCAAAAACTTCATCTATTCTAAAAGCCTCAACTTCAAGACTTTGCTTGTTTTGTGTTGGCGATAATTCCCAATTTGAATATTTAGAATTGTTTTCTAAAATTTGTTTTGCTAAGCTAATTGCTGTACCACTAGGTTTGTCGAGTTTGTGTATGTGATGTGTTTCTTCAATTTTTGCTTCGTAGTCGGAATAATTATTTAATAAAGTAGCAAGTCTTTTGTTTATTTCCATAAAAACATTCATTCCAATACTATAATTTGAAGCGTAGAAAAAAGCTGTTGATGTTTTTTTGGTAAGTTCTATAAATTCTGATTCGTCAAGTTTCCAGCCAGTAGTTCCGCTAACAACAGAAATCCCATTATTAAGGCAGTTTAAAATATTTGTTTTTGAAGATTCAGGATTACTAAACTCTATTGCGACATCACATTTGTTTTTTAAGTCTTGGTTTATTTTGTTTTTATTGTCAATATCAATAATTTCGGTAATTACATGTCCACGTTGGATAGCTATACTTTCAATAGTTTTACCCATTTTACCATAACCTATTAAAACAATTTTCATAAGAATATTAATTTTTAAAGCGTTGTAAAGATACAACAAATTTTATGTTTTCATAAAATCAAATAATATTAATATTTAATAAAAACTTAAAAACCTTTAAGATGCAAACTGTTTTTTAAAATTTTAATCTTAATCTTTTGTTTTTTGCACTTTTTTGTAATATACATTAACTCTTTGATAATCATCTTAATTAAAAGTTTAAAAAGTGAAAAGCTCATAAACTTAATTCTTCATTCTTTTAATACTAAAAACTAAAAACTCAACACTAAAAACTCTTTTAACTTTTAACTGATTTTTTTAACTTTGCAAAAAACAAAAAAAATGAAAGATAAAGTTGTAATAATAACAGGAGCATCGTCTGGAATTGGCAAAGCTTTGGCAATAGAATTTGCAAAAAAAGGAAGTAAAGTTGTTTTAGCTGCTCGCAATCCTGAAAATTTAAACTCAGTTTTAGACGAAGTTAAACAATACAATACTGAGGCAATCGCTGTAGTGGCAGATGTAAGTCTTGTTGATGATTGTGAGAATTTAATAAAAAAAACAATAGAAACTTTTGGCAAAATAAATATTTTAATAAACAATGCAGGTATTAGTATGCGTTCAATGTTTTTAGATACTGACTTGTTGGTTATGCACAAACTTATGGACACAAACTATTGGGGAACAGTTAATTGCACAAAATTTGCTTTGCCATATTTGGTCGAACAAAAAGGAAGTTTAGTTGGTATAATATCAATAGCTGGATATTTAGGCTTGCCCGCACGCTCGGCTTATTCGTCATCAAAATATGCTATCAGAGGCTTTTTAGATACTATTAGAGTTGAGCATTTAAAATCTGGATTGCATGTTTTAGTTGCAGCACCTGGCTTCACAGCTTCTAACATAAGAAAAGTGGCACTTCTCGGAGACGGAAGTTTACAAGGAGCGACACCACGACAAGAAGAAAAAATGATGACTGCCGAACAGGTAGCAAAAAAAATATATAGAGCTATTGTAAAACGAAAACGGACTTTAATATTAACTTTTGTGGAAGGTAAATTAGCAGTGTTTTTATCAAAATGGATACCTGGTTTGTTGGATAAGTTAAATTATAATCACATGGCTAAGGAAGAAAATTCACCATTAAAGTAAAAAAGATGAAAAAAATTAAAAAAATAGCACTCGTAGCACACGATAATTGCAAACAAGAACTCATAGAATGGGTAGAGTTTAATTGGCGGCTTCTTATTCAAAACGATTTAACCTGCACAGGAACAACAGGGAAGTTGATAGAGAAAACCTTAAAAAAATGTATGGAGCAAAACTCAGAAGAAAAGAAAATAGACATTACAAAATTAAAATCAGGACCTTTAGGTGGCGATCAGCAGTTGGGTGCTTTAATTTGTAATGGAGAAATAGATGTGCTAATTTTCTTTTGGGACGCTTTACAACCACAACCACACGATGTGGACATTAAGGCATTACTGCGATTAGCAACTTTATATAATATAGTTTATGCTTGCTCTAGGTCAACAGCCGATTTTGTTATTTCTTCACCATTGTTTAAAGAAAATTACAAGCCTACAATAAACGAACAAATCGATGACTATAAGAACAGAAAGTTGGGATAAAATCTAAGCTTTAAAGCATTAGCCAGAGCAATTTATTCTAAACAATCAATTCTGAATAATTTTTTATGTTTTAAAGCAAGAAATTAATATCTTTTTCTTATGTTTGTAGCTTTATTGCTTGACTAAATAGGACATGATTAAACTAAAACAATTAGCAATCAAATTGCTATTTATTTGGGGCTTAGGTTTATTAGGAATAACTCAATCTTACTCACAAGTTGTGGATTTAGAGACTCTGATGCAATTAGACGAAGACACAAGCAAACTTGAAATTTTAACTGGGCTAAAAGTCTCGGGTTATTTTCAAGGGCAGTTTCAGTACGGACAAAAAGATGCAGATTTGGGAGTAGGAGCACCTAATACTGATGTAACAGAAAATTTTAATCGTATCGGTATTCGCAGAGGTCGCTTAAAATTTACATACGAAAAACGCATTGCTTTAGCAGTTTTACAATTTGATATGAATGAAACTAACATAAGAGTAAAAGATGCGTATATGCAATTTAATGATTTAAAATATTCTCAAAGTTCTCTTAAAGTGGGAGCTTTTTATCGCCCTTTTGGTTATGAGGTATCACATTCTTCTTCGTTAAGAGAATCGCCAGAACGAGCACATGTTATTACTACTTTATTCCCCGAAGAAAGAGATTTGGGAGTAATGCTAACTTTACAAGCAAAGAAAAGCTCGGCATGGAGTATTTTTAAAATAGATGCTGGCTTGTTTGCAGGCAATGGCGTTAAAGCAGATATTAAAAATAAAAAAGACTTTATAGGACGTTTTTCTATAAATAAAAGCTTTAAAGATTATTTAGGAATAAGTGGCGGTGTTTCTTACTATAATGGACACGTATATCAAGGCACAACAGATGTTTATTCTATGTATGATAAAATATTTATACCTAATAGTTCTATGGCTAATATTGGAAAATATGCAAAAAGAGAATATATAGGTGTAAATGCTAAAATTGTAGCAATCACCAAGTTGGGAATGTCTTCTATTACTGGAGAATTTATTGCAGGAGTACAGCCTGGAAGAAAAGATGGCAGTAAAAGTCCAAATAGTTCAACTGTCGGCAGTACAGATACTTATATCCGAGATTTTTATGGTGCTTATGCTTGTTTAGTTCAAGATTTTGGAAAATTACCCTTGTCAGCAGTAGTGAAATATGAATGGTATGACCCAAATAATAAAGTCTCAAAAGACGAAATAGGCTTGTTTGGAACTGGCATAGGAGATGTTTCTTACAACACTTTAGGTTTTGGTTTAATATGGAAAGTTAATCCAGATATAAGAGCTACTGTCTATTATGAAATGGCTAAAAATGAAATATCGCAAAATCTTAGCAATTTCGAAAACGATATTGAAAATAATATTTTTACCCTTAGACTTCAATATAAATTCTAAACTGTAACAGGATTGTAACAATAAATAAAGTCTAATGTAACATACTGAATATACTTTTGTTTAAACTAGGAAAATAATTATTATATTGATTTAAAATAACTACATTTGTAGTGTGAAACAAAATTTTATGAGTAAAAATATTTTAATAGTTGATGATGATCTTAGCATTGCTGAAATTTTAGAGTTTAATCTCAAAAGTGAAGGCTATGATGTAGAAACTGCTGTTTCGGCAGAAGAAGCTTTAAGTAAAAATCTTAAAAAATTTCATTTAATACTACTAGATGTGATGATGGGTGGAATGTCTGGATTTAAAATGGCAGAAAAAATGCGAGAAGATGGCATTTCAACACCAGTTATATTTTTAACAGCAAAAGACACTGAAAATGACATGCTTACAGGTTTTTCTGTAGGTGGAGACGATTATATTGCAAAACCATTTTCTATCAAAGAAGTTATTGCAAGAGTAAGAGCAGTTTTAAAACGAACAGAAAAACAAGATAAAACAGATAGTAGTGAGAATAAGTTGGTTTATGGAAATTTTGTCATAGACTTTAATATGAAAGAACTCAGCATTGATGACAAAAAAATTCCATTGACAAAAACAGAATTTGAATTATTGTCTCTACTTGCCCAACATCCAGACGAATTATTATCTAGAGAAAGGATAATAAGTAAATTATGGACAGATACACCTTATGTAACAGAAAGAACTGTTGATGTGCATATAACACGAATGAGAAAAAAACTAGGAAATTACGCATCAGTAATTTCAAATAAAATAGGATACGGATACAGATTTGATATAAATGAATTATAAGCATTAGTCTAAATGGTTGAAAACTAGCCAATTATAATTGGCGTGAAAATTTTGAATAAATGAAATTAGATTATCGACAAAGGCTATTTTTATATTTTGGTTTGTTGTTTACACTCTTTACTTTTGGTATTATTATATTTGAACAATTTAGAGAAAAAAACTACAAAACTCAAGGATTAAAAGAAAAATTAGAAACTTATACAGATATTATTCAAGTTGCTATAGAACATTCTCACGACAGTGTGGTTCCAGCAATTAGTCGCTTACAAAATCTATTGCCACAAGACCTTAGAGTAACAATTATTAGCGAAGAAGGAAAAGTGCTGTTTGACAATTCCATCAACGACTACATAAGCCTCGATAATCATAAAGATAGACCAGAAATTGTAGAAGCACAAAATGAAGGTAAAGGAACAGATATACGTGTGTCAGAATCTAATAAGCAAAAATATTTATATTTTGCAAAAAAAGCAGACGACAAGTTTATACGCGTAGCTTTACTTTATAATATTAAGCTACAAAACTTTTTAAAACACGACAATGCTTTTCTGTATTTTATTATTTTGTTCTTTACAGTTTTTATTTTCTTTATTCATGTTACTACCAAAAGACTGGGAAAGACCATCAAGCAATTGCGAGATTATGTTTTAAATTCTGACAAACATGATCTTGATAAATTAAACTTTCCTAATAATGAAATTGGCGAAATTGGAAGTAAGATAGCAGATAATTATTTTAAGCTGAAAGAGAGCCAAAAAACTGTTTTAATGGAAAGACAAAAACTTTTGCAACATATTCAAGTTTTAGAAGAAGGAATTTGTTTTTTGTCGCCTAAGTATGAAGTAGAATATCACAATGGTTTGTTTATTCAATATCTTAATATAATTGCAGATGAGGCTTCTAGCGATGCTTCTATAATTTTAACAGACGAAAACTTTAGTGAGTTGCAAGATTTTTTATCTCAAGACCAAGAATCTTATTTTGAAAAAATAATTAGCAAACAAGGTAAAATATTTGCAGTAAGAGCCAATCTTTTTAAAGATGGAAGTTTTGAAGTTATTTTGAGCGATATTACAAAAGAAGAAAAAACCAGACGCTTAAAGCAAGAAATGACAGGAAATATTGCTCACGAACTTCGTACACCAATTACAAGCATTAGAGGATATTTAGAAACTGTCTTAGACCAGCCATTGAGTGATGAGAAAAAGCAATATTTTATAGAACGAGCTTTTCACCAAACTATTGCTCTTTCAGAAATCATACAGGATATGAGTTTAATTACAAAAATGGAAGAGGCTCCAAATTTGTTTAATTTAGAAAAAACAAATATTGTACAACTGCTCGAAAGAGTTAAGGAAGATCTTAGCATTAGGCTAGTTGAAAAGCATATTGAGATGAAATGGCAAGTGCCAGAGCAATTAGAAATTACAGGAAATGAAAATTTGCTTTATTCATTATTTAGAAATCTTACCGACAACGCAATTAGATATGGAGGAGAAAATATGCTGATAAACATCAGTGTTTACAACGAAGATGCTGACTTTTACTATTTTTCATTTTACGATACTGGAATTGGAGTAAAAGACGAAACTCACTTGAATCGTATTTTCGAGCGTTTTTTCCGCATAAGCGAAGGACGAACACGCGACAACGGCGGTACAGGATTAGGTCTGTCTATAGTAAAAAATGCAGTCTTATTTCATAAAGGAAATATAAGCGTGAAAAATAGAAAAGAAGGCGGTTTAGAATTTTTATTTACTTTGAAAAAGTGATAGAACTGCCTGAAAATCAATCATCTACTTTCAGTTTTTAACTTTCAACTTTTAACTGCCAATTAACTTAGGCGTAACAACTTTGTAATATTCAGACACCAATTTTGCAGCGAAAATAAAACTAAAAAATTGTTTTTGTGGCAGATAAAAAAATATTTTTCGTAACTTTATTTTTTCTTGGCATTGGGACAGGAATTTTAGCCCAAACAGGACGTATAAAAGGAAATGTTTTAGATGCAGATACTAAAGAAGCTCTTATAGGAGCATCTGTTGCAATACAAGGCACTACTTTAGGAGTCGCAACAGATTTAAACGGCGACTATACAATATTAAATGTTCCTCCTGGAACATATACGCTTGAGGCTTCTTATATATCATATCAACCTGTAACTAAACAACAAATTGTTGTTGAAAAAGGCAAAGAAACTATTGTAGAATTTCATTTACAAGCTAAAGGTATTAGTCTTAAAGAAGTACAAGTTGTAGCTAAAGCAAATCGCGAAAGCGAAAATGTGTTATTGCTCGAACAAAAAAAATCTTTATTAGTAACTCAAACTGTTGGAGCAAAAGAACTTTCGAGAAAAGGAATCTCTGATGCACAAGCAGCAGTGGCTCAAGTTTCAGGAATTTCGAAACAAGAAGGTGTGAAAAATGTTTTTGTACGTGGCTTAGGCGACAGGTATAACGCTACCTTGCTTAATGGTTTTCCTATTCCTTCGGAAGACCCTGAATACAAAAACATTGCATTAGATTTTTTTGGTACAGATATCATTCAAAATATTGGAGTAAATAAGGTGTTTAATTCGTCTAATGTGGGAGATGTGGGAGGCGCTGTTATCAATATTTCTTCTAAAGAACTGACTGAAGAAAGTGCATTAGCTTTTGATTTATCCGCAGGAGTTAATGCTATGGCAATAAATAGTAATTTTATTCGCCAAGACGGATCAAACTATATAGGAGTCGCCAATTCAAATCAGCCAAGTCAAAACCAATATGATTTCCCTAATAGTTTAGATCCTAAAAAAGTATTGTTACCTATTAATCACAGCTATGGTATCTCGGGGGGGAAACTGTTTCGCAAAAAAGAGGACGGCAATACATTTTCGTTTTTTGCCGTAGCCTCTAGCGGAACTGACTACTCATATTCCAAAGAAATTGTACGCAATACAACATCAAACGGAACTGTTTATCAAGATCAACAAGGAGAAAAATATTCACAAACTATTAACCAATTTGCTTTAGCAAGCGCTAATTACAAAATAAAACGCCAACATAATATTAACTATAATTTTATGTTTATACATGTTAATGACCAATATGTAGGAGAATATGGTGGTTTGCATGGCGAAGCTTTTCAAAGTAGCCCTGTTTCGTTGGGTAAAATCAGAAGACAGCAAACAAATGATAATCTTTTGCGTGTACATCAACTTATTACAGATTGGCAGTTGATGCCTAATTTAAAATTAAATGTAGGTGCAGCTTACAATACTGTGAATGGAGCAGAACCAGATCGTCGCGAAAATTATTTTACTTACCATGATGATAATAATTATAGCTTGACCCGAAGCAATAGAAACAAAAGATTTTACTCTGATTTGAAAAACAACGATTTTAATGTTAGAGCAGCTTTATCACTAAAATTAAAGAATAAGTTTAATTCAGAAAACTCTTTGTTGCAAGTAGGATATACAGGAAGGTTTGTACAAGATAATTTTAAAGCTATAGAATATAATTTTAGCCCATTAGGTATGCCAAATTTTACAATAGGAAACTTGAGATTAGATGAATTGTATGAAGAAAATATAAGCAAAGGTTTGTTGAAAATGGAAACTGGAGAAACAAACTCTTACAAAGTATTTAAAAATACACATTCAGGGTTTGCTGAAATATCATATCAATTAACAGGAAAATTAGCTGGAAACGCTGGTGTAAGAATGGATGTTGTTGACCTAGTCGTTAAGCATAATGTAACACACGCAGTTCCTGGAGAAGAAACAATAAATAAAAATTATTTATTACCAAGTTTAAATTTGAAATACGACATAAACGATAAAAATAGTTTAAGATTAGGTGCTAGTAAAACATATACTTTGCCTCAATCTAAAGAAATTTCACCATATCAATACGTAAATATTTCTTTTGCAAGTCAAGGTAACCCTAATATTAAACCATCAGATAATTATAATATCGACTTAAAATGGGATTACTACATAACTAATAATGAGTTGTTTTCAATTTCTACTTTCTATAAATACATAATAAACCCAATTGGACGTGTGGATCAAGGAAACTCTGCAGGTCTTCTTACCTATGATAACCTAGGTAAAAATGCAACTGTCGGAGGAATAGAAATAGAACTTCGTAAAAATATTTTTAGTCAATTCAAAGCTGAGTTAGAACAATCAAGTCGTTTGTCTTGCGGACTAAATGCTTCATATATTTATACCGATTTAATGCTTGAAGTAATAAATACTACACCACGTAAAACAAGATTAGAAGGTGCTTCTCCTTTTTTGGTAAATGCAGATTTGTCATATAATTTTAAAAGAAAAGAAAAAGACTTTCTTGCTTCTTTAGTTTTTAACTATTTTAGCGATAGAGTTCATACAGTTGGAACAAAAGGGTTTAATGATATTGTTGAAGAAGGAGTGCCAACACTAGATTTTGTTTTATCATATGGATTTACTAAAAAGTTTACCGTAAGCTTTAAAGCTACAAATATACTTAATGCGTCTTATAGTTTATCACGCATTGTAGATGAGAAGATTGTTTTGAATGATTTTCGAAAAGGGCAAAATATCAGCTTAGGAATAAGCTATAAATTATAAAATAAAAAAAATGAATTATTAACAATTAAAATTTTAATGAAAATGAAAAAAACTTTAATTTATTTACTTATTGTTGCTGCAATGGCTTTCGTAGCTTGCGGTGATGAACCAGATGATCCTGTTACACCAACAGAGGATAAAAACTTGTCAGGCTCAATAACTGGTAGTAAAACACTTGATGCTTCTGTTGAATATTTGTTAGTAGGTCCACTAATTGTAGAAGAAGGTGGAGTTTTAACTATTCCTGCTGGAACTACTATCAAAGCTAAAAAAGGATTTGGAAGCTATATATTAGTTTTACAAGGTGGTAAAATTTATGTAAATGGTACAGCTGAAAAACCAGTTACAATGACTGCCGACATCGCAAATGCCGAACAAGGTCACTGGGGTGGTTTAATTATCAACGGAAAAGCTCCATTAGCTGACCCAGCCGAAAAAGGTTCTACAGAAATTAATTCTGCTTATCTTTATGGCGGTACTAATGCTAGCGATAACTCAGGCTCTATTACTTATTTAAAACTTGAATATACTGGAGCACGTTCAAGTGCAAACGTAGAACACAACGGGCTTACATTAAACGGCGTTGGTAATGGCACAAAAATTGAAAATATTTACATCCCTCACGGAGCTGACGATGGAATCGAATTTTTCGGAGGTAGTGTAAATGTGAAAAATCTTTTAGTAGTAAATTCTGATGACGATATGTTTGACTTTACACAAGGTTACAATGGTACATTAGAAAATGCTTACGGTATTTGGGAAGCAGGATTTGTAAGTAGCGAATCAGACCCACGCGGTGTGGAAGCAGACGGTAACTTAGACGGAGCAGAACCAGGTCACGTAAATCAAGCTAATTTTACAATTAAAAACATGACCATTGACCTTCGCTTAGCTGCTAGCACAACTGAAGGTTATTACATGCACGATGTTATTAAAATCCGCAGAGGTGCTAAAGCTACAATTATAAATGCATTAGTAAAAGGTAAAGGACAAGTTAAAGATTTGATTGACTTAGATGATAAAAAAGGTCATGCACAAGAAACAACAACAATTTCTATAACTAATTCTTTAACAACACCAATCAGTGGTAACGAAATAACCAAAAAAGACGGAACTACATATGATAATGTAAAAATTGAAAATGGTAATACAGGTTGCCCAACAAATATTTTCGACTGGACAGGATATACATTTTAGTTTTACTTTAAAAATTTAAGCAAAAATCAAAGGTATTTCGAAAAATCGAGATACCTTTGTTCTATAAAATAAATTAGGAACAAATGAGACATAAATTGATTTTAATTACAGTGTTATTTTTGGTGGTATTTAGCCTGCAAGCTCAAAAAACTCCTCAAATATATCAAAACGAAGGTGTTTACTATCGTGATAAAAAACAAAACGAGCTATACACTGGCGATTATCGCGAATATTACGAAAACAAAACACTTAAACTCGAAATGCAAATTAAAAACGGTTTGCCAGAAGGAACTTATATAATTTATTTCGAAAATCGTAAACCCAAAGAAATACGCTCATACAAAGAAGGAAAACTTCATGGTTTATGGAGAAATTATGATATTTCTGGACAGCTAATTTCTGAAGCCGAATACAAAAACGGACAAAAACACGGAACTTGGCGCATATGGGATGAATTAGGAATGCAACGTTATGAAATGAATTATTACGAAGGAGAAAAAACAGGAATTTGGCGTATGTGGGATGAAAAAGGTACAATTGTGGACGAAAAACAATATTAAAATATTAATATGTTTTTATAAAAATAAAATTGTAACAGAATCTTAATTTTGATGTAATTTTTATGAAATACTTATACGTCATTTTTGTATCGTTAAATAATAATTAAAAACATTTATGAAAACTACTTTCTTAATTATTGCAATTGCTTTCTTATCAATTACTGCTTATGCAGATAATAATAAATCAAGCAAAAATGTAAAAACTAACAAAACCGAAGCTGTTGAAAAAGCTAATTTTGTTAATGTATCAGGAATAATTACAGATAAAAAAAGTAATGAGTCTTTAGCAGGAGCAAGTATTTATATTGATGGAACAAAATACTATTCCGATTTAGACGGAAATTTTACTATCCAAAATATTAAACCAGGAAAACATACTGTTAAGGTTGAATTTATTTCTTATCAATCTGTTGAAATGGAAATGGATATTCGAACTAACCAAGAAATTAATATTGATTTAGTTCAAGAATAAAAAAAATAAACCAAGTCTTGTCCTAGGACAAAAAGCAATATCTGAAATTTGTATAGTGGGACGTTGTGATAACGTCTCTAAACTATACAAGTTTTTTATTATACTTTCAACGCTTCAACTACGTTTAGTGCATCGCTTTTAACTTTCAACTGTATTGTCGTTTAATCAAGAGTAATTTTATTGAATATCTTTGCGCATATATAAAGACATATAAAAAATATGCGAATTTTATTTGCTTTATATTTGAAAATTCTCTAATTTTACCATATAAAATAAATTGTCATAATCAAATATTAGCCTTTAAATACTTAGAATATGAAAAAAATTGATGTGCTTATAAGTTTTGTTGTATTATTAATGTTTTTCTTAAGTTGCGAGAAACGGACGATACCTGAAGGTTATTATAGTTTTACTTTTAAGAATTATGGCTCGAATCTTACCGCACGCTTAAGGCATTCCCAAGTTGTGGAGTCAACACGAGATTATATAGTAATCAAGCCATATAAAGATACATTGTATAAAGATGGAAAAAATATTACTGGTATATTAACACATCATGGAGACATAAGAGGTGGGGAAGGTCTTATCTATTATGGACCTTTCCATATCACAGGTGTTTGCGACAAGAAAAAAGGGAAACATTATATCAGTGGAGATTTTGTTTCTAAATCAGTAATTATAAATATACAAGAAGGAGTAATAACTCGGGATACAACTAATATCAGTGGCACCTTTGAATTTAAACAATTTTTTATGGAGTAAAAGAGGGAAAAATATAATGATAATTTTAAATTTAGAATATGAAAAAATTTATAGTGCTTATAGCTCTTATTGGATTAGTGTTTTTCTCAAGTTGCGAGAAACAGGCACTTCCAGAAGGTAGATATGAATTTGTTTTTAAAAGTACTACAGGAGCTGTAATGCAACCTGTTACATTGCTTTGTGTGGCTGTGGAATCCACAAAAGAATATTTAATACTAGAAAATAATTGGACTTGCAGTGATACTTTGTATAAAGATGGAAAAAATATTACAGGAACAATAACACATCATGGAACCATATCTGGTATGGGAAGAAATATGTTTTTTGGTCCTTTTCATATCACAGGCATTTGCGACAAGAAAAAAGGTAAACATTACATTAGTGGAACTTTTGCATCTGAAATATTAGTTCCAAATGTGCAAGAAGAAAAATTAGATACAACTTATACAAGCGGAACCTTTGAATTTAAACAATATTTTGGGATATAAGAGTGAATATACTAAATGTTACAATCTCAACCCTCCAATAATTTCATCTATATTTTTTATTTTTTGATTTTCGCAGAAGACTTGCAAATCATTAATGATTTTAATTGTAATGTCGGGGTCGATAAAATTTGCAGTTCCAATTTGTACGCATGAAGCACCAGCAAGCATAAACTCAATAACATCTTCGGCATTCATAATTCCACCTAAACCACATATTGGAATTTTAACCGCTTTAGAAACTTGCCAAACCATTCTTAAAGCAATTGGCTTAATTGCCGGACCCGATAATCCTCCAGTAATTGTTGATAATTTTGGTGTTCGAGTTTTTGCATCTATTGCCATTGCTAAAAAAGTATTCACTAAAGAAATGCTATTAGCTCCTTCACTTTCAACAGTTTGAGCAATAGATACAATATCAGTAACATTTGGAGAAAGTTTAACCATTAAATGTTTTTTGTAAACTTTCCTAACTTCCTTAACAACTTGAGCAGCAGATGTACAACTAGTGCCAAATGCCATTCCACCTTCTTTTACGTTAGGACAAGAAATGTTAAGCTCTATGCCAGGAATGTTTTCCAAATTGTTTATCATTTCGGCAGTTGCAACATAATCTTCTATTGTTGAGCCAGAAACGTTTACAAAAATATTGGTTTTTAAATCTTTTATTTCAGGGTAAATGTTTTCACAAAAATATTTTACGCCTTTATTTTGCAAACCAACAGCATTTAACATTCCCGAAGCTGTTTCTGCCATTCTTGGGTAAGGATTGCCTTCGCGATGATTTAATGTTGTACCTTTAACAATAAATCCACCAAGTAAATTCAGGTCTATAAAATCAGCAAATTCTGTTCCGTAACCAAATGTGCCAGAGGCAGTTAGTATAGGGTTTTTAAACTTTAAACCAGCAAAATTTATTTCTAAGTTTACCATATAATTTCTTTTGAATTAAAAACAGGTCCTTCAGTGCAAACACATTTATGACCATCAACTGTATTTTGAACACAACACAAACAAGCACCAACACCACAAGCCATCAAGTTTTCTAAAGAAACTTCGCAGTCAATATTTCTTTCATTAGCCCAAATGGACAAGTTTTTTAGCATAATTTTAGGACCACAAGCATAAATCTTTTTATAATTAAATACAGAACCTGTGAAAATAGAGTGATTCAAAACATGACCTTCTTCGCCAAAACTGCCATCGTCGGTTGTGTAAAAAACTTTTCCATATTTTGAAAACTTGTCGTGCAAAACAATATTGCTTTTACTTCTATAGCCAAGTAACAAATCGGATTCTATACCAAAATTCAAAAAGTATTTTGCAGTATATAAAAGAGGTGCTACACCAATTCCGCCACCAACAAGCAAAACTTTATCGCTAGTTGGCATTGTAAAGGAATTTCCCAAAGGATAAACTATGTTTAAATAATCATCAGCATGAATTTTAGATAGCGACTCTGTGCCTTTGCCAGCAATATTGATTAATAACTTAATTGTATTTTTTTCATAATTTACATCATGAATACTAATAGGACGCCTCAAAAATGTTGATGGCGAATTTGGAATTTTTATTTCCACAAATTGAGCTGGCAAAATAAACGGTAAGTCTTCTTCTGAAAACAATTTTAACAAATAATAATTAGCATTAAGTTTTATATTGCTAATAACTTTTAAGTCTTGAATAAGTTTTTTCATTTTTTTATAAAATCTTTAGCAAAATTAGTTAATTTTTGTGCATTTTCTGTGTTTTATAAAATCTTTTGTAAAATATTATTAATTTTTTTGTTTTCCGCACTTTTTTATAACACCAGCTAACTCTTAGATAATCAGGCGTGGTTTATTGTTTTTGGGTGCTACAACATCGTAAACATCGCATACATATATAATTGTCCGTAAGGACAATATAAGACTATCAGGGGTTTGTCCGTAGGACAACATGTGATTAACCGTAGGCGCAGCCTGCGGTATTTAGACCATCAAAAGCCTTGCCCGCAAGGGCAATACAATAAACTCAGTTAAAAGTTTATAAAGTAAACCGACTGTAAATAGCAAATTAATTTTCATCAATTTTTTGCAATTAATTTTCATCACTTTTAACTGTGTTGTGTTCATTGTGTCGCCCTTGCGGGCGAGAAGGCTGGGGAGATGTCTTCACCGCAAGATAAATCTTACGGTTAATCACATGTTGCCCTTGCGGGCAAAGCGTAATTGTTCGGCATGGGTGCTGCAACGCTGAAAATAGGAACGCTTACAAAAACTCGTCTTCTAAAGAAGGATAATCAGCAAAACGAATAATACAAATTACCTTATAAATTTTTAGGGTGTTGCAAAGCGGAAAACAGGAGTGAAATTAGTTATTTTTTATGCATTTTCTGTGTTTTATAAAATCTTTTGTAAAAATATAAAAAAATAAAGTAATTTTAGGGCATATTTATTGCAATAAAATTAAAAAACTGTGATTATGAAAAAAATTGTTTGCTATTCATTTATTTTAACTTTTTTATTGTTTTCGTGTAAAACTAAAAAAGAAATGAAAAACTCCTCTGAAATGTCAACTACAGGGGCGAAAATTGAAGCTAATCAAAATCAAAAATTGACTGATTTTTCTTTTAAACTATATTCTAATTTAATAAAAGCTGAGCCTCAAAAAAACTATTCCTATTCGCCAGTTTCTTTAAATTTAGCTATGGGAATGGCTTATGCTGGTGCTGAAGGAAAAACTGCCGACGATATTAGTAATGTTATGGGTTTTTATCGCGACAAGCAAAATTTTTTACTTAGCATTTCTGAATATATGGATTTGTTAGATAAGATAGCTCAAGATAGTTTGGTAGAATTTAGGCTTGCTAATAAAATTTATTTAGAACAAACTTACAACATACTTTCTTCGTATCAGACTAAGATTGAAAAATATTTTGATGGAGCTTTTCAATTGGCTGATTTTATTAACAATGCACAAAAAGAAGCAAAAAATATAAATTCTTGGGTAGAAAAACTAACAAATAATAGAATTAAAAATTTAATTCCTGACGGAACATTGTCGCCAAGTACTGCAATGGTATTGGTTAATGCAATTTATATAAATTCTGATTGGAAACACCAATTTAAAAAAGAAAAAACTCAAAAAAAGAACTTTTATTTAAGTAAAAAAGAAAAGTTAGAAACAGATTTTATGATACAAAAAATTAAGAAGATAAAATATGCAGAAATAAATTCTTATTCAGCTATTGAAATGGAATATGTTAATAGTGATTTTTCTTTATTGTTTATTTTGCCAGATGAAAGCAGTGTTGATAATATCAATGAGGTAGTTTTAACTAGCGAACGATATAATAGGATTTGTAATTCTCTTCGTTATGAAGAAGTTCATATTGAAATTCCGAAATTTAAAATAGAATCTAGTTTTAATTTATCTCAAATGTTGAAACAAATGGGAATGAGTTCTGCATTTTCTAATGCTGATTTTTCAGGAATTTCTCAAAATAATAATTTGCAAATTAGTCAAGTTCTTCAAAAAGTATTTTTTGAAGTTGATGAAACAGGAACAGAAGCTGCTGCCGCAACAGGAATGGTTTTTTATACTACTGCTCTTACTCAAAACTCAGGTCCAACTTATGAATTTATTGCAAATAGACCTTTCTTTTATGTTTTAAAAGAAAATAAATATAATACACCTTTGTTTATTGGGCAATTTGTTAAACCTTAAATTTTTTTTTGAAAATAATATGAAATATATACTTTTTTTCAGTGTTTTTTTCAGCTTGTCAATTACTTTATTTTCCCAAAATTATTATTGGGTATTTTATAAAGATAAAGCAAACACTAGCTTTGACCCTTATGAATATTTTGACACCAAAGCTATTGAGAGGAGGGAAAACTTGGGAATATCTCTTTTTGATTTAAGCGACTTTCCTTTAAACGAAACTTATGTTGCAACCATATCTGATTATTGTGATGAATATATAGGTGAGAGTCGTTGGTTAAATGCTTCGGCAATTTATACTGATGAAATAAGAATAGAAATTATTTCTAAGTTTGAATTTGTGTCGGATATTCAGTTGATTGACAATGGTTTAACTTTGTGTGAAAGTAAAGATGTTTTTGCAGAAGAGCTTGATACAGCTAAAGTTTATCTTCCACAAATAAAAAGAATGGAAGGCGATAAATTTATCGAAAAAGGTTTTAATGGTAAAGGCAAGCGAATAGCAGTTTTTGATGGAGGCTTTCCAAACGTTGACACTCATCAAGCTTTTAAACATTTGAGGGATAATAATCAGATTGTAAAAACATGGAATTTCCCACGTAAAATAGAAAATGTTTATGGGTGGAATTCGCATGGTACAAGTGTTTTGGCATGTATAGCAGGAGTTGATGAAGATGGGAAAAATATTGGTTTAGCTACAGGTGCAGAATTTTTATTGGCTCGTACCGAAATAGGACCAGAGCCTGCAAGAGAAGAAGTTTGGTGGGCTATGGCTTTAGAGTGGGCAGATAAAAATGGTGCTGACATTGTAAATTCATCTTTGGGATATGGCAAAGAAAGACGAAAACTAAAACAAATGGACGGAAAAACTTCTGTAGTTGCAAAAGCAGCAAACACAGCTTTAGAAAAAGGAATTCTCGTTGTAAATGCAGCAGGAAATGAAGGAACAGACAAATCTTGGCAAAAAATTATTACACCAGCCGACTCAGAAAGTGTACTCGCAGTAGGAGGTGTTGATTATGAGGGTAAAGCTCATATAGGTTTTTCTTCTTACGGACCAAGTTATGATGGCAGGCTAAAACCAAACGTTTCGGCTTATGGAAGCGTATATACAGCCACTACAAAATCTTATGGACAACTATATGGAACTTCTTTTGCAAGTCCTTTAGTTGCAGGCTTTGTGGCTTGTGCTTGGCAAACAAAACCAGACTTGAGTGCAAAAGAAATGAAACTAGAAATAGAAAAATCTGCTGATAAATATCCATATTTTGATTATGCAAATGGTTATGGAATTCCAATGGCTTCGTATTTCTTGAATGAAAGCAAAACTTTTGCTAAAAGCTTCGAAATCGAAGAACATGAAAATATAGTAGAAATAAAATTACTTAATTCAGAAGAGGAGAAAGATTTAGGATATGTGTTCTATCATATCAGAAATTCAGAAGGAAAATTAGTTTTTTATGAGCAAGTAAAAGTTTTTTCACTTAGAAACTCTAAAATAAGTTTGCCTAAATCAGCTTTCCCAGACGAAAATAGTGTTTTAGCAGTTTGGTATCAAGGCTATAATGAAGAATATAAACTTAAAAATTATAAAGAATATGTTGATAATGATTTTAATCCAAGCTATGTGGGAACTAGATCACGAAGAAGCCAAAAGCCAGGACAAGAAAAGTATTCGAAATTTGGAGCGAACAATTGTTTTTATATAGAACCTTTCATCAGAAAAGGATATGTATTCGGCGATAAATCAGATAATTATGATATGTCAAGTGCTGGAAATTTCACTTTTGGCATTCGTTATAAACAAAAAATTGTAAATGCTTTTTCTTTAGGATTAAATTTTTCATATTCAAAATCTAAAGTTCACCTAAATGATTTTTCCGATTTTGTTAATAATAATCGAGTTTCTTTAATTTCTTATAAGGAAAATTTTGAACTTAAAGCTTTTACTGGAGAATTTTACGGAAGAATAAGATTTGTAGCTGCTGGACAAAGTGGTTTAGGACTTCATTTAGATGTTGGAGCTTATGCTGATTGTGTGTTTTCTACAAATTTCAGATTAAAATATAAAACAATAGATACAAAAGTAAAATCTTTAGAAAAATATTCAATAAATGATAATTTGCAATATGGCTTAGCGGCTAAGTTTGGTTATGGAATGTTTTCAGTATATTATAAATATGCTTTGTCGGAATTGAGTGTGAAAAATCAATATGTATTGCCAAATATGGAAGCTGGTGTTGAAATTAGTATCCCTTTAGGTATTATATTTTAAAAGATTTTTATGCAGTTCGAAATTAAAATTTTAGGATCCAGCTCTGCATTACCAAGTTCAACTCGAATGCCAAGTGCTCAGATGGTGTTGTATAATAAAACGCCATACTTAATTGACTGTGCCGAAGGTACTCAAATGCAAATGAGAAAGTTTTCCATTCCATTCGGGAGGTTAAAAAATATTTTTATTTCACACTTACATGGCGACCATTTCTATGGCATTTTTGGCTTGATATCAAGTTTGAATTTATTGGGACGAAAACAAGACCTGCATATTTATGCTCCTGCTCAACTTGAAGAAATAATAAGCTCTTTACACAAAATTAATGGAGACGAACTTAAATATAAATTGATTTTTCATAGTTTAAATTCAAATGGGAAAAATTTAATTTTCGAAAACAAAAATCTTGAAGTTTATAGTTTCCCTTTAAAGCATAGTAAGCAAGTTTGGGGATTTTTGTTTCAAGAAAAAGAAAAACCAAGAAATATAAAAAAAGAAGCAATTGAAAAACACAATTTAAGTATTTCACAAATTGTAAAATTAAAAAATGGAGAAGATATTATAGATGAAAATGGAATATTAATAAAAAATCAAGAACTTACCTATGCTGCTTCTATACCAAGGTCTTATGCTTATTGTACTGATACAATTCCAGTAAGAAATTTGGATAAATATATTTACAATGTTGATTTACTATATCATGAAGCTACTTTTGGAAACGATTTGGCTGATGTGGCAAAGCAAACATTACACTCTACCGCAAGCGAAGCCGGCGAAATTGCCAAATTAGTTAGTGCAAAAAAACTTGTGATAGGACATTTTTCCGTTCGTTATAAAAATATGAATCATTTATTAAAAGAAGCGCAAGAAGTTTTTGAAAACACAATAATTGCTGAAGACGGTTTGAGTATTGAATTGTGAAAGTTTTAATCTATTTAAGTCGGTGTATTGTATAGCGATATTTGTTTTTGCATTCTAAATTTTAGTGGTTGGTTTTAACTAATATGTTTTGTTTAAAACACTTCGCTTTTTTCATTTTTATATGCTGAATTTTTTACATATATTTGTGGACTAAAAAAACTATATGACTAATTTGAGGCATAGTGTAGTAACAAAGCATGATATACAGTTAGTTGTAAAGCTAAAGGGTGTATTTGGCAAATTTATATCAAGCATATTATATAGTGTTTTGGGATTAAAATCTCTAAACAAAATGTATAATCACTGTTTTGATGTAGATGGCGAAAAGTTTGTTGAAAATTGCCTTAAATATAAAAATAATAAAATAAAAGTTTACCCACAAGACTTATCATATATTCCAGAAACTGGAGCTTGTGTATTATTATTTAATCATCCTTTTGGTGCTTTAGAAGCTTTAATGATTTATAAGGTTTTAAGGGCAAAAAGAAAAGACGTAAAGTTTGTTGCAAATTTTTTACTTTCCAGAGTAGAACCTTTGAAAGATGCTTTTGTGCAAGTAAATCCTTTTGAAACTAAAAAAGAAGTTTTTTCAAATTTAGCAGGTGCTAAAGCTATGCACAAAGTTATTGAAGATGGTGGTTTGTTGTGTATATTTGCAGCAGGAGAAGTATCTACTAAATATAAAAATTCAAAATACGTTGAAGATAAAGCTTGGGCACAAAATATAATGAGATTTATTAAATCGACCAATGTGCCAGTCATTTCAGGCTTTGTTGATGGTCAAAACAGTAAATGTTTCCATTTTTTAGGAAAAATCAACCCCATACTTAGAACAGCAAGCTTGCCACGCCAACTTTTAAATAAGAAAAATTTAGAAGTTTGTTTGAGATTTACACCACCTTTATCACCTAAAAATATAGAACAAATAGAAAACAATAAATTATTAGCAGATTTCTTAAAATCAAGAACATATTTATTAAAACACGAAGAAGTAGAAAAATATAACTCAGACCAAAAAAAATATGCTGAAATTATTGAAGCTCAAGATAAAGACTTGCTAAAAGCAGAGATTGAAAAAATAAAAAAGACAGACTTGCTATTTGATTCAGAAAACTATTTGGTGTTTTTCTCAGAAAAAAAAGATATTCCTGTAATTTTTACTGAATTGTCGCGATGTAGGGAAATTGCTTTTAGAGCGATAGGAGAAGGTACAGGTGACGCAACAGATGAAGATAAATATGATGATTATTATAATCATTTATTTATTTGGGACGAAGTTGAAAATGCTTTAGTGGGTGCTTATCGAATAGGAATAGGCAAACCTATATTAGAAAAATTTGGCAAAAAAGGCTTTTATTTGAATACGCTTTTTAAATTTCAAAATGGATTTGAAGAATATCTCGAAAAATCAATGGAAATGGGAAGGTCTTTCATAGTTCCAGAATATCAAAGAAGGACATTACCATTGTTTTTGTTGTGGAGAGGTATTTATTTTGTTACTCAGAAATATCCAGAATATAAATATTTAATTGGTCCAGCCAGCATTTCAAGCATATATTCTGAAAACGCTAAAATTTTAATGATTGAATTTTTGAAAAGGTATCATGGTTGGCAAGAATTGGGCAAATTTGTGGAACCAAGAAATAAATACGAATACAAATTAAATCATCATCACGAGAAAGTTTTTGAAGTTTATGCAGACGATTTGGCTCTAATGGATAGACTAATTAGAGATATAGATATCAATCATTATGCAATGCCTGTGTTAATAAAAAAATATCTTTCTTTAGGTGGAAAAATATTAGATTTTAATGTTGACCCAGAATTTAATTTTGCTATAGATGGATTGGTAGTTTTGGATATTGGGGTAGTATCTCAAGAAGTTATAAATTCGTATAAGTAAGATTTTTATTTTTTCCAGTTTTTTTGTTTTGAAAATTATTTATGAAAGCTGCACTTTTAACTATTGGCGATGAAATTTTAATAGGACAGATTGTTGATACAAATTCAGCCTGGATTAGCAAAAAACTTAATGAAATAGGAGTTAAGGTCGAGAAAATTTTATCTATTGGTGATACTGCCGAAGAGATAAAATGGGCTGTAAACTTCTTAATGTCCGAAAATGATATAGTTGTTGTTACAGGCGGTTTGGGTCCAACAAAAGATGATATTACAAAAACTGTTTTATGCGAAATTTTTGATACAAAATTGGTTTTTAATCAACAAGCTTTAGACAATATAAATGAATTGTTGGGAAAGCGTAATGTGCCAATAAATAAAAACAACTTCAATCAAGCTATGGTGCCAGAAGCTGCAACAATTTTTAATAATAAAAGAGGAACCGCACCAGCAATGTTATTTGAGAAAAATAATTCATATCTAATTTCAATGCCAGGTGTGCCTTGCGAAATGCAATATATTACCGAAACTTATTTAGTTCCATTTGTAAAAGAAAAATTTAGAATAAATAATGTTTTTCACAAAACGCTTTTATGTTCAGGTATTGCAGAGTCGGTGCTTGCCGAAATGCTTGAAGATTTAGAAGACTCAATGCCAAATTATATGAAATTGGCTTATTTACCAGCTTTAGGTTTTATTAGATTAAGACTTAGTATTTATGATTATAAGCCTGAATATCAGGGGGCTGTGGACAAAGTGTTGGAGGAAATTAGAAAATTAATTGGAAATAAAATTTTGGCAGAAGAGGATTTAAAACCTGAAATAATTATCGGCAATATTCTGAAAAGTCAAAATAAAACTATATGTACAGCCGAATCGTGTACAGGTGGACGAATAGCTTCTTTATTAACTTCTGTACCAGGAAGTTCTCAATATTTTTATGGTTCAGTTGTTTCTTATGATAATTCTGTAAAGCGAAATTTATTAGGAGTAAGTTCCGAAGATTTAGAAAGTTATGGAGCTGTTTCTCAGCAAGTTGTAGAGCAAATGGCTAAAGGAGCTTTAGAATTATTGAAAACTGATTATGCCGTTTCGGTAAGTGGTATTGCTGGACCAGACGGCGGAACAAGCGAAAAACCAGTAGGAACAGTCTGGATTGCAGTTGCTTCAAAAGAAAAAATCCTGTCCAAAAAAGTTCAATTTTTCAATGATAGGGAAATAAATATAAGACGAGCCACAAATACCGCTTTGGCAATGATGATACATTTTATTAAGGGAGAGTAATGCTTTGTAATACCTAAATTTTTAATAAATAAATTGTAAAACCAGTAATTTTTAATAGTATTATCCCAATTAAATTTGTAAATTTGACGCATAAATAACAAAAGAAAAAATGAATATAAATAAAATGGCAAAACCTTTTTTAAAATGGGCAGGTGGAAAAACTCAACTTCTCAATGATATTGAATTGATTTTGCCAAAAAATTTAGTAAAAACAAATTTTACTTATATAGAACCTTTTGTTGGAAGTGGAGCAGTTTTATTTTGGATGTTAAATAATTTTCCAAATATAAAAAAGGCTGTGATAAATGACATTAATACAGACTTAATCAATACATATAAAATAATAGCAGACAAACCAAACGAACTTATTTCAATTCTTGAAATTTTACAAAATGAATATCATAGCTTAGATGAAAAAGCCGATAAGAAAAAAGAGTATTATTATCAAAAAAGAGAATTGTATAATACGCGTAAAAGTACAAATACAGAACAAGCAGCTTTTTTTATTTTTTTAAATCGCACATGTTTTAATGGTTTGTATAGAGTAAATAGAAAAAATGAATTTAACGTTCCTATTGGAAGTTATAAAAAGCCGATGATTTGCGATAGAGAAAATATTTTGGCAATAAACAAGTCTCTTCAAAAAGTTGAAATTTTAAGCGGAGACTTTGAGCAAACATTAAAATATGCCAATCCAAACTCTTTATTTTATTTTGATCCACCATATAAACCTTTGAGCAACACATCAAGTTTTAACTCATATACAAAAGATGAGTTTGATGATTTAGAACAAATTCGACTTAGAGATTTTTGTAATAAATTAGATGTCTTGGGTCATATATGGATTTTAAGCAACTCAGATGTGAAAGGGAAAAATCCAAAAGATAATTTCTTTGACGATTTATATTCAAATTTCCATATTTATAGAGTTGAAGCAAAAAGAACTATTAATGCAAACCCTAACAAAAGGGGGAAATTAACAGAATTATTAATAACCAATCAAGTCGATATAAAAGAATATGTCCAAGCAATTTGAAAAATTTTTATCTCAACTTTCTGAAACAAATGCAACACTTGATTACTTTACCGATTTTGATAAGGTAAAAGAAAATGTAAATAAAATTTCAATTAAATTAACTCAGTTGAATTATTTGATTGGAAAAAAGGATTTAAAAAAAGCTGTTAGAGAGTTATTCGATGAAAATCCAAAAGTTTTCGAAGTATTAGATATATTAATTGCTGTCCGAAAAAATAAAACAGCGAAAACATTTAATAACCATGGTAAAGTAGTAATCTTAGATGACTATTTTACTTCGCCTGAATTAATTGTAGAATATTTGGAAGAGACAGGTTTGTATGAAATTTTTAAAAATAAAGATATTACAAATTTAGTTGATTATGTCTTTGGAGTTGAGGTTGGATTAGATACTAATGCTCGTAAGAACAGAGGTGGCGATAATATGTCAAAAGCAGTTTCTCGAATTTTTAACATAGCAGGGATTTCTTATGAAAAAGAAATACTTAGTACTTCTTTTTCCGAAATTGTTAGTTTAGGTGCAGATGTTAAGCAATTTGATTTTGTAATAAAAACTAAAAAGAAAACTTATTTGATTGAAACTAATTTTTACAACAGCGGTGGCTCTAAACTAAATGAAATTGCTCGTTCTTACTCTGATCTTGCACCAAAAATCAACCAATATGATAATTATGAATTTGTTTGGATAACAGATGGACAGGGTTGGCTTACTGCTAAAAATAAGTTAGAAGAAGCTTTCAATACAATTCCAAAAACATACAATTTGAAAACTTTAAAGAATTTTATAACTTTACTGAAAAGTGAAGGCGTAATTAAACTATAATGATAAAACCTTATTTTAAATCTTCAGACAAAAATTTCTATCTTCTTCATGGAAATACTATGGAGCTTTTGCCACAATTTGAGCATAAGTTTGATATGGTTTTTGCTGATCCGCCTTATTTCTTGTCAAATAATGGATTGTCTATTCAAAATGGGCAAATTGTAAGTGTGAATAAAGGCAAATGGGACAAGTCAGAAGGTTTTGAGTTTATTAATGATTTTAATCGCAAGTGGTTGTCGTTAGTGCGTGACAAAATGAAAGAAGATGCCACTATTTGGATTAGTGGAACTATGCATAATATTTTTTCTGTTGGTCAAATTCTTACAGAACTTGGCTTTAAAATACTGAATATTATTACTTGGGAAAAAACTAATCCACCACCAAATTTTTCTTGTAGATATTTTACTTATTCGACAGAACAAATTATTTGGGCAAGAAAGAACGAAAAAGTACCTCATTATTTTAATTATGATTTAATGAAGCAGTTGAATGGGAATAAGCAAATGAAAGATGTTTGGACTTTACCAGCTATTGCTCCTTGGGAAAAATCATGTGGAAAACATCCAACACAAAAACCTCTTTCAGTTTTAACTCGTCTAATTTTGGCTTCTACAAAACCAAATGCTTGGATTTTGGATCCTTTTGCTGGAAGTTCAACAACAGGAATTGCCGCTAATTTATTAAATAGAAGGTATTTAGGCATTGACCAAGAAGAGGATTTTTTACTAATTAGTAAAAATCGAAAACTTGAGATAGAAAACAAAAAACTTGCTGCTAAATATAAGGAGAAAATTAGTGGCTTCAATACTAAAAATGAATTAGAATTATTTTTATTTAAAGAACCGAAAACAGAATATGGAACTGAACTTAATTTTGATTAAAATGAGTTAGTTTTATAAATATTTTTTACTGGTACCCATCAATTTTTGTTCAAAACTCTGTTAATACAAAGTTTTCATATTTTAAATTTCTTTTCTATTAACTTGTATCTTTACAAAAAAAGTTTTTTGTTTTGGTATTAAATTATATTTGGATAGCATTTTTTGTAATTGGTTTTATAGTTGCACTTGTAAAACTAATTTTTTTTGGAGATGTAAGTGTTTTTCCTGAGATTATGAATGGCACTTTTGATAATGCTAAGCTTGGTTTTGAGCTTTCGTTGGGATTGACAGGTGTTATGACTTTGTGGCTTGGAATTATGAAAATTGGCGAAAAAGGAGGAGCTATAAATTATTTATCAAGAATTATTTCTCCATTGTTTAATAAACTTTTCCCAGATATTCCCAAAAACCACCCAGTGCATGGTTCTATGGTTATGAATATTGCTGCTAATATGCTTGGCTTGGATAATGCAGCTACGCCACTTGGTTTAAAAGCTATGAAGGAGTTGCAGGAAATAAATCCAAATAAAGAAAAAGCCTCAAACCCGATGATAATGTTTTTGGTTTTAAACACTTCGGGACTAACAATAATCCCTATTAGCATAATGGCTTATAGAGCTTTAATGGGAGCAGCAAATCCTTCAGATATATTTTTGCCAATATTAATTGCTACATTCGTATCAACTTTAGTAGGAATTATTACAGTGTCAATTTTTCAAAAAATAAATTTATTCTGTAAAGAAATATTGATTTTTCTTGGTGGAATTACACTTTTAATGGGTGGCTTAGTTTATGGTTTTACTTTGCTCGCTGCATCACAAATAAATGTTTATTCCTCACTTATTGCAAATCTTATTTTATTTTCAATAATTATTAGTTTTATAGTTTTGGGGATAAGAAAAAAAATAAATATTTACGATGCCTTTATCGAAGGAGCAAAAGACGGATTTAATGTTGCGGTAAAAATAATTCCTTTTTTAATTGCTATTTTGGTTGCTGTTGGTGTTTTTAGAGCTTCAGGAGCATTAGATTTTGTGATGCAAGGATTAAAATATTTATTTGCTTCTGCTGGAGCAGGAGTGGAGTGGATTGATGCTTTGCCAGTAGCTTTAATGAAACCCTTGAGTGGAAGTGGAGCAAGAGGATTAATGATTGACACAATGACAATGTTTGGCGCAGATTCCTTCGCTGGACGTTTGGCTTGTACTTTTCAAGGGGCAACAGATACAACTTTCTATATTTTAGCAGTTTACTTTGGCTCGGTAGGAATTAAAAATACAAGATATGCCGTCTCTGCCGGTTTAATTTCTGATTTGGCAGGGGTAATTGCTGCTATATTTGTGGCTTACCTTTTCTTTGGTTGATGTTGTTTATAATTACTTTTGTAATATTTAATTTTTGAATTACTTTTGTAAAAAATAATAAGATGATACCGTTTTGTACACCACGAATTGATGATAAAACTATTGCAGAAGTTGTTGACACTTTAAAAGGTGGTTGGATAACAACTGGACCAAAAACTAAACTTTTCGAAAAAAAAATATCTGAATATACAGGAGCAAAATCGACTCTTTGCCTTAATTCTGCTAGTGCAGGTTTAGAGCTTATGTTAAGATGGTTTGGAGTTGGACCTGGCGATGAAGTAATTGTGCCTGCATATACTTATTGTGCTTCGGCAAATGTTGTAGTGCATTGTGGAGCAGTTCCTGTTTTAGTGGATATTGACGAAAAAACTTTCAATCTGAATATCTCACAACTTAAAAATCTTGTAAATAAACGAACAAAAGTTATTATGCCTGTCGATATTGCTGGTTTACCATGCAATTATGATGAAATTAATAATTTTGTAAACTCACCAGCTGTTAAATCACTTTTTAAGCCTAAAAATGAAATTCAAAAAACTTTAGGAAGAATTTTAATATTGTCTGATTCTGCACATTCTTTTGGAGCAGAATATAAAGGACATAAAACAGGTTCTTTGTGCGATATTTCTGTTTTTTCTTTTCATGCGGTTAAAAATCTTACAACTGCCGAAGGTGGAGCTGTAACTTTAAATTTACCAAACCCTTTCGACAACGAAGAATTATATAAATTTCTTTGTGTTTTGAGCTTGCACGGACAAAATAAAGATGCTCTTGCAAAAACAAAAGGAAATTGGAGATATGATGTGATTACTGCTGGCTTTAAGGCAAATATGACAGATATTCAGGCTTCTCTTGGCTTAGTAGAGCTTGAAAGATATGAAAGCGAAACTTTACCAAGACGAAAACAAATTTTCGATTTTTATACTGAAAGTTTTAAAAATAATAAAAACTTTACAGTTCCATTTTATGAAGATGAAAACTACAAATCTTCTTATCACGTTTATTTGCTACGAGTTAATAATGTTGATGAGGCTAAAAGAGATGCTATTATTCAAGAAATTTATGAAAATGGAGTTTCGGTAAATGTTCATTTTCAACCTTTGCCTTTGCTTTCTTTTTATAAAGGTTTAAAATATAAAATGAAAGATTATCCTCAAGCTTACGAAAATTATAAATGCGAAATTTCTTTGCCTGTTTATTACGTTTTGAGCGATGAGGATGCAGCTAAAGTTGTTGAAGTTGTGAAAACTGCTGTTGCAAAAATTATTGAAAATAAATAATGAAAAGAATTTTTGATTTACTGTTTTCATTTTTGGGATTAGTAATTCTATCTCCCTTTTTGTTAGTGATTGCAATTTTAATTGTAATTGACTCTAAAGGTGATATATTTTATTTACAACAGAGAGTAGGCAAGGATAATAAAGATTTTAATATTTTTAAATTTCGTACAATGAGACCAAATTCCGATAAGCAAGGTTTGCTTACAGTTGGTGCGAAAGATAGCAGAATTACTAAAATAGGAGTGTTTTTAAGAAAATATAAAATTGACGAATTGCCTCAACTTATTAATGTATTAATAGGTAACATGTCATTTGTTGGACCACGACCCGAAGTCAGAAAATATGTTGATTTATACAATTCGGAACAAAAAAAAGTTTTGACAGTAAAACCAGGTATAACTGATTATGCCTCAATAGAATACAGTAACGAAAACGAATTGTTAGCAAGATCCGAAAATCCCGAAAAAACTTATATTGAAGAAATAATGCCTGCAAAACTTGAACTAAATTTAAAATATATCAAAGAAGCAAGTTTGCTAACAGACATTAAAATAATTTTTAAAACTTTTGCGAAAATCGTTTCATAGATTTTTAAAACTTGTTCCAAAACATTTTTATTCCTAAAAAATAAATATTAACTTTGTATCGTCATTATGACAGGGGTGCCAAACAGGCTGAGATCATACCCTTTGAACCTGATGCGGGTAATGCCGCCGTAGGGAGGAATTGATTACAACCGTTTAGTTTCCCCAATTAAATTTTTATTAACTTAATATTTAATTATTATGAAACGATTTTTTTTATTCATGTTCTTTGTGTTTTTCGCTTATTTCTTGCAAGCTCAAATTATTAGCGGAAAAATTGTTGATGAAAATGATAATCCTCTTGTAGGAGCAAGTGTGATTATTAAAAACACTTTTTTGGGAACAAGTTCCGATCTCAATGGTGATTTTTCTATCAAATCTAAATTTGACAATTGTGAAATTGTAATTTCTTATCTTGGTTTTGAATCTATTTCGCAAATTGTGAAATTGAATGGCAAAAATCAAAATCTTGGAAAATTAGTACTAAAACCATCAGCTTATATGAGCGATGAGGTTATTGTGAAAGCAACAAGGGCTGATGATAATTCTCCAATTGCCTTTATATCAATGGATAAGGAAGATTTGCAAAAACGCAATACAGGACAAGATTTGCCTTATATGTTGGAATTAACTCCTTCTGTTGTTGCAAGTAGCGAGGCAGGTACAGGAGTTGGAAATACAAGTTTTAGAGTGCGTGGAACAGACCCAACTCGTATAAATATTACTGTAAACGGAATTCCTCTCAACGATTCAGAGTCCCAAGCTGTTTTTTGGGCAAATATGCCCGATTTCGCAGGCTCTGTAAATAATTTGCAACTGACACGTGGTGTTGGCTCTTCAACAAATGGAGCAGCCGCTTTTGGTGCAAGTATGAATATTTTTACAGGCTCGTTAAGCAATAAGCCTTATGCCGAAATTTCAAGCATGATGGGAAGTTTCAACACTTTTAAAGAAAATCTAAAGATTGGAACAGGAATTTTGAAAAACGGATTTTCTTTTGATTTACGACTTTCAAAACTCGATAGCGATGGATATGTTGAAAATTCATATTCTGATCACTATTCTATGATGATGAGTGCAGCTTGGAGAGGAAAAACAAGTTTTGTAAGAGCAAATATTATTCGAGGAAATCAAAAAACAGGAATAACTTGGTACGGCTGTCCACAAGAAGTTTTAGATACAAATAGAATTTATAATCCTGCTGGCGAATATTTTGATGAATTTGGAAATAGAAAAATGTATAAAGATAATGCCGACAACTATATTCAAACTCATTATCAAATCATATTTTCAAAAGATTTTAAACGAAACTTAGACTTGAGTGCTGGCATACATTATACTCGTGGCGATGGTTATTACGAACAATATAAAATGGATCAAAAATTTTCAAAATATTTATTACCAAACATTGTGTTGCAGCCAGATCCAATTATCAATGGCTTGGATACTTTAATTCCAAATGCTATTGTAATAAACAGGTCTGATTTAGTTTATAGAAAACAAATGGCAAATGATTTTTATGGAGCTACAAGTTCTTTAAATTATAAAAATGAAAAACTAAAATTAAGCTTTGGAGCAGGCTGGAATAAATATGATGGCGATCATTTTGGAAATATTTTGTGGATGAAAAACTTGAAGGATTTACCTATTAATTATGAATGGTATAGAAATTATGGAGAAAAAACTGAGTTTAATGTTTTTTCAAAAATAAATTATGAAATTGCAAAATCACTTTATTTGTATGGAGATTTGCAGTATAGAAATATAAGATATTTTATGCAAGGTGAAGATTATGAGCTAGATATGAATGGTAATTTAATAGTTTTAGACCAAGAGCATAAATTTAATTTTATAAATCCTAAAGCAGGATTATTTTATGATATTTCTGACAAAATGAATGTTTACGCTTCTTTTGCTGTAGCAAATAGAGAGCCTACAAGAACTAATTTTAAAGATGCTGCCGGCGACACTTTAAAAACACCAAAAGCCGAAAGACTTTACGATTATGAATTAGGCTATAATTATCGTTCTCAGCGTTTTTCTGCACTCGTAAACTTGTATTATATGGATTATATCGACCAACTTATTCCAACAGGCGAAAAATCAAATACAGGATATGATATTATGACAAATGTTGCTGAATCGTATAGGGCTGGTATTGAGCTTGTTGCAAACTATAAGCCAATAAATAAACTTAGCTTGGAAGCAAATTTAACTTTGAGTAGAAATAAAATTAAAGATTTTGTTTCTTGGGCAGCAACTTATGACGAAGATTGGAACGAAAATTATGAATCATTTGATTTGGGAGAACGAGATATTGCTTATTCGCCAAATATTATTTCATCGGGAATTGTTTCGTATAAACCATTTGCTGGGTTTAATATAAGTTGGATTGCAAAATATGTAGGAGCTCAATATTTTGACAATACTTCTTCGCCTGACAGAAAGTTAGATCCATATTTTGTAAATAATTTGCAATTGGATTATAGCATAGAAACAAAATTTATAAAAGAAATTAATTTTAGTTTTATTGTAAACAATATTTTCAATTTAAAATATTCAAATAATGCTTATGGTGGAATGTGGTACGAACAAGGAGTAGAGAAGACTTGGGCGTATTATTTCCCACAGGCAGGGATTAATTTTATGGGAGGAATAAATTTAAAGTTTTAAAATTCGTTAATTTTTTATAAATTTGAACTTTCGTAAAAATATTTAAGATGGAAATAAATAAAGAATTAATGCAGGCATCAATTATAGGTTTGCGTGATGCTATGGGGTTAAAGCCCGAAGAAACTTTACTTGTTGTAACAGACGAAGTAAAACGAGACATTGGCTTAGCTTTGCACGAAGCTGGCAAACAATTATGTAAAGAAAGTATTTTGGTTGAAATGAAATCGCGTGAGATTAATGGCGAAGAACCTCCATTTGCAATTTCGGAAATGATGAAAATGGTTGATGTGGTTGTTATTCCTACAGCAAAATCCTTGACACATACAGATGCAAGACGCAATGCAGTTAAAGAAGGCGTTAGAGTTGGTACTATGCCAGGAATTTCTGTGGAAATTATGTCGCGTTGTTTAAATGCTGATTTTGACAAAATTGTAGAATTAACAGAATACGTAGCAAAACGATTAGAAGGCGTTAAAACAGTAAAAGTTGTTACCGAAGCAGGAACAAATTTAGTTATGCCAATAGAAGGCAGAATGATAATTCCAAGCACAGGAGTTTTACGCGAAAAAGGACAAAGTGGAAATATGCCTTCGGGAGAAACATATTTAGCACCAATAGAAGGTAAATCTAACGGAACTTTGGTAATTGACGGCTCTATGGCTGGAATTGGAGTTATAAAAACGCCTATAAAAGTAGAAATTCGTGATGGCTATGCCGAAGAAATTACTGGAGGCGAAGAAGCTCAAAGACTAATTGCAATGCTCGATAAAAATGGAAGAGAAGCCAGAGCTGTAGCCGAATTTGGAATAGGCACAAATTATAAAGCAATACTTTCTGGACAAATTTTAGAAGATGAAAAAGTTTTAGGAACTATTCATGTAGCATTTGGAAACAACCTTACAATGGGTGGAAGTATTGCTGTTAATAGCCATTTAGACGGACTTGTAAAATCTCCTGACGTTTATTTCGACGATGAACTTGTGATGAAAAAAGGAAAACTTTTGGGGATAGAGGTTTAGTTTGAGATTTGAAAATTATTCGACTTTACTTATTAAGTTTTTGCTATATTTTATTCCTTTTCAAATGTTAATGTTCGACTCCTCCCATAGAACGAACAAGGCTCATCATTGATATTATTGATTATTTTTAATTCTTTATTAGTTAGTTTTAAAATTTTCCAACCTTCTCCTATATAGTGTTTTTCTTCTGAAGGGTTAGTTTGTTTTAACTCTATGACGAGAATTAAACCTTCTTTTTTATCTAATTCTTCCCCAAGGCAGGTAGAACCTCCAACAGCTCTATCATCAAATCGCCAATATCCATCTTTTGTAAATAAGTCTTCTCCTGAACATCCTGTTTCCTCCTGAAAATTAATAAATCTTGCTTTATAATTACCATCATATATTTCATCTTTAGTTAGTATCATATATTGTTCAACTTCAGGATTAATCTCTCTACTCCTTCCATAG
>DHVB01000044.1:0-36666 GCA_002412425.1 Bacteroidales bacterium UBA5219 | reverse complement strand
AAGTGCAAGTAAAATTTTTAATGTGGTTTTCATAATTATATGTTTTACGTTTTGAATATACGTACTTTTTTAATTTAGTTACTACAAATTTAGAGCAAAAAAACAAGAAAACAAAAAGTTTATATTTTTTAAACTATAATTTTGTCTGATGAATTAGGGGGCTAAGATAGATGAAATTAAATCTATTCTTTTATAAAAGTATAACGTAAACCAATACTAAAATTCCAAGACTTATAATTTATATTGCCAAAAGGATTATTTTCTGGGGCAATTTTTTGAGCTTCGGGTTTAGAATCAATAATTGAATATGAAGGGGCTGAATATTCATAATAATAATCCATTTGCAAGCCTTTTTTTAATTTTAATTTAGCCCATGTATATCCAGCATTGCCGAAGATTGAAATATTTTTAGAAATATTGTATGAAACACCCAAAGCTGAGGTAAACCCAAAATTATAACCAGAATATTTTTTGTGAAATGTTGCGTCAACTGAATAAGTATCATATCCATACATTTCACTTCCTAATGATCTCGTTGTCCCGACACAGTCATGTTTTAAAACCGTGTAGTAAGTTTTTAATCCTATGTTTGTATAAAAATTAAAATTTTTATAAGGATAAATAAAAGATTGTTTTAGACTAACATTGATTATATCATAATCAAAATCATGGTCGCCATTAACAGAATAAAATAACTCATCATTATAATCATAACGTTCATCTCTCATTGTTATTTCAAAAGTTGAAAGTCTTTTAATTATTCCATTTTTTTCAAAAGATATACCTGTTTCAAAATAATTTGAATATCTATAATTTATAGAAAATCCATAAAAACAATCTATTATAAAATTATGGAATGTATGTCCATCTTCTAATATTGATGGGCGAGAAGGCTCATATATAACACGAATAATAGTGTCTGGATAATGTACTCTAACAATTGTATCAATAGGCTTGTTGCTAAAAAAAGTTTGATAGTTAAAATAGTCGTATGTCCAAGGCATGGCATGTTTTTCTTTCGAATAATTAAAACTAGAGTAAACATCTATTGAAAATTGTGCATTTGCACTATAAGAAAACATTAATAATATGATTGTAAATATTTTATTTTTCATTTTATTGTGATTTAACAAATTTTTCAGTAATTGTACTATTCGAATTCGAATATTTGCAAAAATATAGACCTGGTTGAAAATAAAAATCATTAATATTAAATTCATATACACCTGATTTTTTGTTGTTTTCTACAACTTTTTCCAAAGTACGACCAGAAGAATCTAATAACTCAATTATCAAAATGTCATCACTCGGATGATAAACATAAATTGTAAAATTTAAAGAAATTGGATTTGGAACTATTTTTAACAAAGGCTTTATTTCTTTACTACTATTATTAATATTGCTTGAATCTAGTAAAAAATAATTTTGAGGCATTGGATTACATCCTTCAATTATACCCCCATTCACTCCACCACTTGCAATAATGAGTTTTTTCATAATGCTTGATTTTATTATTACTACAAATATAAAGCAAAACAAAATTATTTCCAAATTAATAATGTCTTGTCTTTCCTTTCATTAAATTAGCAGCTAAGCAGGAATGTACAGGGATAATTTCAATTAAATTTCCTGGTTTATAGTTTTCAAAATTTGAATTATTAATTTTAACAATTCCATGTTCTTGACTTAAAGAAACAATATCTTCGTTAATTTCTGAAATGTCTGTGCTGTAATGTTTTATTGCTCTGCCAAAAATTTTCTTATTATTAAATTCAATAAATTCTTTGCTAAAATGAATAGCTCCGCCATGTATTATAATTTCTTTTCTATCATTGTTAATGTCCACAATAGGACAAAATAATGTAGCAGCAATTTGCTCTTTGGTGCAAACTTGTTTTTCTAACATCATAAGGTCGTAATAAACAAAATTTCCAGGGCGGATTTCGTCTATACCATCAAAATTGTCTAATAAGCTACAACCTGGTGTGTCGCCAATGGAAATTTTTGGCGAATAGTTTGAAAATTCAGATTTTAGGAAATTCATTTTAGCTATTGAGCCCAAAGTTGATTGCAAAATTTCCTCTTTTTTATTTAGTAAATATGTTTCGCCATTGTGATTTAGAAAACCTGAAAAATTAAGATGTGAAGCTTGCGTTATAAGTTTTATACAGTCTTGAATTTCTTCTAAATTATTGTGTGAAATTCCAGATCGCTTATAGCCAGTATCAATTTCTATCCAAACGTTTGCTTTTATGTCATTAAGAGAAGATAATTGTTTTGCAGAAAAAGAATTTGAAACCAAAAGATGCAAATTTGTATTTTTAGATAATTTTTGAAGTGCTTTTTGTTCACGAAAATTTATTGGAAAAGAAATATTGATGTCTTTAAAACCTAAACGCCTAAAATATATAGCCATTTCAATAGATGAAACTGTAATTTTATTTATTCCTAATTCTCTAAAAATATTTGCAGTTTGTTTATTGTCGTGGGTTTTAAAATGAGGACGAAAAATAGTTGTTTCTCCAAGTTTGTTTTGTATTTTTTGAATGTTTTTTTTGACTATATCTGTGTTAACAGCGAAAGTTGGAGATTTTATCTTGTTAATTTTAAGCATTTTCAAAAAGTTTTATTTGCAAATTTTGTAATTTTATATGACTTTTCAAATAATTAAAAAATAATAAAAATATTTACGATTAATTATGAATAAAAATTAAATTTTCAACTTTTTATTGTTATATTTGTTTAATTATTGATATTATGTAACACTTCATGAAAAGTATATTTATTTTTAATTAAAATTTTTAAGAAATGCAAAACAAACGAATAGTTGTGATTGGCGGTTCTGCTGCCGGGCCTAAAGTGGCTTCTCGCGCAAGACGTTTAGATGAAAATGCAGAAATTACTATGTTTCAAAAAGATGCTGACTTATCAATGGCATCTTGTGGTTATCCTTATTATGTCGGCGGATTTTTTGATGATAGAAGTCAGCTCTTATGCTCTCCAGCTGGTGTTGTAAGAGATTCTAACTTCTTTTTAAATGCAAAAAATATTGTTGCTAAAGTAAATACTGAGGTAACAAAAATTGACAGAAAAGCAAAAACCATTGATTATCGAAACTTGATAACAGGCGAAAAGTCAAGCATGGAGTATGATAAACTTGTTATTGCAACAGGAGCAACATCTCGAAGACCACCAATTCCAGGTATTGAGTTGGAAGGCATTTCTGCTTTATCGTCAATGCCCGATGCTGATTATTTACGCAAGGTAAGTGATGAAGGAAAAATTAAAAAAGCTGTTGTTATAGGCGGTGGTTTAATTGGTATTGAAACCGTAGAAGCTCTTCATCTTGCAGGAATTGAAGTTACTTTAGTTGAACTTTTACCTCAACTTTTGACTTTCCTTGATAGACATTTGGCTCGCTTGGTACAGCAGCATGTTCAATCTAAAGCTAATGTGATTTTAGAAAATGGTGTTTCTGCTTTTATTGGTGAAAATGGAAAATTAACAGCAGTAAAATTAAATAATGGCACCGAGTTACCTTGCGATTTAGCAGTTTTAGCAATTGGAGTTACTCCAAATTCAAAATTAGCAAAAGATGCAGGTTTAGAAATTAGCGAAAGAGGTGGAGTAGTTGTTGATGAATATATGCAAACTTCTGACCCAGATATTTATGCTCTAGGCGATTGTGTTGAAATACCAAATTTAATTACAAAAAATAAAGTTCACGCACCATTTGGAGATTTGGCAAACTTGCAAGGACGTGTTGTTGGCGAAAATTTAATTAAAGGAAATGTTGCAAAATTTGAAGGAACAATTCAAACAGGTGTTTGTAAAGTTTTTGATTATGCTGCAGGAACAACAGGCTTGAATGAGCAAAATGCACGCAAAAATGGATTTAATGATATAGAAACTGTAATAAATGTAAGTTTGGATAAACCTGGATTTATGAATGGTAACTTGTTGATTACCAAGTTGGTAGTTAATAAAACTGATAGAAAAATTTTAGGAGCTCAAGTAATAGGTCCTGGCGATGTTTCTAAACAATTAGCAATTTGGGCTATTGCAATTAAAGGCAAGCTAACAGTTGATGATATGATTAATGCAGATTTACCATATGCACCACCATTTTCTTTAGCTATCGACCATAGTATCGCTACTGCACATATTATGCAAAATAAATTAAGAGGACTTTTCAAAGGTATTTCTTCCGAAGATGTAGAAGAAAAAGTGAAAAATAAAGAAAATGTTGTTTACCTTGACGTTAGAAATCCAAATGAATACGAACAAATGCGTATAGGTATTGGCGAAAGACTTATTCCTCTTGGTCAGATACGAAAAAGAATTTCTGAATTGCCAGAAGACAAAAATACTGAAATAATAGTTTGGTGTAAAATTTCGTTGAGAGGCTACGAAGCAGCTCTTGTTTTACAAGCAAATGGCTATACTAATGTGAAGCTTATGGAAGGCGGAGTTATGGCTTGGGCTGGAAAACGGGAAAAATAATGTCAGTTAAAAGTTAAAAGTCGAAAGTTAAAAGAGGCTGTCGCGTCTATTGCTTTGCAGAGTTCGCTTCGCTCACTCTGCTCGCTAATGGGTTGATGTGTCTGAAAAGTGCGACATTTAATTTTTAATTTTTAATTTTTAACTTTCGACTTTTAACTTTTAACTGATTTAAGATATCCAAGTAATAATATATTCTAAATTTCCGATGTTTGGGTCGGCGATATGCCATTTGCCTTGAACATTTAATTCTTCGAGAGCAAGTTTAAAATTTGCTAGAGCTATCCCCATATCAACTTTTTGCAAATCGCTGGCTTTAGTTGTGCCAACAATAGAATCTCGTTTTAAGTAAAAATGGTATTTGTCTTCAATTTTTAAAACTCGCCAAGGTTGCTTATTCATTGCCGAAGGAGCTTTTCTAACAGCTTCTAATGCCTTGTGATAATTGTCTTCGGGATTAAAAATTATTGGAGTTTCAAAATTATTTTCAAAAAAGAATGTGTTAAAGTCTTTTCTTAAACTTCCATCTGAAAAAACTAAACCTAATCTTTCTCTTCGAGATTTTTTTGTTGATTTATAACCTACAGGTGTGATACATGGAATAATTTCATTTTTTTGAGTATTTAGTAATTTTCTATAATCTTTTCTACGAAAACTACCACCAAGCCAGCAAGTCCCTAAGCCTAAGCGAGTTAATTCTATTATTATTCTTTGCAATGAATATCCATAATCAACTTCTGAAAATGCAGATTTTTCAATGCAACCACCAATAAAATAAGCAGCATTATCAATAAAGCCGTAAGTTCCTAATCTAACTTTTTCTTGTTCTCTAGCTTTAGGTTTTTCAATAAGAACAAATCTAGGTCTATTGTCAAATGGTCCTATTTTTGGTGTAGATAAAAGAGCGTTTATTTTTTCAATTAAATTACTATCTAATTTTTCTTTAGAATAATTTCTAATAGATCTTCTTATGTTTATTGCTTCAATATGTCCAATCATTACAATAATTTTAGTTTATTTGTTGTTAAAAACTGAATTTAAAACTTCGCCAGTAGAAGCAGGTGGAGCAGGAGTGTTAAGTATTTTGCTTATAGTTGGAGCTATGCTAGTAATATTTACGTTATTAAAAATATTTTGTTTTTTAACTTTCCAACCATACCAAATTAGCGGAACATTTGTATCATATTTATAACCAGAATTGTGGTTGCAAACAAAAGGAATATCTTCTATCCAACCTGCTTTTAGTGAAATCATTATGTCGCCAGAGCGTTTTTGGTTGAATGAGTTTTGCATTTTTTTTGGCATTCCATGAGTGAAAATTATATTTTGAAATTGGTGTGAACTTATTGCATTTGAAATTCCTGCAGAATTAATTATAAAAGAAATAACCTTTTCTTGAAATTCGTTTAATGAAATTTGCGAATCTTCAATCAGTGTTTTGTTTAAATAAATTTGATTATTGTTATAGTCTAACACCCAATCGCCTTCGCCGTATATGGCTTTTAAATAGGAGCGAAGCAAAGTTAAAATATAATGTTGTTTAAAAACTCCTGTAGGCATTTTATTATCAGCTAAATATTCTGGATTTTCTGATACTCCATGGTTTGAAGTTAAATATATTAGTACATTGTTTTTTCCAACAACATCTTCTATCACACTTATCAAATGTCCTAAATCTCTATCTAGTCTTAGAAACAAGTCTTCAACTTCCATTGATTGTGGTCCAAATAGTTTACCAATATTCTCACTTACCGAATAATTTATAAATAAAAAATCTGTAAACTTATCTTTTCCTAATTCTTCGTTGTAGAGTGCCGCAATAGCCATATCTGTCAGGTGGGTTTGTCCTTCAGGTATTAGATTTAGTAATTCGTAATCTTTTATGCTTTTGCTAATTTCTTCATATTTATAAGGAAAAGTTTTATAAACCATATCTATTCCATATTCATAAATACTAGAATCGGCTTGAGCAGTATTGTATTTTTCAGTTTCTAAAAGTGGCGACCATTCTCTTTGCAAGTAATCATCGGGCATTTTTTTGTCGTTTTGTTCTTTTACCCATGCAGGTAGCTCGTTCATATAATAAGTAGAACTTACCCAATTCCCAGTTTTTGTGTCAAACCAATATGCAGCATCAGCAGTGTAGCCTCCCGATATAATTGCACCAATAGGGTCTAAAGAAACACTTATTGTTTTAGATTTTCCTTGTCCAAAGAGTTTGGCTTCGTCGCTAAATGTTGTTGTTAAAATATTTTTTGGCGAGTAAGAAAAATTGCTTGGGTTGCCTCCAATAGTTTTGTAAGATTTAGTTTCTATACAATGTTCTTTATTGCCAGTTAAAGCATTAAACCAATAATCTGATACAATACCATGTTCTGAAGGTTCGCAGCCTGTAACTATTGTTGCATAGCCTGGTGCTGCTTGCGTTAAGCTATATTCATAGTTTGCATTTTGACAAAAACTTCCATTTATTGCTAATTTTTTAAAACCTTTGTCGCCTAAATTATTCCAAAATCTTTCTAAATAATCCTGACGCATTTGCTCCACAACAATTCCAACAACAAGTTTTGGCTTGTCAGAAGGAATTACACTTTCGATTTGAGATATCGAACTTGAATATATTGCAAATAAACTTAGTGCTAGTAAAATTATTTTTTTCATTACTTATTATATAATAAGTGGCAAATATAAAATTGTTTTAAATTTTTTTCTTGAAATTCAATTTTATTTATGAATAGAAAACTGTTAATACAATTATTGCAACATCGAAATTGCCTTTTTTAAATTTGTTATGAAATAGTCTATTTCTTCGAATGTATTGTAAAAAGCAAAAGAAACTCTTACTGTTCCACTAATGCCAAATTTTTTCATAACAGGTTCAGCACAATGAGTTCCAGTTCTAACAGCTATTCCAGCTCTATCCAAAAGCGTTCCTATATCATTGTAATGTATGTTTTTTACGATAAATGAAATAAGTCCAGATTTGTGTTCAGCCTCGCCGATAATCTTTAGGTTTTCTATTGTTTTTAATTGTTTTGTACAATATTTTAAAAGTTGATTTTCGTAATCTTCAATATTTTTTAGTCCTATTTCAGAAATATATTCTATAGCTTTTCCAAATGCAATATTGTCGATATAGTTTGGTGTGCCTGCTTCAAATTTAAAAGGCAGTTCGTTATAGGTTGTTTTTTCAAAACTTACATTTGCAATCATTTCGCCACCGCCTTGGTAGGGGCACATTTGATTTAATAATTCTTCTTTTCCGTATAGAACTCCAACTCCTGTTGGTCCATAAGCTTTGTGAGATGAAAAAACATAAAAATCGCAATCTAATTCTTGAACATCAATTTTTAGGTGTTGAACTGCTTGAGCTCCGTCTATTAAAATTTTGATATTGTTTTTGTGGGCAATTTCTATTATTGTTTTTATAGGATTTATTGTGCCAAGTGAGTTTGATACATGAGCTACAGAAATTAGCTTTGTTTTGTTGGTAATTAAATTGTCTAACTCTTTAATGTTTAGTTCGCCAATTTCGTTAAATTTTAAAACTTTAAGTTTTGCTTTTTTTCTTTCGCACAATAATTGCCAAGGAACAATATTTGAGTGATGTTCCATTTCGGAAACAATAATTTCGTCATCTTCGTTTATGAAAGTTTCGCCAAAAGAAAAAGCAACTAGGTTTATTGAATCAGTTGTGCCTTTTGTAAAAATTATTTCTTTTTCTGATTTTGCATTTAGAAAATTTTGAATAATTTTTCTTGCATTTTCGTTTGCATCTGTAGCAAAATTGCTTAAAAAATGTACTCCACGATGAATATTAGCATTATATTTTGAATAATATTCACTAATAGTATCAATTACTTGCTTTGGCTTTTGCGAAGTAGCACCATTATCAAAGTATATAAGATTTTTATTATAAACTTTTTCGTTTAAAATTGGAAAATCTGACCGTATTTTATTTATATCCAAAATCGAATTATTTTTTGCAAAATTATAAAGTTTAAGGAGAAAAAAAAATGCCCATAAAAATACGGACATTTTTTTAAGTTATTATTATTTAGTTTTGTTTATTCAACAATAAGTTTTTGAGTTGTTACATCATTTGCAGTATAAACTTTGATAAAGTAAACGCCAGAACTTAGATTACTAATGTTAATTTCGGCATTGTTGGTATTAACATTTTCAAAACTTACAATTTGTCCTGAAATATTTAAAATTTCAATATAATTTATATTTTCTTCTGAATTTACTTTTACTATGTCGCTTGCTGGGTTTGGATAAATTGATAAGCTTTTTGTAATATTGTTTTCTATATTTGAAGGTTCTGGCAAAGCAATTTTATTAACTTGTTGAATTTCACCTGTACTTCTTCTTTGAATAAAGGCAACAATTTCGCACTTATTGATAACATAATTTGAAGCTGGGGTAATTTCAAATTCACCACTATAAGTTGTTCCAGAATCAAAAATTACTGTGCCGTTTGCATCTGGGTACATTGCCCTTACAGCGTTATCTACTGTGCTTAGTCCTCCCCATGAGTATGGAATATTTGTTTCTGTCAAAGCTATCATAAGTCTCATTTCATCATCATAATATTCAAAAGTTTCTACGGCATTAACAGTAAGTTTGCATTTATATGGATTTTCAGAAATTATTTCAGTTGCTAATTCTATGGTATAAACTGCTGGATCATCAATATATTCGTTATATAAGTATTCGAAATATTCTTTTTGAGCAGCTACGGTTGATGCAGCCCCTGATAGGAATTGAGTGCCATTTATGACACTTGCAGGAACGTCTTCAATGGGTTCAAATATATTGCCATAATAATTTTCTCTATTAACTGTTGCTGGAGTTTCAAAGCTATCACCAGTATGAAATTTCATGACAGCAACTTTTTTACCTTCAGCTTGCGTTTGGGCAATTGCTTGTGCAGGTATAGGACAAAAGCCACACCAAGTGCCAGTAAACATTTCATAAACCACAAAATTTCTTTCAACTCCGCCAGCTATTGTAACATCAAGGTTTACTGATGCTGAGTACCCGATACTTTCGCCATAGAAAGCTAAAAGAGAATATTGATATGTATTAGGGAAAACATTCAAATCGGTTACAGTTGTTTCAGTTGTAGTGCTGATAATGCTACCATTTCTTGCGATGCTGTAGTGTACAGGTGTACCTTCTGTTGGAGCATTCCAAGTTAAAACCACATCATTTCCATTTTCAATAGTATAGCTAAAGTTAGTTGGCGGATATGGGGTTTCAACTTCTTCAATTAGGAAGTCATCCATATAATATTCGCAAGTACCTCCTTCGTCCCAGCCGTAAAAGTCAAAGGCTCCAAGTTGGTTCATTCCTCCTGTTCCAAAAGTTCCTTTACTCCATTGGTAAGCATGAACTAATTCACCATTTACATAAAAATCAACCCAATCGCTGTTTAAGTCAATAAAATGTTGAATTTTCATCCATTCGCCAGAAGTATAAGGGTAAGTTACGGCAGCTTGTCCATTTCCATCAATTGACATAGTTCCGTTTTTTAGAAAAACTTGCAATCCCCAAATATTTTCAGGTCCTGTAGTTGAAGGGTTAAATTGTTGCATAATATTCCAATAGGCTTGGCGACCATCAGGAATATAAAGATAAAACTCAACTCTATAGCGTCCTGTTGTACGTCCACCGAAGTCGATAACTCCGTCATTTCCATTACTAACTTGAACGGATTTTGTTCCAGAGTATGCTTGCGCGTCTGATACTTTTGGATCTTTTGCGGAACCAGGTGTTCCATCCCAGGTATTCCACCATTGGCTACATTCTACGGCAATGCCATTACCAACAGTATAGGATTCAAAATCGTCAGAATACAATACTTGTGCGTTTATGTAATTAATCCCAAGAATTAATGAGATTAAAATAAGTAGATGTTTTTTCATATCATTGCAATTTAAAGATTTATATTATTATTTATTAACACTTATTCGTCATGTGAGAATTTTTTTAACATTTCGCGATAGGTAGTAAACACTTTAGCTCTGGAAACAAATCCTATGTATTTGCCTTCATCAACAACAGGTAAATTAAAGTAATTTGAGTTTTCAAAAATTTCTACAATTTCTTTAACATCCATATTAGTATTTACCGTATATTTTGGAATATCCATCAAATCTCTAACATAAACACTATCGTAAAGTTCTGTTTTAAACATTAAGTGCTTAACATGATCTAACCAAATTAATCCTTTAAAGTAGTTGTTGTCATCAATAACAACATATACAGCTCTGCTTGATCTGGAAATAACTTTGGTTAAATCTTTTAATTTTGCGTTTTCGTTTATAGTTAAAAAGTTTTTTTCAATTAAAGATTCTGTTCTCATTAAAGTAAGCATATTACTGTCGGCATTGTGAGTTAGCAGTTCTCCTCTTTCGGCAAGTAAAATTGCATAAACTGATTTAGGCATAAATATTCTAACCACAAAGAATGAAATTGTTGAAACTATCATTAGCGGGATAAAAAGTTCGTATCCTCCTGTTATTTCTGCTATTAAGAAAATTGCAGTTAATGGTGCATGAATAACTCCTGCAATAAGTCCAGCCATTCCAACTAAGGCAAAGTTTCCATGAGAAATGTTTAGTTTCATAGAATTTGCAACATGGGCAAAAAGAAAACCTAAGTTTGCTCCTAAAAATAGAGATGGTGCAAATATTCCTCCTGTTCCTCCTGCTCCAAATGTTGCTCCAGTTGCAAAGGCTTTAGTTAATAGTATTAAAATAATAATAATACATATGCCTAAAAAACTTTGCCATTGTGAATAAAATACTCCATCAAATATATATGAAATGTCGCCGTGTAATGCTAAATTAATAACTTCGTATCCTTCTCCGTATAACGAAGGGAAAAGAAATATTAAAACACCAAGTATTGTAACTCCAACAATAAATCTGGCACGTTTTGTTTTGAGTTTGGCATATTGTTTTCCTTGCCACAAATAAAGCTTTGAAAAATAAGTAGAAAGCAAACCTGCAATAATACCTAATAAAATATATAAAGGAACATCTTTTAAAAAGAAAGGGTCGATATTTGCTACGTGATAAACGTAGTTTTGTCCTAAAAATAAATATGAAGTTAAAGCTGCAGAAATTGATGCCACAAGTAATGGCATTAATGAACCCATTGTTAAATCTAGCATAATAACTTCTAGGGTGAAAACTATTGCAGCAATTGGTGCTTTAAAAATTGCAGCTATCGCACCCGTACAACCACAGCCGATTAATAAAATTAGCTGTCTATAATTTAGTCTAAAAAATTGTCCAATATTACTTCCAATAGCAGAACCTGTGCCAACAATTGGTCCCTCTAATCCAACAGAACCACCAAATCCAACAGTTAAAGAGCTTGCAACAATTCTAGAAAACATATTGTGTTTTTCAATTTTTCCTCTTTCTTTAGAAATGCTATAAAGTACCATAGGAATACCATGTCCAAGTTTTTTCTTAATGAAAATATTTACAAATAAAAGGGTTAAACCAATTCCAATGGCAGGGAAAAATATATAGATATAACTAAAAGAATACTTATTATTTAAAAATATTGCGACTTCTCTAACAAAGTGCACTGAGTTTTTCATTAAAACAGCAGCTAATCCTACTGCAATACCTACAATCACAACTAATATTAGCATAAAATTCTTATCTGAAATTTTTCTAACTCTCCAGATAAGTAGTCTCTTTGCAAGTTTATTACAATATGTTTTCATATTATTGCAAATATGTTAAAATACTTGTAATTAAAAAAATATTTTTAAATATTTTTAGTTATTTTTATCCACAATTTGTAGTGAGTTTAATTTAGTCATATTAATTATGAAAAAGTATAAAATTGGAATAGCTTTAAGTGGTGGTGGTGTAAGAGGTTTTGCACATTTGGGCGTTTTGCAAGCCTTAAATGAAAGGGGAATTTTCCCTGAAATAGTTTCTGGAACAAGTGCTGGTTCTATTGCTGGAGCTTTTTATTGTGCTGGCTACTCTCCACATGATGCACTTGAAATCATGAAGACTAAAAAATTTTCTGATTTTACGAAAATACATATTCCAAAAGACGGTTTTTTTGGGCTTGAAAATTTAAAGTTAATTCTTGAAAACAATATTAAACAACTTAATTTTGAAGATTTGAATATTCCACTATATGTTTGTGTTTCAAATTTGAATACAGGAAAAGTAGAATATGTAAACAAAGGTCCTTTACATGATATGATTTTAGCGTCTTCGGCTATACCTGTCGTTTTTTCACCAGTAAAAATAGGAAAAACTTATTATGTAGATGGTGGATTAATTGATAATTTGCCCGTGAAGCCTTTAGTAAGATTATGTGATGATATTATTACTGTTAATGTTTTTCCTAATGACGAAAATCAAAAATTTGACTCCTTACTTCAAGTTGCAATACGTTCATTTCAAATGAATATGAATAATAATATTAAATATATAAAATCTAAATCCACTGTATTCCTTGAACCTGCTGCTTTATCTAAATATCATATTTTAAAAACTAAATATCAGGAAGAAATTTTTGAAATAGGTTATAAATATGCTAAAAATGCAAAGTTTGAGTTAAGCTAAAATTTTAATATTTGATGATATTCAAAGTCGCAATTACTCCAGCCAGCATCAATGGTTGCTCCAACTTTTTCGTACATTTTTATTGCTGGAGTATTCCAATTTAAAACCTGCCAGCGTAATCGCCTGCAATTTTCTTCTTTTGCAGTTTTGAAAATTAGTTTTAATAATTCAGTACCTATTCCTTTGCCTCTATATTGTGGTTTTACATATAAATCATCTAAATATAATGATTTTCCAACCCATGTAAAGTAGGCGAAAAAGTATAGAGCCATTCCAACAACTTCTTTTTCTTTGGTTTCTGCAACAAAACATTGAAATAAATTTTGTTCTTGCTTCATTATTTCTGTGGTATTCAGAACTTTATCAGGAGCATTTTCAAATAGTGCAAGCTCTTTAATCATCTCTAAAATTGCAGCAAAATCATTTTCATTCGCTAAACGATAGTTTATTTCAAGCATTTTAAGTAAATTTTTGCAAAAATAATATTAAAATTTTTATCTCTGTAATTTTGTTGGAGAATACATAGCTAAAAAATAATTTGTATCATAAGAAATAAATTTTGTGTGCATTAAAAAATATATTATTTTTGCAGTCCAAATTGTCAAATGTGTAATGGGGCTTTGCAGTGGCAAAAGCTTAGTAGCACGCAAATTTATTGATATGAAACATTTTAAAATTCAAGGTACTTTACGTACAGAGCTTGGAAAAAAAGCAACAAAAGCAATTAGAAAAGGGGAAAATATTCCTTGTGTTATTTACGGTGGTGAGAAAAATGTAAATTTTTACACTCCATTTTCTGCTGTTAGAAAATTCGTCTATACTCCAGAAGTTATGTTGGCAGACATCAATGTTGATGGAAAAGACTATATGTGTATGGTGAAAGAAATTCAATTTCATCCTGTAACAGACAGTATCCTTCATATTGATTTTTATCAAATTACACCAACAAAACCTATTGTTATTCAAATTCCTTTAAAAACTGTTGGTAATTCTATTGGAGTAAGAGCAGGTGGAAAATTAAAACAAAATTACAGAAAAATATCTGTTAAAGGTTTAATGGACGATATTCCTGAGTATTACGAAATTGATATTACTTCTCTAAATATTGGACAAGCTATTAGAGTTAGAGATTTAAAATCAGACAAATTAGAATTTATTGATCCAAAAGCAAATGTAGTTGTATCAGTTGTTGTAACACGTACAGTTTCTTCAACAGGTGAAGAAGAAGGCGAAGAAGGTGCAGAAGGCGAAGGTGGTGAAGAAGAAAAAACTGAAACAGCCGAATAGTCGTTTAATGTTCTGAACTGTGAAATATTTAATCATAGGTTTAGGCAATCCTGGAGACGAATATAAAAACACACGTCATAATATAGGCTATACAGTGCTGGACACTCTTGCAAAGAAGTCCAGCACTTCTTTTTCTGATAAAAGATACGGCTTTGTTGCTGATATAAAACATAGAGGCAAAACAATGATTTTAGTAAAACCTACAACATTTATGAATTTAAGTGGAAAAGCTGTAGATTACTATATTAAGAAAGAAAAAGTTCCTGTAGAAAAAACTTTGATTGTTGTTGATGATATAGCTTTGCCATTTGGTAGCATAAGAATTAGAAATAAAGGCGGAAGTGCCGGACACAATGGCTTAGAACATATTGAATATACACTAGGAACTAATGTCTATAATCGCTTACGTTTTGGGATAGGAAACGATTTTAACAAAGGCGGACAAGTAGATTATGTCTTAGGTGAATGGACAGAAGAAGAGAAACTTTTACTACCAGCTAGAATTGAATTAGCAATTGAAGCAATCCTAAGTTTTCCTATTCTTGGAATAGAGAGAACTATGAATTTTTATAATAACAAATAATGTCGAATTCTAAAAATAATAAGCAAAATTACAGAAATTTAAGTTCGCGTTTTATAGGCAAATTTTCAAATATAAAAAAGCCAAGATGCTTAGTAAACGCCGTAATTAAATTGTATAAAAGATATTATAAAATAGATTTGAATGATTTTGTTGTTCCCGAAAATGGATTTGAAAGTTTTAATAGTTTTTTTACAAGGAAATTAAAGGTAGGAGTTCGTCCAATAAGTAATGGCATAGTATCACCAATTGATGGTAGTTTATTTGATTTTGGAAAAATTTCATCTGAAAATAAAATATATGTTAAACACAAACATTATTTTATAGATGAGTTAATAATTAGTGATTATGATGGTTTAAAATCTTATGCTGTTTTTTATTTGTCGCCAGCAAATTATCATAGAGTGCATGCAAGCTTTGATATGAAAATAGAGTCAGCAGTATATTTGCCAGGAACTTTAAGACCAGTAAAAGAAAAAACAATAAATAAGAGAAATAGAGTCTATTGTAGAAATGAAAGAATAGTACTTTTTGGGAATTCTGAATATGGAAAATTTGCTTGTGTTCTTGTAGGAGCTTTGTTTGTAGGAAAAGTTAAATTGTCTTTTGATTCTGAATTGCAAACAAATATTAAACGTGGAATTGTAGCAGAAAAAAAATATAAAAAAGAAGTAGTAATTAAAAAAGGAGAAGAAATAGGATATTTCGAAATGGGTTCTAGTGTAATATTATTGTTAGAGTCTGATATTTTTGAAAATATGAAGTTAGAATTAAAAACTAGTTTAAAAATGGGTCAATCTTTATTTTAGAACTCATCATTTGGACTAAGAAAATCGGAGTCAAAATTTTCATTACTTTCAAAAGTGTTGCCGTCATCAAATGCACTATCATTCATTTTGGATTCAAATATAGCGCTAGTATCGCTCATGTCAAATCTATCGTAGTCAGAAAATTTTGCAAAGTCTTTTTTAAATTTTAATTTAACGGTATCTGTTGCTCCATTACGATGTTTTGCAATAATAATTTCTGCCAATCCTTTTAGCGATTCTCCATCGTTATTAGTCATAAATCCATAATATTCAGGTCTATGAATAAACAAAACCATATCGGCATCTTGTTCTATTGCACCAGATTCTCTAAGGTCTGAAAGTTGAGGTCTTTTGTCGCCAGAGCGTGATTCTACCGAGCGGTTTAATTGAGATAATGCAATAATTGGTATGTTTAATTCTTTTGCTATTGCTTTTAAAGAACGTGAAATAGTTGCAACTTCTTGTTCTCTGTTTCCTTTCATGTCAACTCCAGTAGTCATAAGTTGCAGATAGTCAATTATAATTCCTTGTATATTGTGTGTTCTAACCAATCTTCGGCATTTAGCTCTAAGTTCAAAAATTGAAATTGCTGGCGTGTCATCAATAAAAATAGGTACGTTTTCTAAATTTTTTACTTTTTGATTAAGTTGTGTCCACTCATGATCTTGTAAATCTCCAGTTCTTAGTTTAGTGCTTGAAATTTCGGATTCGGCAGCTATCAAACGATTAACTAGTTGTTTAGAAGACATTTCTAATGAGAAAATAGCAATTGGTTTGTTATGATCAACTCCCATGTTTCTTGCCATAGATAGCACAAAAGCCGTTTTTCCCATAGATGGACGAGCAGCAATAATAATTAAATCTGAAGGTTGCCAGCCCGAAGTAATTCTATCAATATCCGAAAATCCACTTGGAAGACCTAGAAGTTTATTTTTATTTTTTGCAGCTTCGTCAATTGCTTCTAAAGCTTTGCCTAAAATTGTGTCTAACTTAACAGTTTCACTTTTTATATTTCCTTCAGAAATATTAAAAATTTCACTTTCAGCAAAATTTATTAATTCTTCTACATCTTGGCTTTCGTCGTATGAGCGTTTTTGTATTTCAGCCGAAGCTTTGATAAGTTCTCTTTGAATATATTTTTGATGAACCAATCTTGCGTGATACTCTAAGTGAGAGGCTGTTGCAACTTTATCGGTAAGGTCGGCAAGATAATATTCTCCACCAATTATATCTAATTTGTCGCGAGATTTTAGTTCGTGAGCAACTGTTATAATGTCAACAGGTTTGTGGTTAGTGCCAAGATCTCTAATTGATTGAAATATTTCTTGATGAGCAGGATCGTAAAATGATTCTGGCTTTAAAATGTCTAAAATATTAAAAACTGCATCACTTTGAATTAATAATGCTCCAAGAACTGCCTTTTCTATATCTGTGGCTTGTGGAGGCATTTTTCCATAAATAGCATTTAAACTATCAATGTTTGCTTCTGATTTCGAACTGCTTTGTTTTTTATTATTAATTGCCATAAATATATCTGAAATTTTACTTCAAAAATACTGCTTAGAAATTGGCTTTAAAAATTTTTTGACGAAAATATAATAAACTTTTATCCACAATGGGGTTTGAAAAAAATGTTTATAACTTTTTTTTGTTTTAAAAGCTTATAAATGACTATCTTTGTTAAGAAAAAATAAGTTTTTAAAAATAGTTATTAAGATAAAATTTTAATTTTAACTTTACGAAAATATTTTAACTATGATAAAAATCGAAAATATTTACAAATCTTACGACAATTTAGAAGTTTTAAAAGGCATAAATATGCAAATTGCAAAATCTGAAATTGTTTCTGTATTAGGTGCTAGTGGAGCTGGAAAAACTACGCTTTTGCAAATTATAGGAACACTTTTAAAACCAGATAAAGGTAGCGTGTTTATTAACGAAACTAATGTTGTTGGATTAAAAGATAAAAAATTAGCTAATTTTCGAAATCAAGAAATTGGTTTTGTTTTTCAATTTCATCATTTGTTGCCAGAATTTACAGCATTAGAAAATGTATGTATTCCAGGATTTATTGCAGGGACAAATAAAAATGAATTAATAAAAAAAGCAAAATATTTATTGGCTGCACTAAAAGTCGAAGATAGAGCAGAACATAAACCAAACGAACTTTCTGGTGGCGAAAAACAAAGAGTAGCAATTGCTAGAGCATTAATTAATAATCCTTCAATTATTCTGGCAGATGAGCCTTCGGGTAATTTAGACTCTAAAAATGCAAAAGATTTGTACGAAATAATTTTTGGATTAAGAGAAGAATTTGCTCAAACTTTTGTTATTGTTACTCACAATATTGAGCATGCAAAATTGACAGATAAAATCTTTACAATAAAAGATGGTGTGATAAGTGAAGACTAATATCTTATTTGCCAAAAATATGGACGTTCTGCCTTTTTAGCTTGTTCAACTTGATCGGAAATTAATTTTGTGTAATATTCTTCGTTATGAATTTTAACCTTTCTCTTATGTTTTGGCTTAACTAAAAATTCACTCACATCTTTGTTTTCAATTTTTGTAGCAGTCATCACCAAAGCTCCTTCACTTATATCAATTTCTAAAATCATACCTGGCAAGCCTCCAAATCTATCTGGACCAAAAGGAACAGGCATATCAAGAGCAAACCATGCAACGATTTTATTTCCTTTTATCGGGTCTATATACATAGCGTCCATGCAAATATGACCGGCAACTTCTTTGATATTATTTAAAATTTTCCAAGTTGGATTTTGAATTTCATCTTTTATTACAAAAAGTTTGTTTACTTCTCTAATTAAATCGTAAGTAGTATTTTCTTCTAAATTCCTGTAAATGATATATTCTTCGCTTCTCCACGCCCAGGAACCTTCTTTATTTTCATCTTCAATTTTTTCGTAGCGGGAAGTGTTTTTGTCGAAACATAAAACAGCATATTCAGTGTATTCGCTATGTGTTCCCCACATGTAAGATGCTTTGTCTTTTTCGCTTTGACTTAAATATTTTACAGAATTAATTTTTTTTACCCAATCGTGTTTGATTTCATATTTTATTGTTCCGCTAAGCTCTTGAGCATTAGTGTTTAATGTGATTAAAACTATTGCTATAATAAAGATTAAATATTTCATATTATTATGTTTTTAAATTTTAAATTACCATCACATTTGTTTCTTTTTTGTTTCAAAACCTTTAATATTATATGATACACTTAACATGTAATATCTAGCTAAAGTTGGCGAAATACTGGTCTCAATATAATTGCTTCCAGGTGTTTGACTAATCATTTTATTTTGATTTAATAAGTCGAAAACAGCTAAGCGTAGTTCAAATTTATTGTTTTTACCAAGTATTTGTCTAATCGATGCATTTGCCAAATGTAAGACTTCATTTAATTCAAATCTGTCATTTTGATATTTTGTAAAATCATAATTTGCTTCAAAGAAAGATTTTTTAGCAAATTGCCATTTAATACCAGTGCTTGCACTTAAATTTATAATATTTTGATTTTGACTTGTTTGAATTGAATAAGAAACATCAGATAATGAACCTGAAGAACCCAAACTTAGGCTTAATTTTGAACTTAAAGTTAAATTAAATCCTAGATTTAATCTGTATGAATTTGTATTTGTGGTATTTCTTATAGAATTGATATAAACAGGCGATTCTCTGTATGAGTATGAACCACCAAGCCTTAAAGTTAATATTGTTTTTACAATTGGCATACTAGACCATAAATATGCTGTAACAGATTGTCCACCGCTAAGATTTTCGGGTTTCATTATTGTTGTATATCCTAAGCCTTCAACAAATTTTGTTTCTTGATTGTAAACAATTTGGCTGTCGTAATAGTAGTAATATGCACTAGCATGAATGTTTGTAAATGAAGCTTGATTCCAATATGTCCACGATATATCTGTTGAGTGATATGACTCTGGCTCTAAGTCAGGATTTCCTTCCGTTTTATAAAATCTATTACTTAGGTTTGGAATTGGTTGCAGATAACTAATACTTGGAACATCTATGTCGTAAGAATATCCTAAGTTTATATGCAAATTGTTGGGAAACTCATAATATGTGGTAAAATTAGGAATAAAGTTGTTATATGTCTTTGTTAATTCTGGTACTAATAGAGGAGAATTTTCAGTTACAGAGTATTTGTTAAACAAATTAATTGATTGAAAAGCCCCGCCTAAAGAAATATTTAATCCTTCCCAATTATAATTTATGCTTGTTCCAACTCGATTAAACATTTCTTTATTTTGATAATAAATGCTCAAACTATCAACCATAATGTAATTTGTTAAGGCATCTGTTCCAAGATTTTTAGATTGTGTGCTGTAGTTTCTAAAATTATAAAAACCGAATATAGAAAATCTTTTCGATAGTGGTTCAACATACAAAACGCTAGATTTTATTGTGTTATCATCATTGTCTTTAGAGTTTAAAATATTTATTTGTTCTAATTCTGTTGTGGCTGAAAAAAACTCATTTTTATTTATTAAATTTTCCATTCTTCCAGATTGGTAGTAATTAAAAGCTCCACTAATAGCAAATTTTCTGCCTCTCTTTTTAAAACTATGATTATAAATAGCTAAAGTGTTAATTACTTTTGAGTCAAGAGTGTCGGTTTCGTTAGTAAAATTTTTATTAATATTTTGGTCTAAAATTGTTTTAAACAACTGAGTTCTAGTATCAATTGAACGATTTCCCGAAAACCTTCCATAAATTTTAAAAATTAAAGTATTGCTGGAGTCAATGTTATGTTCAATTCTTGAGCTAATGTTGTGAGAATTTCTAAAAACATCACTGGCTGAATTTGTATTTAATAAATATGATGTGTCAGTTAAAAAAGTTTGCCTATTAGCAAAAGTTTCTGAATTCAAATCTGTTTGATTATAGGAGTAAGAAGCATTAAAGTTTATTTTTTTTGTATTGTAATTATAATTTACGCCACCTCCATAATTTTTAGTAAATCCTTTCCCATCAAAATAACCCATAATTCCTCCGCCTCCAATTTCCATGACATGGAAACCACTACCATCACCGCCAAATCCAAAATCACCATTATCTCTATTCGAAAAAGCAGCACTTCCTTTAAATTCAGAGTAATCGTCCCAATTTACTCCTGTTTGATTGACATTGTTACCAAAGCCAATTATTGAAAGTTGATGTTTTTCGTTAAATCTATTAAAATTAGCTTTTGATGCCCAAAGTAGTTTTTTTCTATAGTCATCAAATCCACCTGCTAATGTAGCTTTCCCGAAATGTCCTTTTTTAAATTCGTCTTTTAATTCAAGATTCATTACTTTTTCTTTGTTGCCGTCTGCAATTCCAGTAAGTCTTTCTTGTTCTGATTTGTCGTCATAAACTTGAACTTTCGAAATTGCTTGAGCATCAAGGTTTTTTGTGGCACTTTTTGGATCATCACCAAAAAAAGTTTTACCATCTACATAAACACGTCTGATATCTTTGCCTTGAGAAGAAATATTACCACTTACGTCCACATCAATTCCCGGCAAACGTTTTAACAAATCTTCAACTGTAGAACCCGGCGGAACTTTAAATAGACGAGCATCATATTCAACAGTATCGCCTTTAATAAATATAGGAGCTTGAGCTGATTTAATTACAACTTCCATTAAAATTTCAGCTATAGGTTCAAGTTTTATAATGCCTAAATCCACAGTTGCTTGGTTAGAAATAGGAATGTTTTTTTGCACCGGCATAAAACTCACATGAGAAATTTTTAAAAGATAGCCAGAGTTTTTCACGTTTTTAAAACTAAAATTACCCTGAGAATCAGAAGTTGTGTAATTTATTAAAGTGGAATCTTTGCTGTTTAGTAACATTACAGTAGCAGCAGGAACAATTTCATCATTCTCATCTATTATCTGTGCTTTGATAGTAATTTGGGAAACCTGAGCCTTGCCTATTAAGCTAAAACTTACAAGCACTAAAGCGAGAAAAACACTTTTTATTAAATGTCTCATTATTAATGTGTTTATGTGTAATAATAAAACTGCAAAATTGGTAAAATATTTTAATAAACACTTTAAAATAATGTTAAATATTTTAATAAGCTGTAAAAATAAATTTTAACTAAAAAAACAATTTTATAAACTCGTTTAGCCACCTTAAATCGTAAATCCCAAAATCCTCAAATCCAAAATCCCAAATCCGAAATCATAAATCACCAAATCCCCAATCGGTTGTAGAGCAAAATTAAAGTTTATATGTAAAATTGTTATAAATTAGAACAAATGTTTGTTTAGTATTAGAACATTTGTTATCTTTGCAGTGTGAAAAACCAAAAAAATAAAATATGAAAACAAATTTATCGCAAAAGCAAATCGGTCAGCGAATAAGTGAACTACGAAAAACAAGAGGATTTACTCAAGAAGAATTGGCTAATAGACTTGAAATTTCCCGTTCATCATTAGCTCAAATTGAGTTGGGAAATAGAAATGTTGATATTCTTGAATTACAAAAGCTATCTATGATTTTAAAATTTTCACTTGATGATTTTATGTCTAAGAATTTTTCTGCTATTAAAAATATTGATGTGAAAGAAGAAAAAGAAGAAAAAAAATCAGGAGAAAGAATTTCTGTATCTAAATTACAAGTTAACAAATTTAAAAACATATTGCTTTATATACTTGAACGTTGTGCTGGCAAACCAAATGTTGGAGAAACAGTTCTTTATAAATTGCTTTATTTCTCTGATTTTAATTATTATGAGCTTTACGAAGAGCATTTAACAGGTGCCAAATATCGCAAATTACCTTATGGACCTGTTCCACAAAAATTAGATGCGATTATTAACCAAATGCTTGAGAAAGGACAATTACAAAAAGTAAAAACAGAATATCATGGCTATCCTCAAACTCGATATTTACCTTTAGTAAAAGCTGATTTAACTAAACTAAAAGCAAGTGAAAAGGAAGTTATTGACGGAGTTATAGAACAAATGAGCGACTGGTCGGCAACTATGATTAGCGAATATTCTCACAAAGACTTGCCTTGGGAAGTTACAGAAGAAGGAGATTATATAAGTTATGAATTGGCTTTTTATAGAGAGTTACCTTATTCCGTAAGAATTTAAGAAGACGAAAATGATTAAACTATGGATTTCAATCAGCTACCTGAATTTGAAAAAGATTTAAAATTCTTGTTAAAAAAATATAGAACTTTAAATGAAGACCTAAATGAAATAAAAACGATTTTAAGAAAGAAACCGCTTGAACGTCAACCATTTAGTTTTCGTATCGATAACCTAAGTTTGGAAACACGCATTATTAAAGTTAGAAAAATTGCTTGTAAATCATTAAAAGGTAAAGGAGTAAACTCAGGTTTAAGATTAATTTATGCTTACTTTCCAAACGAAGAAAAAATTACTTTTATTGAATTATATCATAAGAACTACAAGGAAAATGAAGACAGACAAAGAATTTAAATAATTTTAAATAAAAGATGATTTTCAATTTTTCCAAAAACTCTATTCTGTGATAAAACAAATTGCACATTATCTCTGTAAAAAAGGAATTTATGTAACATATTTTAGAACAAAAACACCTAAATCATTATTGTTTTACGGACAAACCTTTGGCAGTCGTCCTTCTGACATAGATTTATTCAAAATCAAACTTTTAACTGAAACAATTCTCAATTTTCTAAGGAGCAAGTGCAGAGCCAAACTTGTTTGAACTCTGCCGAGAGACGATAGAAAATGTAGCGAAGCTAAATTATTCAATTCTCAATTCTTAATTAGTTTAATCCAAAATCCATTTAAAATTAAAAACTCACCACTAAAAACTAAAAACTCAACACTAAAAACTCTTTAAATCCAAAATCCAAAATCCCAAATCCCCAAATCCGCTTTCGACTTTTAACTTTCAACTTTTAACTGAATTAATTTATCTTTGTGGTCTAAAATTTTATTAAATGCAAATCTTAGAAGCACTTAAAAAAGAGATACAAGGCGAAGTTCAAGTTGATAATATTTACAGAACTCTTTATGCTACAGATGCCTCTGCTTATAGCGAAATTCCTAAAGCTGTTGTTTTTCCTAAGAATAAAGACGATTTAATTGCTATTGTAAAATTTGCGAATAAGCACAATTTAAGTTTAATTCCAAGAGCAGCAGGCACATCTTTGGCTGGTCAGGTTGTTGGGAATGGAATTGTGGTTGATACTTCGCGGGCTTTTAATAAAATTTTAGAAATTAATAAACCCGAAAAATGGGTGAAACTTGAGCCAAGTGTGGTTTTAGATGAGCTAAATAAAGTTTTAGCAAAAGAAAATCTATTTTTCGGACCAGAAACTTCGACTTCTAATCGCTGTATGATTGGTGGAATGATTGGAAATAATTCCTGCGGCGCACATTCTTTAATTTACGGTTCTACTCGCGACCATGTTTTGGAAATGGACTGTATTTTGAGTGATGGCTCTGAAGCTCATTTTGGAGAAATTTCTAAAGCCGAATTTGAAGAAAAATGTAATTTGCAAAATCTCGAAGGCGAAATTTATAGACAATTAAAAACTTTGCTAACAGACCCAATTATTCTTGAAGAAATTTCAAAGCAATATCCAGACAAAGAAATTAAAAGACGAAATACAGGCTATGCTTTGGATTTGCTTGCAGACAGCGAAATTTTTGGTAATTCAAACGAGAAATTTAATATGTGTAAACTTTTAGCAGGTTCTGAAGGAACTTTAGCTTTTACAAGCTCTGTAAAACTAAATTTGGTTGATTTGCCACCCAAAACCAAAGCTTTAATGTGTGTGCATACAAAAAGTTTACACGAAGTCTTTGAAGCAAATCTTGTCGCATTAAAACACTCTCCAGCTTCTATAGAATTGATGGACAAAAAAGTGTTGGATTTATCAAAAGCAAATATTAAGCAAAATAGAAACAGATTTTTTATAAATGGCGACCCAGCTGCAATTCTTATAGTAGAATGGTTTGCCGATGATATTGAAACAATAAATAAGCAAGCAGACGAATTAGAAAAAGAATTGCGTTCAAAATCTTTGGGCTATGATTATGCAAGGGTTTATGGTGGCGATATTGCAAGGGTTTGGGAATTGCGAAAAGCAGGATTAGGTGTTTTGTCAAATATGACCGGCGATGCTAAACCTGTTCCAGTTATTGAAGATACCGCGGTTAGACCAGAAGATTTATCTGCATTTATAAAAGAATTTGAGGAGTTAATGCAAAAACTTGGCTTAGATTGCGTTTATTACGCTCACATTGCAACAGGTGAACTGCATTTGCGTCCAGTTTTAAATTTGAAAGACAAAAAACATGTAGAACTTTTCAGAACCGTAGCTTTAGAAACCGCCAAATTGGTAAAAAAATATAAAGGCTCTTTGAGTGGCGAACATGGAGACGGACGTTTGCGTGGCGAGTTTATTCCTTTGATGATGGGAGAAAAGTTGTATGATGTTTTTAAGGAAATAAAAAATGTTTGGGATCCAAAAAATATTTTTAATCCAAATAAAATTGTGGATACTCCACCAATGAATACTTCGTTGAGATATAAACCGGGTGTTGAAACAAAAGAAATAAAAACAATATTTGATTTTTCTTCGACAGGTGGCTATATGCGCGCTGTAGAAAAATGTAACGGTTCTGGCGATTGTCGCAAATCTCATATTATTGGAGGAACTTTATGTCCAAGTTTTCAGGCAACTAAAGATGAGAAAAACTCTACACGAGCACGTGCAAATATGTTGAGAGAAGTTCTTACAAATTCAACTAACAATAAGCCCTTTAACTCAAAAGAATTATACGAAGTTTTAGACTTGTGCCTGCTTTGCAAGGCTTGTAAGTCTGAATGTCCTTCAGGTGTAGATGTGGCAAAATTGAAAATGGAGTTTTTGCAACATTATTATGATACAAATGGAGTTCCGTTGCGTTCGTTTGCAGTTGCTTACTTGCCAGTTGTTTATAAAATATTTGCCTCTTTGCCGGGTTTTGTAAATATTTTTCTAAAAAATAAGTTTTTCTCAAAAATTTTAAAAAGTATAATTGGTTTTAATCAAAAAATTGAATTTCCATTGATGCATAAAACTGGATTTAAGAAATTGTACAAGGGAAAACAAAAATTTGAAAATCCAAATCCTATAAAAACTATTTATTTGTTTAATGACGAATTTACAAAATATTTAGAAAGTGATTTAGGAATAAAAACAATTTTATTTTTTGAAAAACTCGGCTATCAAGTAAAACTTGCACCAATAAATTTTAGCGGAAGAACTTGGTTGAGCAAAGGTTTGGTAAGGCGTGCAAAAAAACTTGCAAATAAAAATATCGAAATTTTAAAAAATATTATTTCGTCTGAGACACCTTTGATTGGAATAGAACCTTCGGCAATATTGAGCTTTAGAGACGAATATCCTGATTTAGTTAATGCTGAAAATAAAAATGCTGCTCAGGATATTGCACAAAACTCATTTTTATTTGATGAATTTATTGCTGCTGAGTTTGAAAAAGGGAATATTTCTGCTAATTCTTTTACAGATGCAGAGTTGAAAATTAAATTTCATGGGCATTGTCAGCAAAAATCATTGATTACAACCAAATTTACCAAGCAAATATTATCAATTCCTAAAAATTATAAAGTTGCCGAAATCCCAAGTGGTTGTTGTGGTATGGCAGGTTCGTTTGGTTACGAAAAAGAACATTATGATTTATCGCAAAAAATAGGAGAGTTGGTATTATTCCCAGAAGTTAGAAATGCAGATGATGATACAGTTATTGTAGCTGTTGGAACAAGTTGCCGTTGTCAGATAGAAAGTGGAACTGGCAAAAAATCTTTACATCCTATCGAAGTTTTGTGGGAAGCCTTAGTTTAAATCTTTTATTTCAAAGCTTTTCTAAGTTTCACAAGTTTTTCTAATAAGTCGTCAACTAAATCTAATTTTAGCATATTTGCACCATCTGATAGTGCTTTTTTGGGTTCGGGGTGAGTTTCTATAAAAAGTCCGTCAGCACCAACAGCAAGACCAGCTTTTGCCATGTACTCAATCATTTCTGGCTGACCGCCAGTAACGCCACTTGATTGGTTTGGTTGTTGTAAACTGTGAGTAACATCAAGCACAACAGGAAAGCCAAAAGTTTTCATTTTAGGAATTCCTCTAAAATCAATTACTAAATCATTATAGCCAAAGGTAGTACCGCGTTCTGTTAGCATAATGTTTTTATTTCCTGTAGAAAGAGTTTTTTCTGTGGCAAATTTCATTGATTCGGGAGACAAAAATTGTCCTTTTTTTATGTTCACAAATTTTCCAGTTTTTCCAGCAGCAATAAGCAAGTCTGTTTGGCGACATAAAAAAGCAGGAACTTGTACAATATCAGCAACTTTTGCAGCAATTTCGGCTTCTTCGGGCGAGTGAATATCTGTACAAATATGTAGTTTTAATTCTTGTTTTACTTTTGATAAAATTTCTAAAGCTTTTTCATCGCCTAAACCTGTGAATGAATTTACACTACTGCGGTTAGCTTTGCGGTACGAAGATTTAAAAATTAACTGAATATTGTGTTTTTTGCATAAATCTTTTAGAACTTTTGCAGTATGTAATGTGATTTCTTCATTTTCTACTACGCAAGGTCCAGCAATTAAAAAAAAATGTGCAGAATTGTCTAAAATTAAATTTTCCACTTTCAAAATATTTATATTTCTACAAAAATATAAAATTAAATCACTTTAAAAACCTAATATTTAATTAATTTTGTAGCAAAAAACAATGTATAGAATTTCTTTAGTTTCTTACTCAAATACTTTGCCTTTTAAAGAGGCTTTGTATAATTCTGAGTTTGTAGCAAAAAATGCAATTTTACAAGAACGTATTCCTGCTATGTGTGCCGAAGATATTTTTACAGGAGAAGCAGATATTTCATTAGTGCCAATAGGAGCATTTCCTATTCCCGAAAACACAAGAATTATTAGCGATTTTTGTTTGGCAGCAAAAAATAAAGTTGAGTCAGTACTATTGGTATCGCAAAAAACTAAAGAAGAAATTAAAACCATAATTTTAGATTATCATTCACGAAGTTCGGTAAAATATATTAAGATTTTGGCAGAAAAATTTTGGAAAATAAAATATAATTATCAAAATGCTGACGGAAATTTTAAAGATTTAATAAAAGAAGATACTGCTGCAGTTATTATTGGAGATAGAGCTTTAAATTTCCGTAATTCTATAAAATACAAATATGATATTGCCGAAGAATGGTTTAAATTTACAGGTAAACCAGCGATTTTTGCCGTTTGGGTTGCAAACAATAAGGTGAGTGATAGTTTTTTAAAAGAGTTTAACAAAATTTTGAAATCTGGATTTGAAAATCGAAAGCAAATTGCTGAAAAAAATAAACATTTATATCCCAATTTCGACTTAGTTAATTATTTAACAAACTGCATGGATTATAATTTTGATGAAGCTAAACAAGAAAGTTTAAACATGTTTAATCAATTTTATTCTGAAATTTTAAGATAAAAACTATATTTGTAAATTTTGTGAAAAAGCGATTTAAATTAAAGAAATATGAATTTACAAATTAAAGATTTTGAACCAAAGCACTACGACGAAATGAATGTCCTGTGGCAGTTGACCGACATGGGCGGAGCTTATCGTGGAGATAATTTGGAAATAATTCTTAATTCAATAAAAATGGGCGGTGCCTTGTATCTTCTTTTTAATGACGATGTTATGATTGGCACTTCATGGATTACAAATGATGGTAGAAGGCTTTATTTGCATCATTTTTGTATTCATCCCGAACTACAAGGCAAAGGATTAAGCAAATTATTAATGGACAAATCTATGGAATTTGCCAGAAAAGTAGGTTTGCAAATAAAATTAGAAGTTCATAGAGAACATGTTGTAGCCCGCAATCTATATGATAAATATGGCTTTAAATATTTAGGAGATTACGATATTTTTATTGTTAGAGAATATTAATGCCTTGAGAAAACAAATTTTAAATTTAGCTTACCCTGCAATTATCAGCAATATTACCGTACCTTTAGTAGGTTTGGTTGATATAGCTTTAGTTGGTCGTTTAGGCTCGGCGGCTTATATTGGCGGTGTTGGTTTTGCAAGCGTAGTTTTTTCTTTTATATATTCGGGCTTAGGTTTTTTAAGAATGAGTACAAATGGACTCACAGCACAAGCCTATGGAGCTTCGAATTTTAGAGAGGCAAATTCAATTTTAATTAGAGCAATTATTCTTGGCGTTCTTAGTGGATTGTTGTTAATAGCCTTGCAAACACCGTTAGAAAGGCTTTTAATAAGTATGTTTGATTCTTCGCCAGAATCTTTAAAATATGCTTCTGTATATTTTTATGTAAGAATTTATGCAACACCAGCAAGCCTGGCAGTTATTGGTTTTATGGGTTGGTTTGTGGGAATGCAAGACACTAAAACGCCTATGTGGGTAACCTTGATAATAAGTCTCGCAAATATTGCTTTTAGTCTTTTCTTCGTAATTTATTTTAAAATGGGAGTAAAAGGAGTGGCACTTGGAACTGTTGTTGCACAATATTTAGGACTGATTTCTTCAATTTTATTTTATGTAAAAAAATACAAATCTTATTTGTCTTATATAGATAAAAAATCCATTTTAAAATTTGATGAAATAAAGAAGTTCTTTAATATTAGTAAAGATATTTTTGTGCGTTCTATCTTACTCACAGGAAGTTTTTTCTTATTTAATATTGTTTCTGCCGATTTTGGCGACGAAATCTTAGCCTTAAACTCTGTGATGTTACAGTTTTTATGGTTTTTCTCATATTTTGCCGATGGTTTTGCAAATGCAGGCGGTAGCATTGCCGGAAAATATAAAGGAGCAGCAAATCCAAAACTTTTAAAAGAAACAATAAAAGAATCGTTGAGATTAGGACTGTTGGTAGCTATTATTTTTTCTGTTGTTTATGTGTTCTTTTCCAAACAAATTGTGCAAATCTTAACCGATGATGTTCAAGTAATTAGTCTTTTTGAAACTTATCATTTTTGGGTTTGGTTAATCCCAATTACAGGTTTTGCAGCCTTTATTTATGATGGAATTTACATCGGAATTACAGAGTCGAAAATAATGAGAAATGTTATGATTATTTCAATTTTGATAATATATGTTCCACTTTTATTTTTAGCAAAACATTATATTGGAAATCATGGAATGTGGGCAGTGCTAATTTTAATGCTTTTAACACGAGGAATTGGACTGAAAGTCCAGTTAAAAGTTAAAAGTTAAAAGTTGAAAGAGGCTGCGCGTAATCAGTTAAAAGTTGGAAAGGGTGTAAAATTATGGTTATGGAAAAGAAAAAAATAGCAATACAAGATACTTATGGTGAAAGATTTCAGCATTGTTGGGGTTGTGGACCAAAAAATGAAGAAGGTTTACATTTAAAGACTTATCCGAATGAAGATGGAAGCCAATGTATTTGTAGGTTTACGCCAGCAAATAAATATACAGGTGGAGTTCCAGACAATCTTTTTGGAGGCATGATAGCGGTTATTTTTGATTGTCATGGAACTGCTTCTGCTGCTTGGTTTGCTCATAATAAAAAAGGACTTGAACTTACAGAAAATACTGTAATAGGGCGTTTTGTTACAGCAAGATTAGAAATTGATTTTAAAAAACCACTTCCTATGAATGAAGAAATAACAGTTACCTCAATACTTGAAGAAATTGGAGAAAGAAAAGCTATAGTTAATATGAAAATGGAAGCCGGCGGACTCGTTTGTGCTAAAGCAAAGATGATTGCTGTTAGTTTGTAAAGTTCGTAAAGTTCATAAAGTTTATAAAGAAGGCAAGTATTTGATTGTCAATAGTTTGTCCGTAGGGCAACACAATGAAATCAGTTAAAAGTTTTCAAAGTTCATAAAGTTTATAAAGAAGGCAAGTGTTTGATTGTCAATAGTTTGTCCGTAAGGGCAACACAATAAATTCAGTTGAAAGTTCTTAAAGTGTAGCCAAGCACGCAATTGCTTTTGATTTTTTTTACATAAAAAAAGTTACACAATAGGGCTTTCGTAGTTTTAATATGGCAGAGGAGAGCTCGCAGATGTGTAACTTTTTTATGGAAGATGAAAAAGAAAAAAAATTTAACTAACTTTAATAAAATTATTTGAAAATGCACGTTGAGTATATCTACGACATTGGTCAAGCCTGTCGTAACCCAACATTATTCCTAACATAAAATCTTCTTCAAGTGTATATAAATTTAGAGGTTTGTCACCTATTAAACGAATAACATCTACACATGAAGTTTCGCCAAAAAAGACATTGTATTTGTTGGGTGTTACTTCTTGTAAGACATAATCTATCTGCTTGGCACGTAGTTTATTTTCAACATGTTTTTTTTCAGATATGGGAAATGTATAAAGAGCCAAACTTCGCAATTTTTTATGATATTCGTAAATTAAGTGTGCTAATACATCCATTTTCACATTCTTAAAATGATTGTTTAACAATATTTACCCAATTGATGATACGCTCGTCGGTCAGATTGCTTTCATTATCTGCATCAAGTGGTAGTCCAACAAATTTCCCATCAATAACAGCACGCGATGCATCGAAACTATATTCGTCAGTTTCTATAAAACCCACAATTTTGCATCTTTTTTCTGTAAAAAACTCATAAAGTTCGCCTATACCATCCACAAAAGTATCGGAATAACTACCTGCATCGCCTAAACCGAAAAGAGCAACAATTTTGTCTGATAAATCTACCGATTTTAACTGTGGCAACATTTCGTACCAATCATCTTGTAAATCGCCTGAACCCCAGGTAGATGTTCCTAAAATGAGGCATTCGGCAGTAGTAAAATCATCGGCACTGCATTGGCTTACATCTTTTAGTTGAGGAGAAAATTCACTTAATTGCTTGGCAATTTTTTCAGCAGCTTCTCTTGTGTTGTCGGTTGTTGAACCATAAATAATTGATATTTTCTTCATAGCTTTATAAATTTTAAAATTTTTCTTTGACAAAATTATTGTCAATAAAAACACCAAACAATCCTCATAAATGATGAGATTCTACAAACAAAATGCTAAGTTTTGAGGATTGTGTCCATTAATAATTATCTTGAACTTTGCATTTGAAAATAATTTAAAACTAAAAAACAATGAAAATTTTAAAAACATTATTATCTATTCTGATACTTTTTGTTGTGCTAATTTCATGTAATCAGAAAAAACAAAGCGAATCTATTGAAACAAATAAATTGCCCGAAATAATGAAGGTGGACAGCCTTTTGAGCAATGCAGAAACGCTTGTAGGAGATACTATTGTTGTGGACGGAGTTTGTTCACATATTTGTAGTCATGGTGGAAAAAGAATTTTCCTGATGGGTAATGACGATACCAAAACTATTCGTATAGAAGAAGGCGACAAAATTGGGAGTTTTAGTCGAGAAGCCTTACATAATACTGTTGAAGTAAAGGGAATTTTAGTGGAACAACGTATCGATGAGGCTTATCTTGCGGAATGGGAAGCTGAATTGGAAGCACAAACAGCCGAAAAACACGGCGATGGAGAAAGTGGATGCGTTAATGAACAAAAAGCTCAAAATGAAAAACCTGCCAATACTGAGCAAGAACGTATCAATAATTTCCGAGAACGAATAGCTGAAAGAAACGAAAAAGAAGGTAAAAATTATCTTTCGTTTTATTTTATAGAAGCAACAGAATATAAAATAAAAAAGTAACATGTCAACTTAGCAATCAAATAAGAAATTTGTTTTGTATTAAGTTGGCGTGTTTTTGTGTTGTGAAAAACAAATAAAATATAAATATGATAAAATAATTAAGGCTTATTTGGAATTAGTTTAAATAAAAATTAGCTTTACTACAAAATTTTTAAGTGAAGTATTTAGGACATAAAACTATTGGGTCTATGAATAAAGAAAAACACAATAAAATATCAAAAACAAATCCTACAAATCTTAGCGGTGTGCCTGCTACCTTACTTATTTCGCTTAGGGCAAGATGCTTGGAAAGTCTTGACCCAAAAGGGGTAATAAAAGATGAGCGTAGCGTAGAAATTGCTCGTACTCTTGGTTGTGATATTACGCCTAGAAGTGAAAGTTTTTTTACGCAAGTAGGTACAGCACAACGCACCATAGTATTTGATGATTATACCAACGACTTTCTTTCACGTTATCCTAACGGTACGATAGTAAATTTGGCTTGTGGATTAGATACTCGTTTTGAGCGATTAGATAACGGACAAGTGAAATGGTTTGATTTAGATTTTCCAGACGTTATAGAAATTCGTCGACAATTTTTTAAAGAAAGTGAACGCTATCATTTTATCGAAAAATCGGTATTAGATTTCACATGGTTAGATGAAGTTCCCAAAGATCGTCCTGTGTTTATATCAGCCGAAGGTCTTTTCTGTTATTTTACCGAAAATCAAGTGCGTGAAGTGCTTACACGTGTTGCTAAAGCTTTTGATAATGTGGAATTTGTTATCGAAGCCATAAATCCTTTTATGGTAAAACATTCAGACCGACATCCGAGTATGAAAGGACAAGAAGCGAGATTCAAATGGGGAATAAAGTCAGGTCGTGAAATAGATGCTTGGAACACAGGTTTTTACTTCGAAAACGAAAGGTATTATATGTTGGAGTGTAAAAGGCGAGCTTTAAGTGTGAGGTTTATGTGCTTATTTCCTTTTTTTGGTAAATCAATGAAAATATTTTTACTAAAAAATATTAAAACAAAATGAAAAAAAATGGGGAAAATAAAACGGCATTTTGTAATCAAAAGCATCATCATACACACGTAAAAAATTTGCGAGGGAAAAAATTATTATGGGTTACATTGCTTAATTTCTTAGTGAGTTTAGTGCAAGTAGTGGGTGGAATTTTAGCCAATAGTCTTTCGCTAATTTCAGATGCAATACATAATTTGGGAGATACTTTAGCTATTTTTATTGCTTTTTTGGCAGGAAAACATGCTGATAAAAAACCCGATGCTCGAAAAACTTTCGGCTATAAACGTACAGAAATTTTAGCAGCTCTTTTTAATGCGGTGGTGCTTATTGTTATCTGTATTTTTCTTTTTGTGGAAGCCTACGACCGTTTTAAAAACCCACAAGTCATTAAAGGAGGCATAATGTTAGTGGTAGCAGTTTTCGGTCTGTTGGCTAATTTAGTTTCGGTATTGGTATTGCAAAAAGAGAAATCTCACAATCTTAATATACGTGCCGCCTATTTGCACCTATTAGGTGATACACTTTCATCGGTTGCTGTTGTCGCAGGCGGAATAGCTATTCTTGTTTGGCAAATTTATTGGCTCGACCCACTCATAACAGTTGCTGTAGGAGTTTACATAATCTATCACACATGGGCTGTGGTTCGCCAAACGGTTGATATTTTAATGCAAGCAACACCTAATCATATCAATATTCAAAAGATAAAACAAAGTGTGGAAGCCTTGCCACAAGTAGAAAATATTCACCACTTGCATGTATGGCAAATGGACGACGAGTATGTTTATCTAGAGGCTCATGTCAATATGTGTAAAGATTTGACACTTAGCGAAGCTCAAGCCGTTCGCCATAATGTAGAAACCATATTGAGAGATAAATTTGGTATAAACCATATTACCTTGCAAATAGAGTACAAAGGTTGCGATGGTAGCGACGATTTGATTTTTAGTCAAGATAAAGAAAATATATCGGAAAAATTTGAAAACTATGATTATAAACCTATGTCGGACTTTTGATTTACGACACAAAAAATATTATAACTATGAATTCTAAAAATGATATTCACCCTGATAGCAAATTAGCTGAGATTATTATTAATCACCCATACGTTATTTTAATGTTGGAGCATTTTGAAATTTTGCTCCCAGTACAGGATTTAACAATTAAGCAAATTTGCGAGAAGTACAATATCAACGAAACGATTTTTATTGCTTTTACAAATTTGTATTGTAATAAAAAAGGTATTCCTGCATTAAAACTTACGGCAGACGATGCTGTAAGCATAACACGTTTCTTAGCTGCTTCGCATCGCTACTACTCAGAATTGATTTATCCAGAAATTATGCAGCTGATTGAAGATATGAGTAAGCAAAACAATCATCGTGAAATGAAGTTGGTGTCAGTGTTTTTTGCCGATTATTTTAAAGAAGTTACCACTCACTTAGATTATGAAAATCAGATTTTTCACCCATACGTGAATTGTTTAGTAGCAAGAGATAAAGGCGTTGAACACGTAGAAAATCAAGTTGATTACTCTGTGTCGCAATATCAAGTCCGCCACGATGATATTGAGATGAAACTTGCTGACTTGAAGAATTTGCTGATTAAATATCTGCCGACATATAACGACCAGCTTATTCGTAGGAAACTACTCTTTTTACTTTCAGAATTGGAATTTGACTTGAATATTCATTCTAAAATCGAAGAGCTTATCCTTATTCCACTCGCTATCGAATTAGAAAACAAAAACATAGTTGCTTGCAAATGAAACGTACTCATATACTCATATTAGAAGATGCACCTGTGATACGAGAAGGCTTGAAATTTATTATGGATAGTTTAAGAAATGTTGAAGAAGTAGCCATAGCCTGTACATTTGACGAATTTACACACCTATTGAAACGCAAATCTTACCAAATGGTATTGATAAGTCCTAACTATCTGCATAGCCACCACAATCAAATTCAGCAGTTGCGCAATTTGTATAGTAGCATGAAATGGATTGGGGTACAATACACTATTATTCCGGAAGCTTTGCTAAGTAAGTTAGACGGCGTGGTTGATGTGTACGATAATCAAGATACGCTTGCTACGAAATTGAGCAAATGGTTGGATACTCAATCTGATGATGCTTTGCAAAATAAAGACATTCTTAGCGAACGCGAAACAGAAGTGCTACGACTGTTAGCAATGGGAAAATCTAACAAAGAAATTGCAGATGAGCTGAACATCAGCACAAATACCGTAATCACACACAGAAAAAATATTTCACAAAAAACCAGCATCAAATCAGTTTCGGGATTAACGATTTATGCTGTAACGCAGAATTTAATTTCGTTAGATGATTATTAATAGAGTTTTTTGAAGCTTAAAAATATAATAAGATGAACAAAAGTGAACAGTTTTGGGATCGTGTTGCCTGTGTTTATGATTTTTTTGTGAATGTCATAAATGCAAAAACACATCGGTTATTATGCAAAGAGATTGCTAGCCTTATTCAGCCGACCGACATCGTTTTAGAATGTGCATGTGGAACAGGTATGCTTACGAAGGTTATTGCTCCTCAATGCAAAAAACTGGTAGCGACCGATTTTTCGAAAAAGATGTTGCAAAGAACAGAGAAAAAGTGCAAGCACTTTGCAAATACAGACTTCAAAACGGCTGACATAACAGATTTTGATTTTGATGCCGCATCTTTCGACAAAGTTGTAGCAGGTAACGTCATTCATTTACTTGAACAGCCCCAAAGTGCTTTGCGTGAGTTAGAGCGTGTCTGCCGTCCGGGTGGGAAAATTATTGTGCCGACATATATAACCAAAAGAAAACACAACAAAATTATTAATATTTATGATAAAATGGGAGCGGGGTTTAAAAACAAATTTACGTTTGCATCGTATGAACAATTTTTTATTGATACGGGTTATACCGATGTGGAGTTTATTAAAGTAGAGGGGAAAATTCCTTGTTCGGTAGCTGTAATAGAGAAAAAATAGGAGATACATATTAATCCCAAACCCTAAAAAATTAGGTAATTTAAATTGAAAAAAAACATATAAATACTTGCATATATGTTTTTTTTGTTGTTACTTTGCATTACCTAAATAGGTAATGCATGAAAGCTAAACAAAAAC
>DHVB01000069.1 GCA_002412425.1 Bacteroidales bacterium UBA5219 | reverse complement strand
TTGAATTTAACGAATATCCCAAAAAAAAGACTGCCCAAAATAAATTGAGCAGTCTCGCTTTTATGAGTAATATAAACTAAACTAATCTTAAAATCTTCTTTCTTTAATTCTAGCTTTTTTACCTGTAAGTCCACGTAAATAAAATATTCTTGCGCGACGAACTCGTCCATATTTATTAACAGTTATAGCATCAATAAAAGGCGACGCAAATGGAAAAATTCTTTCAACACCAAAAGCCCCAGACATTTTACGAACAGTAAAAGTAGCTGTGCGACCTTCACCATTGATTTGTAAAACAACTCCTCTGAACTCCTGAATACGTTCTTTATTTCCTTCACGAATTTTATAACTAACAGTTATTGTGTCTCCAGCTTTGAACTTAGGAAATTCCTTTTCAATAGCCATTTTCTGATTTACGATATTCATTAATTCCATTACAAAAAACTTTAAATATTCCTTACAATTTTTGGATTGCAATATTAGTCATTTTTTTTGAATTACGCTCATTTTTTTATAAATATTTTATTTTTTTTATCTGAACATAATTTTGCTCAACAAAAACAAACTCTAAACCCCTACTAACCACCACTTTAACAAACGAATACTTTGTACTTTAATTTATAAAAAAATAAAAATCATCAATAAAACCTCTATTTTTTCTAAAAAACACAGTCAAATCAATAATAAAATTTTAATTTTACAGTTAAATAAATAACAAATTTAAAAATTATGATGTCAAAAAGTATTGTTTTTTTAATTGCAATTTGCTTAATAAGTTTTGAAGTTAAAGCTCAAGATGCCAAAAACTTTTACATATATTTTGATATAAATAGTTATAAAATTGAAAACAAGTATAAACATGAGTTTGATAAAGTTGACTTATCTAAAATTGATAAAATTGAAATATATGCTTATACAGATTTCTTAGGAAGTAAAGAACTTAATGATAAGCTTTCTCAACAAAGAGCAAATGCGACTAAAACATTTTTAATAAATTTAGGCTTCAATTCTGATAAAATAATCACTTGTCAAGGAAAGTCTGTACATGAAAATAGTAGTTTTGAGAATCGTACAAATGAAAGGGACAGAGGAATTAAAGAACATAGAAAATCTGAAATTATTATTACATTTAACGTTGAAGAACAAACTAAAAGCTACACTTACCAAGACACTATAAGTTTCGAAACAAAATTTGACAAAAAAACAGAACATACAGACTTAGCAAATATTAAAGCAGAAGATTTAGTAAAAGGAAATAAATTTAATATCAAAAATATAAATTTTAAAGGTGGTACACCATTTTTCTTGCCCACAGCCGAAGAACCCCTAATGGAACTATTACAACTAATGCGTGAGAATCCAAATTTAAAAATAGAAATTATTGGACACATTTGTTGCCAAGATGAATCCGAACCAGATGGTTACGATCATACTGACGGCACTTATACTTTAAGTCTAAATAGAGCTAAAGCAGTTTTTCTTTTTTTAAGAAAAGGAGGTATTGAGGCTTCAAGAATGACTTATAAAGGTGTAGGTTCAAGTCAAAAACTATACCCACGTGAACAAAACTCTTGGGAACAAAGTCAAAATAGAAGAGTTGAAATTCATGTTTTAGAAAATTAGTTAATTCTAAATCCTAAGCCAAATTCGATATAATCGGCAGTTGTTGTATGTGTTTTTAAAACTATATTGGCAAAATATCTTTCAGCAAAAGTATATCTAACACCGAGTTTTGAATAAACCAATATTTTTTTCCCATCTTTATATTTATTAAAAGCATAAGTTCCCAAGTGCATAATCACACTCAAATCATCGGTCAAATAAACTTCTTGCATAGCATGAACACCAACTCTAAGCAAATTGTGGGCGCCAGTATAATCTTCTTCTAATAAAGGTTTAATTGATGGGTCAAAAATTAAATTTAATCCAACACCTAAACTTCTTTGATTATTTAAGCGAGAAGCAAAATCACAAATTAGAGAATTAATGATATACTTTTTATTTTCATAAGTAGAATTTTCTTTAACCGAAACGGCATAATATGCCGAAAACTCAAAATCTTTATCATACTGATAAGGCACAGTGCGTTTAGGTAAAGAATAATTATACATAGAATACATATATTTGACCCCAAAATTACCAGTAACTTGATTTAAACCTAAATTTGGGGTTTCGATTGCTCCACTTGAAAAATGATTATAAGCAAATCCTGCAGTTAGATACAAAGGTATATCTGGAAATTTATAATCAACTAAAAGCGAAAAATGCAGATGTGCATTCAAGTAAGACCCAAAAGCAACATTAAAATAATTTGCTCTAGCGTCAAATTTTTCGCTAACATAAGCCAAGCCACAACCAAAGCGATATTTAAAAATAAAATTGTCGGTTTCGACAATAGGCACGCCATAAAAAGCGTATAAAGATTGTGAAAATCCAAATACATTGATATTACCAAGACTACCCATTAAATATCCAACACCTAATTCTGGAAAACGCCAGACATGTTGCCAAGGTTCTGAGCCATCTGTTTTTATAGAATAAGTTATTTCGCCTATATAAATATTTTTTTCTATTAAATATTTTAAGCAAGTATGGTGCGGAATAGTTAGACCATAATTTGCGCGCATCTCAAATTGATGATAATAAGAATTGTAGCTCTGAGAATAAACAATATTCCAACCAAAGCAAATAATAAATATTATAAACAATCGTTTCATCAATACAAGAATTATTTACAAATATAAAAACTAGATTTAACAATATAAATTTATAAAAAAATTTTATTCAACAATTTGAGTTTAATAAAATCAGAGTTAAAAAGCAAAAATTAGCTACAAATTAAAAGGAATATGAGAAATTTATTTATTTTTGCATAATTGAATTTAATAAAACTACATGAAAATAAAGATTTTATTTATATCAAGTTTAATATTAACAATATTTTTTGGAAATTCTTGCCGTCTTCTCAGACCCTCAGATATGTTTAAGACCGATAAAGATTATCCAAAATCTGAATTTGAAGTTTCAAAAAATGAATATATTATCCAACCTTTCGATAAAATAGGTTTAAGAGTTGTTAGTAATACAGGCGAATCTTTTTTTGGGACAGGTAGTATGGAAAATGCTAATGCAAATGCTAATTACCAAAGAAATCAACACGGATTTGAATTTCTTGTAGAATTTGATGGTAAAATAAAACTACCAATATTAGGAAGAATTGATATTGCTGGCAAAACAATAAGAGAAGCAGAATTACTTCTTGAAAAAGAATATAGCAACTATTTTATCGAACCTTTTGTTTTAGTACAAGTTATTAATAGAAAAGTAATGATTTTTATGGACGGCGGAACCAAAGCAAGTGTTGTTGAAATGCCGAATGATAATTTTACCCTAATTGAAGCAATAGCACAAGTTGGAGGAGTTACGGATATTAGCCGTTCATATAGAATAAAATTAATTCGTGGCAATTTAACACAAAACCCCGAAGTTTTTTATTGGAATATTTCAAATATTAAAGAACTAAAAAGTTCAAATATTTTGCTAGAAGCTAACGATATTATTTACATCGATAGCAGACCACAATACTTCACAAGAGTATTAAGAGAAGTCTCACCATACTTAACACTAATTACAACATTAGTTACAATTTATGGAGTATTTTTTAAACTTAAGCAATTATAATAAAAATGGACGAAAATAAAACATCTATACTTAATCAAAAGTTTGACACAAGAACATTTTTAATTATAGTTAAAAAAAATATTTGGGTAGTTGTTCTATTGATTTTAATATGCTTAGGAGCTGGCTTTGCTTTTCATAGATATTCAACCCCCATTTTTAAAACATCAACTATAATTCAAGTAAAAAACGAAAATAAAACAAACCAAATTTTAGGCATTTCTTCTAATTTAGTGGACAAAAATCTAGCGCCAGTAATAGAATTAATACGCTCCAACGAATTTTTAAAAACAGTTGTTGCAGAACTTCCACTTGATATTAGTTATTTTAGAAAAGGAACATTTTTGTCAACAGAATTGTATGGCTCCACACCTTTTGAAATTAAATATAATATTACAAATAATGCAATATGTGACCAAAATATTGATTTAGAGTTTAAAGACTATAAATGCCTGATTTCCTACACTTTAGGAACAGAAAAATATGAATACACAATCCAACCAGAAGAATGGCAAACTATTTATGGAATGGAAATTTATGTTCATTTCCCATCGCAAAAAGATTTAGAACTAGAACTTAGTCCACAAAATAAATCTCTATATTTTTTCATCATAAACAACCCTAATACAATATTAAAAAACTTATCAAAACGGCTTAATGTTCAAATACTTAACGAAACTGCCGGAACTATTAAAATAACTTATCAAGAATTTAATGCTAGAAAAGCAGCAGAAATTACCAATACAATAGCCGAAAAATTTATTGAGTTTGATGAAGCCAAAAAGAAAGAATCTGCAACCAACATTATAAAATACATTGACCAACAAATGGAAAATGTTTTTACCCAACTTAATGCTAACGAAAAAGATTTGCATAACTTTAGAGAACAAAATAATATTACAAACATAAGCGATGAATATATTTTTAATAAAACAAATATTTATTCATCGCAAATATCTGATATAGAGTCTAAGCTTTTAAATGTTGATTTTGAGATTATGACTTTAGAGAAAATGTTAGATAAATTACGTTCAAATCCAGATATTAATACTTACGAACTTTTAGCAATGCTTTCAGGACAAAAGTCTGAAGCATTTTTGTCTGCGATGATTAATTCTCTACAAGAATTATTAAATAAAAAAGAAATTCTTTTATTTGACCTAACGTCTAATAGCCACAAAATTCAAACCATAGATGAACAAATAAAATCTAAAAAAGAGACAATAATTGATTTTACCAACTCAACAATAAATCGCCTTAAGGCAGAAAAAACTGAACTCATCAAGAAAAATAAAGAACTTGAAAACATAGCCTTTAAAGAATCTAAGTATGATGAAATCGAATATGCACGACTTCAAAGGCTATATGCTATTAACGAAGATTTTTATGCACAACTAATTAAATCAAAAGCAGAAACTTTAATATCACAAGCTGGCTATGTTTCAAACAATATAATTTTAGAAAAAGCAAATATTCCTTCAGCACCCGACTTTCCTATATTTTCAACAATAATGACAATTGCTTTTTTAATTTCTTTAGTTTTATCTTTTATTTTCTTAGCAATTAAATATTTACTTTATAATAAAATTCTATCTATTGATGATATTACTAATCATACAAACATTCCGGTTGTTGGTGGCATTCCACTTAGCAAAACAAACTTTGATGTTTCCCAAATGGTTGTTCATTTACGTCCCAAATCTATGCTAAGCGAAGCTTTTAGAAATATAAGGACTAATTTAGAATTTTACCCAATAAAAGATAAATCAAGAATAATAACAGTTTCATCAACGATTGCAGGAGAAGGAAAAACATTTTTAGCACTAAATATAGGAGCTATTTATGCAATGTCGGGAAAAAAAGTTATTATCTTAGACCTTGATTTAAGAAAGCCTAGACTTAATCAATGCTTTAATGTCGAAAATATTAAAGGAGTTACAAGCATTTTACTTGGTAAAAATAGTTTCCAAGAATGTATTAACAACAGTTCTTTAGAAGGTTTAGATTTTATTACGTCAGGACCTTTGCCTCCAAACCCAGGAGAATTTATTCTTTCAGACAAGTATAATATGTTAATTGAGCAAGCAAAACAAAATTATGATATTATTATTATAGACACCCCACCTATTGGAATAGTCAATGATGCCCTTACTTCATATAGCTTAGCTGATAATCAACTATATGTGATGAGAGCTGGATATAGCCCAAGAGCATTTATAAATAATTTAAACTATTTCTCTAAATCAATTCAATTAAAAAATTTAGCTATAGTACTTAATGGTATAGAAAAAAGTATTGCAAGCTACGGATACGGATATAAAGCAGGTTATGGCTATACAAAAAAAACCGCTTATTATGGAATTAGTTATCTCAACAACACCCACAATTCATATTACGGCGAAGAAGAAATAACTAAACCAAAATTTTTTAATAAGTTTAGAAAAAAAAATAAAAAATGAATTACATTATAATAATAACATTTATTGTTTCTTTTCTTTTTAGTCTTTATTTAAATAACTTTTTAATTAAAAGACCTTTGAAATTTTCAGTAAAGAAATCTAACAAATCTGCTATAAGATTTAGCTCACAATCAAAACCAATATTTGGTGGACTAAGTTTTTATTTTGTTTTCTTGTTAACCATGATAGTGATTTTATTTTTAAAAGAAAACATATACTTTTCAAAAGAATATATTAGCCTTTTTTTAGTTGTAACATTATCATTTTTAATGGGTTTAGCCGATGATATTTTAAACACATCGCCAATATTCAAATTTATAATACAGATTGTATGTGCTCTAATATTAATTTACAACGGTATTTACATCATTATAAGCCCAATGGACTGGATGAATTATCTAATAACCATATTGTGGGTAGTCGGAATAATGAACTCTATAAACATGTTGGACAATATGGACGGTGTTTCGTCAGCATCAAGTCTTTCAATTTTTATTGCTGTTGCAATATACTTGATAGCTAATGGATGTGAAAATTCTATATTAAGTTTAATAATATTAGTTTCTACAATAGCATCTTTACTTAGCTTTTTATTTTATAATTGGCATCCATCAAAAATGTATATGGGAGATAATGGATCTCAATTTTTAGGAATATTATTAGCATGGGCAGGAATAAAATATTTCTGGAATGCTATCCCTATAACTGAATTTTCATATGGATTTAATACAATGCAGTTTTTAATTGTATTTTTAGCGTTTTTAGTACTAATAACTGATACAACAACAGTAACTATAAATAGACTATTAAGAAAAAAATCTCCTTTTATAGGAGGCAAAGATCATACTACTCACCACTTATACTATTTAGGTTTGCCAACAGATATAATAGCACTTGTATTTTTTGTGTTAAACTCTATAGGTTTAGTATTAGCATTTTGTCTCATACAAAAAAGTTCTACTATTGCATATTCACAACTTTGGCTCTTTTTCTTATACCCCATCACTGTGTTTTTACTATTATACATAAACACTAAAGTAAGTAAAGAAAAATAACAAAAAAATATGGACAAGAAAAAACTTATGAAAATACCTTTTTTTATTATACTAGGACTTGGCTTAGGTCTTATTTTTGCTAATAGTTTTATTTTTTCAAGCTCGGAAAAAGCAAATCAAATCAAAGAAACAGAAATCCAACCAACAACAATACCATATAAAGTTTTTCAACCATATATTCCTGACACTTTAAGTTTTTGTGGTGAAAATGTTCCTCTACAAAACTTTGATGTTTACGAAGCTTTAGATTACGAACTTATTGTAAATACTTACAGACATTCATCTACATTAATTTATATAAAAAGAGCAAATCGATATTTTCCTGAGATAGAAAAAATATTAAAAGAAAAAGGTATTCCTGATGATATGAAATACTTATGTGTTGCCGAAAGTGGCTTAGCAAATGTTGTTAGTCCAGCTGGTGCTACAGGATTTTGGCAATTTATGAAAACAACAGCAGGAGAATACAATATGCATGTAGGAAAAGGTATAGACGAAAGATACAATCATACTAAATCTGCAATTGCAGCAACAGAATATTTACACAAAGCATATAAAGTTTTTAAAAGCTGGACATTGGCAGCAGCTTCATACAATATGGGAATGGGTGGCTTACAAAAAGATATTGATTATCAAAAAGTTAATAGTTATTGGGATTTACATTTGAATCAAGAAACTGCTAGATATGTGTATAGGATATTAGCATTAAAATTAATTATGTCTAATCCTAAACTTTATGGCTTTGATATAGATGAAAAACATCTATATAAAGAAATTAAAACTCAAGAAATTGTTGTTGATACTACCATTTCTGATTTAGTGGAATTTGCTTTCAAACACGGCACAAACTACAAAATGCTTAAATATTTTAATCCCTGGTTAACTGGAAAGTCATTAATTAACCCAAACAAAAAGGAATACAAAATTGTTTTACCTGCAAAGAACGCACGTGAATGTATGAAACAAAGTAAAAACAATGATGAATAAGAAAGAGAATTTTATTTCAGTTGAAGGAGCAAGAACTCATAATTTAAAAAATTTAAGCCTAGATATTCCACAACATCAACTATCAGTTATCACAGGTTTGAGTGGAAGTGGAAAATCTTCGTTAGCTTTCGACACAATTTATGCCGAAGGACAACGCAGATATATGGAAACTTTTTCTGCTTATGCTAGAAGTTTTATTGGCAGCATGGAGCGTCCAGACGTTGATAGTATAACAGGACTAAGCCCAGTGATTGCTATAGAACAAAAATCAACAATAAAAAATCCACGCTCAACTGTCGGCACAATTACAGGAATATATGATTATCTACGTCTGCTTTATGCTAGAGCCTCAACAGCATACTCGCACGTTACAGGCGAAAAAATGATTAAATACAGCGACGAACAAATTATAAATATTATTTTAAAAGATTTTAAAGACAAAGCGGTTTATATACTTGCACCAATTGTTGACGGAAGAAAAGGACACTACAAAGAAACTTTTGAAAACCTTAGAAAAAAAGGTTTTCTAAACGCAAGAATTGACGGAGAAATTAGAGAAATTACTTATAATTTAAGATTAGATAGATACAAAACCCACTTTGTAGAATTAGTAGTTGATAAATTAATTATTAAAAATCAAGATAGAAATAGACTAAAGAAAACTATAGACCTAGCAATGAGTTTAGGAAAAAATATAATTATGGTTTTAGAAAAAGATAGCGACAAACCTCGTTTTTTTAGTCGATTTTTAATGTGCCCAACAAGTGGAATTTCATACAGAGAACCTGCTCCCTACACTTTTTCTTTCAACTCGCCACAAGGTGCTTGTCCAAAATGTAACGGACTTGGAGTAATAGCCGATATTGATATAAATAAAATTATTCCAGACCCATCGCTTTCAATTTACAATGGCGGAATTAGCATTCTTGGAAAATATAAAAATAGTTTACCTTTTTGGATTCTAGAAGCCCTTGCCGAAAAATTAAACTTTTCGCTCAAAACTCCAATCGATGAACTTAACGAACAAGCAATTGATGCTGTATTATTTGGCTATCCCGAAAGTTTACAATTAAAAAATACACCTCTTGGACTAACTTCAAATTATTCTATAAGTTTTGATGGCATTGTAAATCAAATTAAAGCCAAACAAGAAGACGAAGAAAAAGATCCATACTCAAACAAATCATCATTTAGATTCAATAAGTTTATCACTTGTCCAAAATGTAATGGAACTAGACTGCAAGCTGAAGCACTACAATTTAAAATTGCAGAAAAAAATATTGCCGAACTTGCAGAAATGGACATGTTAAACCTCAGTAAATTCCTAGATACTGTATTAGACAAATTAGATAATAAAGAAAGATTAATTGCAACAGAAGTAATTAAAGAATTAAGTAGCAGAGTAAGTTTTTTACTTGATGTTGGATTAGATTATTTATCACTAAACCGTTCGGCAAACAGTTTGTCGGGAGGCGAATCTCAAAGAATTAGATTAGCAACTCAAATAGGAAGTCGTTTAGTAAATGTTTTATATATTTTAGACGAACCAAGTATTGGCTTACACCAACGCGACAACAAAAGACTAATAAATTCACTTAAACAACTTAGAGATAGAGGCAATTCTATAATAGTTGTGGAACACGACAAAGAAATGATTACTGAAGCTGATTTTGTTGCAGATATTGGTCCTGGAGCAGGACGCAAAGGTGGATATTTAGTCTTTTCGGGAAAACCAAGCGACATGCTAAAATCAGATTCACTTACCTCTCAATATATAAATGGTAAACTTAAAATCGAAGTTCCAAAATCCAGAAGAGAAATTTCTGATAAAAAAATAATAATTCGTGGAGCTAAAGGTCATAATCTAAAAAACATTGACCTTGAAATCCCGCTTGGTGTAATGATTTGCATGACTGGTGTTTCAGGAAGTGGAAAATCAAGTATTTTAAATAGAACTCTAGTTCCTGCACTTTCACGTCATTTTTATAATTCAAACGCTTTTCCATTAGATCACGACAAAATAGAAGGAATTGAAAATATTGATAAATTTATCGAAGTTGACCAATCGCCTATTGGAAGGACACCACGCTCAAACCCTGCAACATACACAGGACTGTTTACAGATATTCGTGAATTATTTGCAAGTTTACCAGAAGCAAAAATTCGAGCTTACAAAGCTGGCAGATTTTCATTTAATATTAAAGGTGGTAGATGTGAAACTTGCAAAGGTGCTGGTGTTAAAACCATAGAAATGAATTTTCTACCCGATGTTTACGTACAATGCGAAACCTGTCGTGGCAAAAGATACAACAGAGAAACTTTAGAAGTAAAATTTAAAGGAAAATCTATTTCTGATGTACTTGAACTAACAATTAATGCAGCTGTAGAGTTTTTTGAAAATATTCCACATATTTATAAAAAATTAATTGTACTACAACAAGTTGGCTTGGGATATATTAATTTAGGACAATCAAGCACTACGCTCTCAGGTGGAGAAGCTCAAAGAGTAAAACTTGCAACCGAATTAATGAAACGAGAAACAGGAAATACTCTTTATATTTTAGACGAGCCAACAACAGGTTTGCATTTTGAAGATATAAAAGTGCTTCTTGAAGTTTTAAACTCTTTAGTTGACAGAGGCAATAGCATGATAATTATTGAACATAATTTAGATATAATTAAATCTGCCGACTGGATTATAGATATGGGACCAGAAGGTGGCGAAAGAGGTGGAACTGTTGTTGCTCAAGGAAAACCTGAAGATATTATCAAAAATAAAAATAGTTATACAGCTAAATATTTAAAAGAAGAATTGTAATTAATTTCACTAAGCTTTCCTCCAATTCAAATACCAATTATACACTAACATTGCTATAACAGTACCAATACCAATTGCTGCAAAAATTATCCCAATATTATAAGGTTGATAATTTGTCCACAAATACTCTGTTAATTGGCCTTGACTCATATTCATTTGTTGACAAGCCACATTTATATAATCTGTTTGTGAAAAATTTTCTGAAATTTCTGGAATATTCAAACCTCTACTACCAACTTCCATTTTCAACAAGCTAATTTTATCGGAATATTTTTGATAAACCGAACCTGACAAAATTCCTGCAAGATAATTTCCGCCAGCCATTGGTAAAAAACTATAACCCATATACAAAGCAGTTTTGTTTGGAGGAGCAATTTTTCCAATATATTCAGTAATTTTTGGAGAACCTGCCATTTCGCCTAAACCAAAAATTAAAATGCTAACAAATAAAAACATTGGATTATTTGTAGAAAAAGTAAGAAACAGACCAATTGTAGCAACTAAAAAACCACTAATAATTGAATGAATAGGTTTAAGTCTCATCACAAAATAAGAAACAGCTATTTGAAAAATAATAATATACATTGCATCAAGATTTGTGAGCATTTCTGCCGCTATAGTTTTTTCGGGAGTACCAATTGTTTCTGCCAACCAGGGACAAACAGAATGCAATTTATTATAAACTATTGAAGTGTCCATCCATTGGTCAATGAAAACTGGCAAAGCATAAAATAGCTGATTGTACATTGTCCAAAAACCAACAACTATCAATAAGAACACTACAAACTTCATGTCTTTTAATGCTTCAAAAATATTTTTAAAAATAATTTTTAATTCTTGCGAAAACTTATTTTGCTTGATTTCTCGTTCTGGTTCTTTAAAAAATAGAATTACTAAAACTAAATTTATTAAAATTACAGCCGAAGAAATATAAAAAACATATTTCCAATCGTGTTGTCTTGCTAAAGAAGCAACAATAGGACCAATAAATGCACCTATATTTACAATCATATAAAATATTCCAAAGCCTAATGATGAAGTTTGGTCGTTTGTGGTTTTTGCTATACAAGCTGATATTACTGGTTTAAACAAAGATGCACCTATAGCAAGAATTAAAAAAACTATAAATACTGCATAAAAACTAGTAACCAAAGAAAGAGCAAAATATGATGCACTAAGAATTATATAAGATATTATCAGCACTTTTTTATATCCAAATCTATCGGCAATAGCACCTGTAAAAATTGGCATTAGATAAAGCAAACCCACAACTGTTCCCATCATCATTCCCTTTTGAGTTTGCGAAAAGCCTAAAGCACCCGCATCGGTTGAGCCAGTTAAATAAAGAGCAAAAAGCATAAACATACCATACCAAGCCCAACGCTCAAAGAGTTCCATTACATTTGAAATCCAATAGGTTTGAGGATATAATTTTAAAAGTTTGAAGAATTTAGGCATAATTATATTTTTTTTCTTGCAAAGCTAAAAAAATATTTAAAAATATTTGTTTTAAAAAACATTTTGCCGTAACTTGCACACATTGTTAAATTATTGATTATTTAAAATTGTGAGGAAAATTTTTACATTTTTATTTAGCTTTTTGTCCGCAGTAGCATTTGGACAAGTTGAGTTTGAAACAACAGAAACTTTTAACAGTAAAGATGCAAGTATCAATACTTACAAAATTACTTCACCAATTATCCAAGACAAAAATGGTGGTTACGGTTTTTATTTAAAAACTCCCGTAGAATTTACATCTTTTGCTCTAGGTTGGGTATCAAGTACAGAAATTTATTCGGCAGGTAGTTTTGAGATTGTTTACAAAGTTCACAAACCTAATAAAGGTTGGACTGATTGGGAAATTGACGATGGCTTTACTAAACCAAACGAAACAAAATCAAATTATTATAAATCCAACCTTATGTTTGGCTTGGACGAGTGGGAACATGATTCTATAGAATTTTATATTCACCCACCAGAAGGTGAAATTATAAGTGAAATTTACTTGATTTTATTAAATGTTAGACCAACAATAATCACAAACACAGAAACAAAAAGTACAAAATCTGGTGCAAAAGCTTGTCCAGAATTTCCATCACCAATCATTACTCGATCTGGGTGGTGTAATGGCGTTTCTAATTGCCTATATCCAACATATACTGTTGTTTACAGAAATCCAACCCATACTGTAATTCATCATGGTGCAAGTCCTAGCTCATACACAGATGGAGCAGCCGTTGTTAGAAGCTATTGGAACTATCATGTAAACACTCTTAGCTGGAGCGATATTGGTTATAATTATCTTTTCGACAAATATGGAAATTTTTTCCAAGGTCGGCATAATCCAAACTTACCCAATCAAGATGTGCACGGCGCTCATGCTGGTTATTCAAACACTTATTCTATAGGCTTAAATTTCTTAGGAGACTCTGATTCTCCTGGAACAGCTCCAACTCAACCACAGCTTGATAAATGTGCAGAATTTTTAGCATGGTGGTACGATTACAGAGGGTTTGACCCAACAAGTATGGCAAGTATTATTAAACAAGATAACAGCGGATATGTAAATGTTCATAGAATCTGTGGTCATAGAGACGTAAATCCTGGCGGAACTACTTGTCCAGGAAATGCTTTGCATGCCCTATTACCTTCAATCAGAACTGCCACACAACAAATCTTAGATATATGCGATGGTAGTTTTGACACCCAAGCACCAACAACAGATATTCAAACTCAAAGAAAATGGTATAATTCAGATTTTGAAGTAAATTTTAACGACCAAGACAATGAAGGCGGTTCAGGTGTAAATTATAGCTTCTACCAAGTTATGGATTTTAATGGAACAGAATGGCGTGCTAATGGAGAACATGGATTTTTTAATGATAACTTCCAAACAGCCATACATGAAGAATGGACAAGCTATGCTGGAGAGTGGTCAATAAGTGAAAACCACTTAAAACAAACAAACCAAACAAGCACCAATACAAATATTTATGCCTATGTAAATCAAGTACAAGGCGAAACTTATTTATACCATTGGAAACAAAAAATTTCAGGTTCTGGCAACAATCGTAGAGCTGGAATGCACTTTTTCTGTAGCGACCCAGAAGCTAGCGGAAGACAAACATCATACATGCTTTACCTAAGAGTTGACCCTACACTAGGAACAGGTACAGGAACAGCTGAAATTTATCGTTATAATAATAATTCATTCGAAACTAGTGAAGGAGGATTTTTTCACTATGAATCTTATAATTTGCAACCTAACATTTGGTATGACGTAAAAATTATTCTGAACACAACCACAGGAATAATTTCATTATATATTGATAATGAGTTTGTTACATCTATAACTGACCCAACACCATTTGAATCTGGTAATTCTATTTCGCTTAGAACTGGACAAAGCATATGCGAATACGATGATATAAAAATGTATAAAACTCGTAGTGCAAGCGAAATCATAACAACTCAACTAAGTCCAAATGCAGAGATTAGATATCAAAGTCCAAACAACACTCAAGAAGCTGCAAGAATTAGAACACAAATTATAGATAATGCCAACAATTGGTCTGAATCAAAGTCTAAGAATATTTATACTGATTTTGACAATCCTGAAACTGATATTGAAGTTACTGGAACTTGGCACACCGACAACTTCTCTGCTTATTTCTCTGACAATGACCAACTTAGTGGAGTAGAAAAAGGATTTTTCAACATTTCTGATTTTGATGGAACAAAATGGACAGCAAACAAAAACAAAGGACATTTTTTCGATGATTTTAATAATGGATTAAGCACTGACTGGACTAATCAAGTTGGTAATTGGACTACTAACTCAGAAGGTATTTTAATTCACAATGATGAAAGTGTAGGAAATTCAAACATATATGCTTACCTAAATCAAGAGTTATCAAATAAATATTTGTACGAATTTGATTTAAAAGTTGAAGGAAGTAATATAAACAAAAGAGCTGGCTTCCATTTCTTCTGCGACAATCCAGAATTAAGCAATAGAGGTAACGGATATTTTATTTGGTTTAGACTACAAGACACACAATCTTTGGAGTTTTATAGAGTTACAGATAATGTACTTTCATTAGATAAAACTTTTACAATTAATTTTGCGGCAGAAACTTGGTATAATATTAAAATCCTTTACGACAGAGTTACTGGTGAATTTTTTGTGTATCAAGACAATAAACTTATTGGCGAACATAAAGACACTAATCCATATTTTACTGGAAGTTATATTTCTTTCCGAAGTGGAAATTCTATAATGTCGATTGATAATTTTAGAACTTTCCGTTCAAGATATTCTAACCAAAACACAGAAATTGTCTGCAATGCAACAGATGGAGATTTAAGATATTCAAATCCTAATCCTGATATTGCTGCAGCAAAAATTAGCTCTATGTGCATGGATAGTGCAAAAAACCTATCTGCAATAATCACAAAAAACTACAATATTGATTTTAGCAAACCTACAAGTATTTCAAATGTTAATGATGGAATAGCTCAAGATGTAGATAGTAGCAATGATTCACAAAATTTATCTGGCAATTGGACAGAAAGCCAAGACCCAAATTCTGGAATAAGTGCTTATTTTTATGCTATTGGCACAAGTCAAGGAGGAACAGATTACTTAACTTGGACAAATAATGGACTTGCTACAAACTTTACAATAACAAATGCAAATCTTGAAATTGGTCAAACTTATTATATTTCGGTTAAAGCTAAAAATGGTGCTGGTCTATATTCCGATATTGCTACTTCAGATGGTGTTTTAATTCAAAGCATAATCTGTCCCGACAATCAATATTTATCAATCAATGATGCAACTTTAGAACTTAACTTAGCTACACCTCAAAGCGGTCAATATTATTATAACAACAATCCGATCACAAGCTTTAATCCAAATGAATATGGTGTGGGAAATTATTTAATAACATATATATACACTGATGAAAATAATTTTGTGGATTCTTGCACTTTCACAATTTATGTTTATAATCCTAATGTTGTAGAATGTACCGAAAATTTTGAAATTTGCTCAAATGCAAATGAATTTGCTTTAGAAGGAGCAACTCCACTTGGTGGCACATATTCTGGAGATGCAGTTGTTGATGGAGTTTTTTATCCTGAAAATGCAAGTTTGGGCATCAATATAATTACTTACTCATACGAAAGCGAACAATGCAGTTTTGAAATTGTGGTAAAACAAGCACCAGAAGTATTTTGTCCAAATGATATTAATCTTGAAGAAAATGACTCACCACTTCCTTTATCTGGAGCAGAACCCGAAGGTGGAAACTACTATTTAAACGGAAATCAAATAACATACATAAATCCAGCAAATTACGAAATCGGAGACTACACCATAGTTTATACATATATTGATGAAACAACACAATGCTCTGCTTCTTGCTACTTTAATTTAACTATCAGTCCTTTCACTGGCTTACACACTGATACAAACTTTGATTTTGACATATATCCAAATCCAAATACTGGAAAGTTTAAAATACTTTTACCAAATCAAAATGAAGAGTACAATTTACAGATATTAAATATTCACTCACAAATTATTGAAGAAAAACAAATAAATTCAAATGAAGATGAGATGAACTTTAATTTATCGTCTGGAATTTATTTTGTAAAACTCAGTAATTCAAAAGTAAATTTAGTTAAAAAAATATTTGTTGAATAAAATATAAATTTTTGCAACTATGTTTTGTAATTCATCAAGTTTGTTTAAATTTGCATTTATTAATTATTAAATTAAGTGTTTTGTTATGAACAAATTATTAATAATTATAGTTTTAATTTTTAGCTCACTATCAGTTTTTTCACAAACCGATGAATTAGAAGTTTTTGTTCAAGAACAAAATGCCAAGCTAGAATACAATCCCAACAAGCTAGTTTTTGCTCCAAATACAAATGTAAAAATGATTCCTCCAGAATATTTTGAAGTAGATGAAAGCATAAACGGATTTGTTCACAAAGGTTCTGCTGCAACAATACAAGTTATGGAAATAAATGGAGTTTCGTACAGAGACATTTCATCTTCAATGACAAAAGAATATATTGAATCTCAAAACTATATATTTAAAGAAAAAGTAAATTTACAAACTGCTACAGGCAAAGATGCTGTAATATTTTTCGTAGAATTTACTAGTGGTGAAATGGTTTACGAAAGAGCTATGTTTTTTACTGGCGAAGAAAATACTATTTGGGTAAATTTTAATTACCCTCTAAATATGAAAAAACTTTTATTTCCAGCTATTGAAGCATGTTTAATCTCAATTGAATAATATGAAGCATTTCGTTAAAATATCATATTTATTTTTGTTTATACTTTTAAGTTTAAACATTTTTGGGCAAGAAAATACTTTGCAACACGAAATGCTCTATCAATCTCACAACCAAAATATGTGGGGACCTGATTATGCTTATGGGATAGATGTCGATCATACATTTTTTGATATTGACATTAATGAATCTTGGGGATTTTCTCAAATTTCAGAGTTCTTAGGTCAACAGTTTGGAGTTGGAATGAATGTCGGAATTATTGCTTTATTACGTTCTACTTTTGAAGCACATGGCTTTTATACAGGAAGTTTTAGCTTAGATTATCCAATAAAGACAACTTTAGAGTTTCCTGAAGATTTTAGCTTCAATTATGGTGGACCTGCAACAATACACACATCTTATGAAGTAACTGATGGCTGGGCTTTAGAAACATCTTTCCCTCCAGTTGGAGTGATCACTCTTGATTTTGAATATCAGTTCGACCCATTTATGAATATTGTAGTTTGCGTATTTTCTTGCGACACAATACATTTAATACCAGCGAGTGTTTCTTTACCTTACACATTAGATACTTTATTTCATATAAATGCAGAAACCCAATACTGTGTTTATCCTTGCTATGTTGGCGACCAATTTACTTTTTGCCACGACTACGAACTGCCTATTGATATAGATTTTACAGATCTTGTGGGTTTCAACTTTGAAGCTCATGTGGATTTGCCTGAAGTATTTACTGAAGACTATATTGAGCCTGGTTCAAATTGCTTAATTGCAAAAGGTGAAGACCCTTACATGTTAGTAGAACTCGATGTTTTAGGTTTTTTATATGTGATGGCTGGCTATATTCCACCACCAGAAGGACCACAAATACAACAAGCTATAGCTTTTTTAAACGACACGCTTCAATATCCAATAAACACACCATTAGGAGATATAATTTTTCAAATTGAATATTCTTTGCTAAGTGTTTATCTTAATATTGAAAACACTTTACACCAAGATATTTACTTCTGCCCCACAATTTGGCTAACCTTAGATTTTCCTGTTGAAATGCCTTATATTGTTACCGACCCTCAAAACTCAAATGCAGAAGTTGAAAGTGGTTTTGGCGATACAATTACTATGGCTGTTGGAAACGACCTTACTATCACTTACCCGTGCCACGACTGGGATTCTATGTATGTTGGTGTAAAATATAATATTCAACCAACTATCCGAAACCACACTTGGGATAGTATTGCATTCTCGTTTGTTATAGAAGCTCTTAGCGCTTCAATCACTATAGTAACTCCGTTCAAATCTCAAATTGCAGACAATGTAATGCCTAGTTTTGAACTACCTATTAACATAGGAAAACCAATAGTTTCCGAACCAATTGCTATGCAAGGATACTACGAAGATGAAGAATTTATTCAAGGATTAGAAAAAGATATAGGACCTTGGGATATTGGACCTCTTTTTGAATGGACAGTAAGTTTGGGTTATGTTCCTGTTACTTGGTTTGATCAAACTTGGGAATTAATGCACTTTGCCGAGGATATAGTTTTCCCAGGAACTTATATACGTCCATACGATAAATCAGAAGTAAATTCTCTACTTTACACCGAGCAAGCATTTTGCTATGGACAAACTAACGGATACATTTATGCACAAGCTCAAAATGGAATTGCACCTTATGAATTTCAATGGTCAACAGGACAGTTAACACAAAATTCTTTTGCCGATATAGATAGTATTTATGGCAACCCAGGATATTATATGATTACTATAACAGATGCTCAAAATTGCGAAAGTTATGATTCAATTTCAGTAGCAATAAATCCACCTATTATTCATAGCTTAACAGCAAGCGATTTAGATTGTTATGGATTTTTCACAGGAAGCATTACTACAGAAGTCTCTGGAGGAACATTTCCTTACTTCTTTGAATGGTCAAACGGTAGCCACCAACAAAGCCCAACAGATTTAACATCTGGCTGGTATTATGTAACTATTTCAGACTTTAGAGAATGTTTTGTTACTGACTCCATTTTCATTAGTCAACCCACCTCTCCTATTACAATTGATTATACTAAAACTGATTTACCTTGCCACGGAACAGACTTCGGTTCTATTGACATTACACTTTCTGGAGCTACTCCACCATACACAGTTTTATGGAGTAGCGGTCAAACATATCAAGATTTATATAATTTGAATGCTGGAACTTATACCATAACCGCAACAGATGCAAATAATTGTTCGTGGTCACAAAGCATTACTATTATTGAACCTGATACTCTAATTGCAAACATAAATTCATCAAATATTCCTTGTTTTGGTTTAGACAATGGAAGTTTAGTTGTTCAAGCAAGTGGCGGAACTCAACCATATACTTATCATTGGTTCCACGACCCAACTCAAAGTTCGCACATTATTACAAATATGCATCCCGGATATTATTTTGTTTCGGTTGTTGATGCAAATGGCTGTTCCGACACAGCAAGCACACATATTACTCAACCTGACGAACTAATATTGGTAGAACAAATTCACAATGTTAGTTGCAAAGGCGGACATGACGGCTATATTACTGTTGATGTAAGCGGCGGAACACCTTATTATAATATTACTTGGAGCAATGGATATTTTTCAGACTCTATTGGTAATTTGCCTATTGGTAGCTATACAATTACAGTTACAGACCAAAATGCTTGTAAAAACATTCAAACTTACACAATAACAGAACCTGCAAACTATCTTACTTCTAACTTTTCTGAAATTAATAATGTAAGTTGTTTTGGCTATTATGATGGAAGTGCAAACGTTATTCCTACAGGCGGAACACCTCCTTACACAGTATATTGGGAAGAAGGTGTTGAACAACAAGACTTTACAGGCCTAGGAATGCCAGCAAATACATATTATAACATTACAGTTGTTGATGCAAACTCTTGCCACTATTTTGATAGCATAAGATTCACCCAACCATCAATGTTACAATTAACCGGAAAAACAGATCCTGTGGAATGTGGACTTAAGGCTGGCTCTGGAACTGTAATGCCAGAAGGAGGAACGCCTCCTTACTCCTATTTGTGGATAAGTAACGAAACAACTCAAACTGCAACAAATTTACCTTATGGTCAAAATCAAGTAATAGTTACAGATGCTAATAATTGTTCGGATAGCTTAACCGTATTTGTTAACAAACTTGGAAAAATTTACGGCAGTTATAATGTTATAGAACCTAACTTATGTTTTAATGATAGTATTGCTGTAGCAATTGCAAAACTTGAAGACGGACAACAACCAATACATTTTATTTGGTCAAACGGACATATTGGCGATACAGCAAAAGGTTTACCAGCAGGCGAACATTTTGTGTTTGCAAGCGATAAATATAATTGTACAGATACTATTAGAGTGCTAATTTCTGAGCCTGATTCGCTTAATCCTAATTTTAAATTAACTCCTCCAACTTGCTCTGGAATATATGATGGAGCAATAGAAGTTAATCCATCTGGAGGAACTCCAGAATACACATTCCTTTGGGATAATAATTCTGAAGAAAATAATATTTCTGAACTCAGAGAAGGAAATTATTATATAAGCATAACTGATGCAAACAACTGTTTATATATTTATAATGTTGATTTAATGGAATTAACATATTGCATAACTATTTATAATACAATAACTCCAAATGGAGATGGAGCAAATGACACTTGGATAGTCGAAAATATTGATAAATTCCCAAGAAATAAAATATGGATATACAATAGAATTGGAAATTTAGTTTTTGATACAGAAAATTACCAAAATGATTGGGGTGGAACATTTAAAGGTAAAGATTTACCAGAAGGAACTTATTATTATATAATAGATTTAGGCGATGGCAAATCACTATTTAAAGGACATATTACAATAATTAGATAAAAATGAAACTAAAGATTTTTACATATATAGGTATTTTACTTTTAATAAGTAGTTTCAAATTATCTGCTCAGCAAATTGGTAACCATAGAAATTATGTATTTAATATTGCCAACCAAAATCCTGCTGCAATTGCAATGAAAGAGATTCCCGAAATACTTTTAAATAGTAGAATACAATGGACAGGTTTTTCTGGCGCTCCTCGAATTAATTCAATTTATGGGAAATACTTATTCAGAAGCGACATGGGTGCATCTGCTGCTTTAGTTCATGACAGAATTGGGATTAGTCAAAGACTTGCGTTTAACCTCGGCTATTCATACATAATTCGCACTAAAAACTTTAATATTAGTTTTGGCTTGGATATGAATTTTTCTCAATTAAAATTATTGTCATCACAAATTAAAGTTTACGAAACAAATGACCAAATTTTGAACTTTGAAACTGACGAAAAAATTTGGAAACCTGACGCAAATGCAGGAATTTTGTTAAATGCGAATAATTATTTTGTAGGATTTTCGATTTTACAATTATTCAAATCAAATTATTTTTTCTCTGGTTCTAACGCAGACATTTCTGGATTAATAAAAAATGCTAGACACTTTTTTATTACTGGTGCTTATAATTTTAAACTAGAAGATTCAAAACATAGTTTTACACCTATATTAAATATGTATTTTGCAAAATCAAGCCCATTCAAATTTGATTTAATTGCAAACTACAACTATAGCAATACTTTTAGCACATCACTAAGTTTAAGCAGAGCTGATGCAATAGTATTTTCCTTAGGCTATAAATATGATAGATTTACCATAAACTATGCGTTTGATTTTGTGATTTCAAGAATTAAAAATGTAAGTAGCGGAGCTCACGAAATTACACTTGGAGTATTTCTATTTTCAAAAAAATCAAGCGATATTTCTAGTCCAATGTTTTAATTTTGAAAAAATAATAATAATTTTGTAAAAAAAATGTTTTTATTTAAAAATATTGTATATATTTGTAAAACTGTGAATTGTTAAAATATTCAAATATTAAATGTTTGATATGAAAAAGTTTTTACCTATTTTTATTGTAATATTGTTTGCAGGAGCTTCACAAGTTAATGCACAACAACTGCCATTGTATAGCCAATACATGCTAAACGATTTTTTCTATAATCCCGCCATTGCTGGATCAAAAGAATATTCTCCTATACTTTTGAGTATCCATAAACAGTGGATAGGAATTAAAGAAACGCCTTCTACACAAACATTATCAGGGCACACAATGTTGTCTAATACCAATGTTGGTCTAGGTGCAGTTATTTTCCATGATAGTTTTGGTCCTGAAAGTCATCTTGGACTTCAAGCAATATATTCTTACCATTTTCATATTGATAGGCTCAATAAAATTTCTTTGGGCTTAGCAGCAGTTGCAGAACAATATAAAATGGATCAAAGGTTTTTAACCCTTACTGTTTATGATGACCCTGCAATTACATATATGATTGAAAAAACAATAGTCCCTGATGCTATATTTGGAGCTTATGCATATGGAAAAAAATATTATGCAGGTATTACAGGCTCGCACCTGTTTCAATCAAAACTAAAAATAAATAAAAATGTTGAAGAAAACAAAATGGTGCGTCACTATTTTGTTATGGGTGGTTATAAATTTGATTTTCAAAACTCTCCACAATTTGAAATAGAACCATCTATATTAATGAAAACTACAGAAGTTACAACACCTCAGTTTGACATTAATCTTAAATTTTATTATGACAAAAACTATTGGTTTGGAATGTCACTTCGTCCTGGCGACTCATTTGTTGCAAGTATAGGTTTTAAACATAATCAATATTTCTTTGGCTATGCTTATGACTTTACTTTCAGCGACTTATCTTCTTATACTTATGGTTCTCAAGAAATTGTTTTTGGAATGAATATTGGCGAAAATACTCGCAGAAGTAGGTCTTTCTTCTAAAAAAATACTAGAATAAATAACATAAAAATAAAAGAGGTTGTCTCAAAACAAGTGTTGAACCGACAACCTTTCAAGGTGTTTCAAAAGTGTTAAAATGCAAGGCGCTGAAATTGAGGACGAAGCAGCGTACACTTGAGTTAAAAGTTAAAAGGTTAAAGTTTAAAGGAACTGACGC
>DHVB01000084.1:9666-9806 GCA_002412425.1 Bacteroidales bacterium UBA5219 | reverse complement strand
TTAGTTGCGGATTTAAGGAAGTTTTTAAAGTCGGATTTATAATAAAATGTGTCAACTTTTCTTAGGACGCGACATCAGCTCTTTTTAACTTTAACCTTTTAACTTTTAACTCAAGTGTACGCTCTTTCGTCCTCAATTTC
>DHVB01000084.1:0-9453 GCA_002412425.1 Bacteroidales bacterium UBA5219 | reverse complement strand
TGAAAATTCATTGTTTTAAAATTTGTTTTGAGACAGCCTCTGCTTTGTATAAAAATCTTATCAAACTTTAAGTTGTTTTTCTAATATACTAAAACTTCATCACAAAACAGCCAAGCTTTTTTCCCTTTTCCAATATGCCAATCTGGACAAGTTTTTTGTGTTATTATTTTAATTTTTACATATCTTGCTTCCATTTCTAAGTTTTCTGTTTCAACTTCTTGGATATTGGTGATATGTGCTTCTTTTTCAGAAGTTTCTATTATTTCCACAATATTTTTTGAAATATAATTTTTCCCATTTTCTGAAATTAAAAACTCAACTGATTTTGGTGAAAAAATCCAACTTTTAGGTGAATTTAAAAATGAAATTTTAATGCTTTTAAATTTTTGAATCTTGCCTAAATCTAAAATTATTTCCAAGTCTTCTAGTCCTTCAAAGCCTTGCCAATTCTCACACATATTATAAGAGCCTGACAGTCCATCTATCAAAGCATTTTTACCCGAAGCTGAATATTTTTTACTAAATTCTTGCGACAATGTTATTTTTCCTTGCATTGCTAAGTTGTTTGCAACTACTCTTCCGTAAGTGTTTTGTTTTTCAAAAACTTTCATTTTTTCTACAGAACTAACATTATACTTTTCTATTCCACCTGCCAAAACATCTTTTGCTCCTATTTCGCGTAAGACCATACAATGCCCACCTGCTTTTGAAACAGCAGCAAAAACCGTATCTTTATTTGTTACAAAATAACTAGCAATTTCTACTTTATCTGGATTTTTTTCCCAATCAGTATCAAAATCATCGCAATAAATTTCGGCTAAATAAAATTTGTCGTTTTCTAAAAAATTTAAAGGAATTTTCACCAATCTTGTATCTTGGTTTGTAATTATTCCCGTAAACCAATTTTCATCTTTTTTTCGAGCTACAGCAACAAATTCCCCAAGTTTTGCATCTATAAGTTTAGATTTATCCCAAGAGCAAGGCACATCTTCAATAAATTTAAACTCTTTTTGATTTTCATAATTTTCAATCTTATCCGAAACCATCATCATAGGACTATAAAAAACCACATACATTGCCATTTGATAAGTTCGTGTACAGTAAAGTCTTTTATTTTCATTCGGATTATGATTTATTTTAAAAATTCCATGTGTGTAATCCATTGGACCTGCAACAAGTCTTGTAAAAGGTAAAATTGTTGCATGACAAGGCGGAGTTGCGTTATAGCCAGCATTCCATTCATTGCCTCTTACAACTTCTTGAGTTAACAAATTGGGCCAAGTTCGCTCTATTCCTGTTGGTTTTATGCTTTCATGAACATTTAAACATATTTTATATTTTGCTGCCAACTCCACAACTTTTTGAAAATGATTTACCATAAATTGCCCATAAGGCGGATAATCTTTTGGGATAATCTCACCTGCATAACCCGTTTTTAAATAACGAATACCAAGTTTATTGCAAAGACTCAAAGCAGAATCTAATTGTTTTTCATAATCTGGAATATTTCCGCCTGTTTCGTGGTGAGAAATAAATTCTACATTATTTGATTTTGCATAATTTACAACTTCGTTAAGGTCAAAGTCTGACTCAGGAACACAAAAATTTTGTTTTGGAATAACATTTGGTTTTGCCCAGGTATCCCAGCCACAATTCCAGCCTTCAGCAAGTACACCACCAATTTTATATTTTTTAGCAAAATCAATATATCGTTTTGTGTTTTCTGTTGTAGCACCATGTTTTTCACCACCTTCCCATGTTTGTTCTCCTAAATGCAAAGCCCACCAAATACCGACAAATTTCAATGGCTTTATCCACGAAACATCTTCAATTTTGCAAGCCTCGTTTAAATTAAGTATTAAATTAGATTCAAAAAGTTCTGCAGGCGAATTGGCAATTATTACACAACGCCAAGGAGTAGAAAATGGAGTTTTAATTCTTGCACACACAGAATCTGGTTCTGGCCAAAGTCCAACAAAAAAATCAGGTGAATTTTGACCGGCATTTTGCAAAAACATTTCAGAGTAATTATATAAAGCCGCTTCGTGAATACAAAGTAATTTGCCATTTTCTTTTTCAATAGTAATTGGTGTTGCAGCTTCATTTATTTCTGAAAGGAGTGATTTTTTATGCAAAGCTTCATAAGCAAATGCATTTGATGGAATCCACCAAGCAGAATCGTTTTTTGCAAATCTAAACATGGTGTTTTCATTTAAAATTTCCAGATTTTCGCCATTACCAAGAATCGTGTAACGAAAGGCTATCCCATCATTATAAACTCGTAAACTAAAAATTAATTCTCGCTTTGGACTTACACTTTCTTTTAAAACAAAAACGCTTTCATTATAATGGTTTAAAATTTCTGAATTTTCTCCAACTACAGGATGCCAAATTTCTTTAAACTCCTTTGTTTCACTACTTATAATCTGAAAATTTTCTTTTATTTCTTCTGCATTTTTAAATTCAAAACCTAAAATAGATTTGTCTATCAACATTTCATTATCTGAAAAAACTTGGTAATAAAGAAATCCATTTTCAATTCCAAATGACATAGAAATTTTACCATCAGGCGATTTTGTTACATATTCAAAATTCTTTGTCTTAGTTGAGCAAGAAGATAAAACAACAGAAATAAGAAAATATAAAATTATATGTTTTGACAATTTTAGATTTTTAAAATAAAACTTACGCATTTTTATCGCATTTGACTTTAATCCTAAGGTTTTTGTTATTTAATTTAGTATTACAAAATTAAATCTTTTTTAGTAAACAAGAAAGAAAATTGTAAGAAGATAAAAGGTTTTAAGAAAGTTATTATCTAAGAATTAAAAAAGTGTTAATTGTTGTGTTTTGGGTTGATAAATATTATAGTTTGAGATAAAAAGTTCCTTTCCATTTTGGTCAGAATTTTCGTTAACGTTCCTCATTCCATAAGTTAAATTCCAAGTAGTTATGTTTGCAAACGAAAAAAGTTCTCGTATAAATTTGCTATCATCATAAGTTATCAACCATTTGTGTGAACATTTTTGCATTACGTTAGCAAATCTTTCGTGATCAAAGCCTTTGTGAAGATTTCCGTTTTTTCCATAAAGAGCTGATTTTGTAGCAGAATAATATGGTGGATCAAGAAATACAAATACGTTTTTTCCTTTTGCGTTAACAACCTCTTCATAATCAAGGTTTGTAATTTTTGAATCTTTTATAACTTCGGCAAATTTGTTAAGTCTTTGAATACTACTTTCGGTAAAACGTCCTGTAAATGCGTGTTCACTAAAACCACCACTCAAACTTGTTCCTGAAAAAGTTATGCGATTATAAATAAAAAATGCTGCAGCTCTTTCAGTGTCATTAAATGTTTCAATGTTTTTGTTTAGAAATTGATGTAATTCTTTACCCACAGGAAATTTTTCACGCCACTCATAAATTTTATCTATCAACGAATTGACATCTTTTTGTGCCATTTCCCAAAATTTATAAAGTTCAAAATAAATATCGTTTACCCAAAATTTTTTGGTTGGATATCTCTGTTTGGCATATATAAATACTGACCCACCACCCAAAAATGGCTCACGAAACTCATCAAAATCGGGAATGAGTTTTGCGATTGTTTTTACTGCGCGGCTTTTGCCACCTGGATAACGCAATGGGGATTTAATCATTTCGAGTATATGAGTTTTACAATGAAATTATTTTTATTGGCTTCAGTTATTAGAGTTTCTATCATAGTTTTTTGAGAGTTGGAAAACTTATTCTTTTCAAAATATTTATCTCTTTTTTGTTTTGTATCTAACGAACTCATTGAATCTGTTAACCTCGAAGATGTTAAAAGTAAAACAGGGCAACTTTTAATCCTCTTGTTATTCACTTTCACATCTGTTAAATTACAGTACAAAATCATTTTTAGCAATCCATCTTTTATATCACCTTTACTAGGCAAAAGACTATTTTGGCTGTGTTTTCCCTCTATTAAATAAATTGTTTCTTTCACAATTTTCAATTTCATCAACAGTAAAAAAGTATTGTCCACCCAAATAGTTAGTTATTGTGATTTTTGCTTTAGAAAAGGTTGATAAACTCTCTTTAGGTTGTAAAGTTACATATTCTCTGCCTTGTGCTTTTTGTGCTTTTTCTCTTGAAAATTGCATAAACAAAGACACATCTTTTCCTATTTTCTCCTTAAAGTTATCAAGTCCTGAAATATTATGTAAAGCTACTTTTGTCGTTCTTTCAATTTTTAAATACGCTAATTTTGCTTTATCTAAAATATCGTGAAAGCTGACATTAAGTTCGTTTAAATTCCAATGCAAAGCAGAACTATGATATTGCTCTATCTCTTTGATTTTAGCAATAACATATTTATTATTAAATTGCTGATTTGTAATCTTTTGTTCATTTCTTGGATTTATTTCAGCTTTATCATAATATGCAAAAATAACAAAGACATCAAGTAAAGACATCAACGAAACCGTGTCCCATTGTATAAAATCGCGGTCACCGCTTGCTCCTTCGTCCTTAACTATTGGGATAACAGTTATTTTTTTACTTATTCCCAGCGAATTATACACTCTTTCAAACGGATATGAACGAGTACGTTTCGGTGAAACCCATTTTGAAACAGCAAATAGATTATTATTGCTTTTCAATAAGCACGTGGCAGGAACTTCATTAATATTAAACTCCTTAATATCAATCTCTTTTAATTTATCTAAAAACAAAGGTTTGTACTTTATTCCTTTTATTGTTCCTGTAATATCCATTGTCATTTCATTTTTTACAAAGATAATGCTTTTTACTAAATATTTAGATAGATACCTACAAGCTAGTCAAAATTCCATCTACATTTAAAGAAACATTTATTCTTTACCTCACAAACACTAATTTTTTCTTATAAATATTTTCGTTTGTAAATAAAACTAAAATATAATTTGCATCTTTAAATTCAGAAATATCTAATTGTACTGTATTACCAAGATTTTCAAGTTTTAAACATAGTCTTGAATTAATGTCATATAATTCTAATTTATTTATTTTTTCATTTTCGCTATTTATAAAAATCTTATCAATACTTGGGTTAGGATAAATAGAAATTTCTTGGGCGAGCATAAGTTTGTCAGAGCTCACATCTTCAACTGTAATATAATTGTTTTTTATCATTTCATTATCTTCACAAACTCCATTGCCTGCAATCAAACTTATAGTATAAACGCCTGCATTTTCGTATTCGTGCCAAGGTTCAAAATTTGTAGAACTTGTTCCATCTCCAAAATCCCATAACCAAGAATCTGCATTTTGAGAATTATTCTCAAAAAACACAACAGCATTTGGAAGTTGAACTAAAGTATTTAAAGCTTCAAAATCTGCTATTGGAAGTGGAACAACACTAATTTCTATTTCGTCAGTTTTTGTATCTTCACCATATTCTCCATAAGCTGTAAGAGAGACTGAATAAATTCCAGCTTGTAATTCAAAACTTGGCGATTCTAAATTGCTTGTTAAAGTTTGCGGACCAGTAATTTCCCATAAATATGTGCTTGCATTTTGAGAAAGATTAATAAATTGAACTTGCCCTCCTTGACAAATTTCTGCAGAAGAAATTGTAAAATCTGCAATTACATTATCTTGAGCATCAATAAAAATAACTCCATCGCTTGATTTTTCAGCAGAATAAAGTCCAACAATATTTTTTGCTCTTACTGTAAAATAATATGTGTTCAAAGAATTTAAACTTAGTCCTGTATGAGTTACATTAGTTTGTAAACCGTTATCAGTCCAATCAACAACATCGTTTGAACCTATATTTGTACCTATGCAGTATTCATAATTTGTGATATATGAATTTTCCTCAACAGCCTCAGTCCAGTTTGCTTGTAATTGGGAGTTGTCGTATGTAACGTCAATATCTTCGGCTAAGCCGTCATTAACTTTTGAAATTTGTAATGGTGCAGAAAAATCGATATTTATATCTTTTCCAGAATTTGCTGAAAAATTTCCATTTATATCTGTTACCACCGACTTTATTCTACATGCAGAAGTGTTAACATCTTGATTTTCATATCTAATTTCTTTGTTTGCTCCAACACTAACTAAAGCCGATTCGCTACGTGATTTATAAACTTTAATATCATCATATTCAACAATGCAATTTCCTGTTCGCAACGAAACTGCTATTCCAGAACTCACTGGCGATGGGTCTGTCCACGAAGACACTAAAATATTATTTTGAAAAGCTTTTAGTTCTCCAGTTTGAGGATTGTACATAACTTTATAATCATACCAAGTATCTGCATTTACAATAACATTATCATTGGTATGAATAACAATTTCATTGTTGGTAGAACGATATAATTGACATTTGTTTTGGTCAGCCCTAAAATAAACCATATAAGCATCGCCACGTTGAATTGCTCCAGGATCTGTACAAAAAACATACAAGCCAGCTCTTCTATTTGTTCCTTCTCCTGATATTTTCATTTGCCAATGATATAAATAAATATTTTCATTATTTTGCAAAACATTTGTATAAATATTTGTATTTGCAGATGTTTGGTCTGATTGCTGTAAATGTCCATTATTTATAGTCCAAATCCCTGATGAATTTATCCAATCCGAATGAATATTTGTATTAAAATTATCATTAAAGAAACCATAGTTTCCATTTGCTCGCCATTCATTTCCGTCAAAATCAAGCACTTGATAAAATTGCATATCAATTCCTGCATTATCTTCATCAACAAAATTTACAGTAAAATCTTCTTTATACCAATCTGCTGCAATTATTTCCGTAGTTGGCAAAATATCATCTTGAATACAAGACCAAACTCCAGTAAATCCGTTGTTCACAGTAGCTCCGTCAGTATGCACTTTTACGCATAAAGAATTTCCGGTAGAACTAATTAATCCAGGATTTCCTGTAGTATTACAAAATCTTCCAAAACTTGGCGAGCTTTCATCAGCTCCATCAAAAATTTCGATATAATCGTAATTACAAGTAGAGCCACTACCTGCTTCAATATCAAATTCTGTAAATTGTAAATTTACTTTTGTTGCTCCTGTAGGTGCTATTGTAAAAACATAATCGCTTGAATTAAGATAAGTATTATTTGGTCCACCCAAATCGTAAAAAATGCCATTGCAAGGTACGCTTCCGCAAGTTGTAAATTTTTCGCGAATAAGATCCCATAGTTCAGTATAGCCATCGTCATAACTTAATGCCCAAATTCCAATACCAGCAATTCCCATCATATTTACTAAATCGTATTTTGCCCCCAAACTTTCCTCATCATCAACAAAACACTGTTTCCAACCAGAATTATAAAAAACATAATATGGACACTGGCTAACATTTTCATATTGACGATTTGTATAATAGCCATCGGCATTTGCTCTAATAGTTTTATAAGTCCTTGAAGAGCCTGTTGCAGTAGTTGCTGATGGAACATTTTGACTTTCAGTACTCCATTCTTTCCCGTAATATGGCAATCCTAAAATCAATTTTTCTTTGCTTGCTCCCTTTGACATATAATAATTTACTGATTTTGCAAGATTATAATTAAAAGTATGGAAAGTATATAAAGGCGATGTTGGACCTGCATAACTACTTCCACCATAATAATAATCATAACCCATAATTGTATAATAATCAATATAATTATTTATGGCAGCAATATCAAAAACATTAGACCAATCTACTGCATACAAACAAAGGCTAACCTTAGAATTTGGAATTGCTGAATGCATTTGATTACATAGGTCAATTAAAAAGTTAGTAAAATTTGTTTTTTGAGCACCAGGCACTCCTTCAAAATCAATATTTACACCATGAGCACCACGAGACTGTACAAGATTTATCAAATTTGTAATTAAAGTTTGCTGTGCTGTAGGTGAAGCAAAAAATGTTGCATGCTCAGAAAATAAAGTTACGCATAAATTTACTCTTACACCATTAGCTAAAGCTTGAGTTACAGCATTTGAAGTTGCCCAACCATGAGTAGAGTTTGCATTTCCTGTTGAAGGATTTACTTCATAAGAAAAAAATGACATGTCAGTCAATAAATCCCATTGATAGTTCGTTTCCATACCATTTGCCCAATAAGGATGCCAACCAAAAACAATTTTAGTATGCTCACAAGATTTTGATGATTTCAAAATATCAATTTCAGCCGGCTGATTTATTGAATAATAAGACTCCGCATCAATATTTAGTGAGTTATAATATTCTAACTCAAGTTGGTGAATAGATTTGTGATTTTCTTGACCAAAAACATTAAGTGTAATAACACTTAAAAAAATAAAAAGCAATGATAAATTTTTCATAACAACATTAAAACTAATTCAAAATTTCGCTAAAAAAACTTAGTAAATATAAATAAAAAATACGTATTTTAGTAAAAGAAGTTTCGTTTTATTAGAATTTTTTTAAAGTTTCCAACAGCTATTAATTTTCTATTACTACAAAAGGTAAAAACTCTTTTTGATTTTCGTAATCTGCTTTCAACATTTTTCTAAGGTTTTCATTATTCCTCATGAGCATAAACGTTGCCCCTTGAGCTCTTAATAAATTTTCGTTATCGTCTATTCCAAGATTTACTAAATACAACTCTTTTACTACATTTATAAATTCTTCATAAATATTAAAATCTCCACCTTGTAGCATGTTTTTCTGAATAGAAGAAAATGAAAAAGCCTCTAAAAATGGTTCTCTTTTTGCTTCGGTTTTTTCAATTGCGTTTAAACCACCACAAATTTGAGCAGCATAATATCCCTCTTCATTTATTTTCCTTATGTAAAAATATTTTACAGCTATATTCAATATTTCGTCGAAAGAAACTGTGTCTTTTGGGACTGTCTTATCAATTGTTTTGCTTACTAAATCTACCATAATAGCATTAAAAAGACTGTCATTTCTTAGATCTTCGAAATAAGCCCTTTTAAAATCTATACTATCTGTTATTTCCAAAATATTTTTGTGATTTTTTACTGAAGCAAATTGTAATAAATAACTAATTAGAAAAGGATTATTATTTATCAAGTCTGAAAAACAACTTTTCTTCTGTGTTTCAACAACTTGTGTCGTCAAATAAGCTCTTCCCTCATATTCACCTCTTTCAACCGAAATAAAATCTTCATAGTTAGATTTAATATCGCATTGTTTTTGTCCATACCCTTGAGTTAGAACAAAAATTAAGATTATAGATGTTAAAATTATTTTTTTCATAACTCAGCCTTGTTTTTTTTGATTAATAAAATCTATTACTATATAATTCTTTGTGATTTTTCAATCTCAAAGATAATAATTAATTTTTATTTTAAGAAATTTGCAGTATTATTAGAAAAACAAGCCAGATATTATACATTAACTTATACTCTTGTAAACCTTTAAGCTATTCTTCATCTTCACTGTCATCTTCATGCATAGCTGATACTTCTTTACCATAACAGTCAATAAGACCATAA
>DHVB01000034.1 GCA_002412425.1 Bacteroidales bacterium UBA5219 | reverse complement strand
TAAAAAAGGGGACCATTATAGAATTAATATACAAATTTTTAAGCATTATGTTTTAAAAATAAATATGTTTAGAAACATTCTAAATTACGCCTTTAAATACACGGAATATACAAGTCTTTTTTAGGATTCACACACAAAACTGGAATTCCGGCAGAGTTTGTAATTATTGATGTTTCGGGAAAACCAAAAATTTTTGTAACTAAATTCTCCTTAGAAGAAATTAAAAGACAAATACAAAAAGCATCTATTTCATCAGCATAATCCACTGCTAGTTTTTCTATACTTTTATATTTTTTTGGCTGAGGTTTATGCTCGTATTTAAAAGAGTAATTATTAAAAAATGTATTAGTAAAATGAATATTTTTCTTTAAATTATCTTGTGGATTTTCATAATAAAACAAGTCTATTTCTAATTTTAGATTTAAAGCAAAATATGTAGTCCAACCAACTTTTTGTTTTGCTTCTTTTTTAAAGTTCATAGGCAAGACAAATCGTTTTTTACTGTCTGGTACTGGCGAGTTTTTTTGAACAACAAAATATGGAATTCTTGCTTTTCTAATAATTTTTATAGCCGAAGAACCTGATAAAAATTGTGGGTCGTTCTTACCATGAGTTCCTAAAACAACAAAAAAAGCATCTATTCTTTCTGCATTTGAATTAATAATAGTACAAGTACAGCCTTCTTCAACAATATATTTACATTTTATGCCGTGAGTTGAACTTATATCTTCACAAAGTGCTGCCAAAGCCTCCTTTGCCTCATCATAAGTATCATCTTTGCTAAAATATATTAAAGAATTTTCGTTTATAACATGTATAATCTGCAAATTACGTTTAAATTTTCTAGCTAAAAAACTTGCCCACAAAACGCTTTTTTCGCCGACTTCAGTAAAATCTGTATAAACTAAAATATCTTGATTTTTTTTATCTTCCATATTTATTTTTTCAAATATATGCAAATTTATAATTTTATAAACTAATTTATTATTGATTTTGATTAAACTTTGCTTTTTAAATTAAAAAATTACAAAAATTAGATGTTAAATTACTGTTACGACAAGCCAAAGCTATGCAATAAAAGATTTATAGAACTTTATATTTTTTAGAATAAATACAAGTTTATAAATTAAAAAACCTATATTTGTGTAAAATTTTAATAATTATTTTTTGTAAAATTTTAATATTATGAGATTAGTTTGTTTATTTATTTCCTTGTTTTTGTACGTTGTTGCATTTTCTCAAACCAACTCTGGAAAGCTTATTGTTTTACACTCCAATGATTTACACAGCAATTTAACAGGATTTTCTCCAGAAAGTGAATATACTCCTTGTTCTGTTGATGACGATGATACTCGTGGTGGTTTTGCAAGAATTGCAGCTTTGATTGATGCTGAGAAAAAAGCAAACCCCGATAATGTTTTAGTGGTTGATGCTGGCGACTTTTTAATGGGTACTTTTTTCCATATTTTTGAAGTGAATGACGGCTTTCAGTTGCATTTAATGAAAAAAATGGGCTATGACGTTGTATCAATTGGAAATCATGAGTTTGATTTTGGACCTAATGCTTTTGCACAAATCGTTAATAAAAATTTAGAAAAAGGCGAAATTCCACAACTTGTACTTTCTAATGCAGAATTGTCAAAAAAATCGGATTTAGATGATAATCTTGAAAAATTATTTGAAAAAGGAATTATAAAACCTTACACAATTGTTGAAAAAGCTGGTTTAAAAATTGGAATTTTTGGACTTATAGGTATTGATGCTAATGAATCTGCCCCAAATGCAAAACCTGTTATAATCCAAAATAGAATAAAAATCTCAAAACAAATAGTAAAAACTTTACGCTCCCAAGAAAAAGTTGATGTGGTTATTTGTTTATCACATTGCGGTGTTACAAAAGACAAAAATGGAAACTGGACTGGCGAAGATGTTGAATTAGCACTAAAAGTAAAAGGAATAGATTTAATAGTTTCTGGACATACTCATACAGAAATTCATGAGCCAATTATTGTAAACAATACTTACATTGTACAAACTGGTGCGCAAGGTCAAAATTTAGGTAGATTTGAAATGAATGTAGAAAGTGGAAAAGTAAAATCAGCAAGATTTCAGCTTTTAGCTGTTGACGACAAAATTTATGGTGATTGTAAAATTCATCAAATAATTTCAAATAGAATTAAATTAATTGACGACTCTATTTTACGTCCTCTAGGTCTTGGTTATTTTAGACCTTTAGCAGAAACCGACTACCAATTGGGTTGCGACCGAGAAGAAGAATTAAGCAAAAGCAATTTGGGACCACTTGTTGCTGATGCTATTCATTATTATATACATAATTTTTCAAATCAAAAAGCCGACATTTCATTAGTTGCTGCTGGGGTTATTCGTGATAAATTTCGTGTTGGCAAAAATGGTGTTCAAACTGCTGTTGATGTTTTTAGAATTATGAGCTTAGGCGAAGGCGACGACTCAATGCCTGGCTATCCATTAGCTAAAGTTTATTTAACTGCTAAAGAAATTAAAAACTTGTTCGAGGTTTTATTGTTAGCTCCAAAAATGAGTCCTTCTTACCTCTGTTATTTTAGCGGTGCAAAAGTTTATTATAATAGCGAAAAAGGAGTGCTGAAAAAAGTTGTAAAAATTGAACTAGACGGTAAGGAAATTGATATATCGAAAAAAAATAAAAATCTTTATAGTCTGGCAGCAAACTCATATATGTTAGAATTTGTGGGTAAAGTTCGCGGTATGACAATGGGTTTGGTAAAAATCGTTCCTAAAAATGCACAAGGCGAAAAAATCACAAATAATAAAACCACTTGGATTGATTTTGACGAAAACAAACCTGGTATTCAAGAAGGTAAAGAATGGATTGCTCTTGTGAAATTTTTACAATCCTTCCCTGATACCGATAATAATAAAATTCCTAATTTTCCAGAAAAATATAAAACTGCGATTGTAAATACGATTGATGTAGCAACGAAATAAGATGCAGTTTTAAAAATTATTTTGGAATTTTTCCTATTTCAATTTTTCTACAAATTCTTTAAAATGCAGTATTCTATTTTTGTTCTCTTTATTAAAAAGCAAATGTTCAAAATCTTTAGATTTATTATGTAAATCAACTTTATTTATAGTTTCTTCCAATTTTATTTTTAGTTCCATTAAATTATGAATACCTTGTTTTTGAGCAAGATAATCATAATTTGGATTTGTTTGAGATAGCAAAAACATAATATCGTAAAAATCTCGTCCCTTTGCTCGTGAAAGTAATGCAGATATTTTCATTGCACAAAGTATATCATCAGGTGGAACAGGAAACGACATAAAAAATCCGCACCCGCTAATCGTTGCCATTTGAGGTGTATATTCAAATTCTTGATTTTGACTTTCGATTTTAATCAAAAATCGTTCTTCCTTGTATGCCGACAAACCTAATTCAAACAATAACTCTGGAAAATAAAATCTTGAACGAAAAGCTGTTAATTTATCACTTTGCTTTTCTCTTGTTTCGGCTTTTATCCCAGAACGCTTTAAAAAAGTCAAAACCGATTGCGACATTTCAACAAATTCTTCTATAGAAAAATCTTTACAGTCAAAATCTAAATCTTCAGAAAATCTATCAATTCCTTTTAACAAACGTAAATTTGTATCACCTATAAAAGCAATTTTTTTACATATTTTGAGCTTGATAAAAAATTTAAAATCATCAGTTGAATATACTCCTTTAGAATATATTTATTGTGTGCAGGATTTTCTCTTATTTGTGGAGGAAAATAATTTTTTATTTGTTCAAAATTTAGCATAAATCATAAATTTTTAAAAGTGTATTAACTCTATTTCGTAATATTTTTGACTGAAATCTTTCTGTAAACTCATTAAGACGTTCTAAGTTTAAATCCTCTTGCATAAATTCTTCGTCAAAACGCAAGTCTCTGATTTCTTGTTCTGTAGTATATTGTGGATAAAGATATAGTAAATCTAAAATTGCTTTTTCGGGAGAAGCAAAAATCAAACTATGTTTATTTAAAAATATTTTTTGTTCACTACCGAACATTAATTCTGGCAAAATTTGCTGATAAGAAAACGAACCAAAAGCATTCTCAAAACTCATTTTTTTCAATGAACTTACTGCTGTTGTTCTTACTATTGCCTCTGGAATAATGCCATAAAACGCTAATGCAGAGTGTAAACTTATATATGATGGACTATAAATTTTGTTAGATATAAAGTGCTGAATATTAGGAGTTTCTAAATATTCAGGAAAACTATACCAAGAATTACGTAGTTTTATAATATAATTCTGCTTAACCCAACGAGTGAGGTTAGTTTTCTCAAAGTTAGGTCGCCAAGCATATACTTGATTGATATTAAAACAAACCAAGTTATAAAATTGATTTCTTAATTGCCAAAAATCCATGCCTGTTTTACTTCTAATTTTATGCAAAAATACATAAAAACAGAATTAAAAGCAAATTTTTGAGTGTTTTTTAAAAATTTTTTGAAATATAAATAAATTGGCATTGTTGTAGAAACAACGCATGTGTAGGTTCTACAATATACAAATTGTTAATTAATATTTATATCATAAAATCAATCAAGGTGTTTCATAAGTGTTCAAATGCAAGGCATATGAGATTGAAAACGAAGGAGCGTACCAGAAGCGATGCACTGAGCAAAGCCGAAGTGTACGTGACTGAGTTTGAACATCGAAAGCAACGCAGCAGTTGAACACTTATGAACGCCGTATTATTTTTCGATTTTGGCTAATGCAATCTCCATAATTTCCTTTTCAAGGGCTATGGCTTTTCTTTCAATTTCATTACCTTCTGCAATTACTTTATCAACAAAGGATTTGTCTTTATAGCTAGGTGCATTTATTTTAACATTTAGGAATCCGCCTTGTACTCCTGTTCTTGCAGCAATAGCACCAATAGCAGCATCGCTTACCGAAGCTTCAAGTCCTGTTTTTGCCATTTCTAGCATAACTTCCATGCTATTGTAACAAACTTTCATAATTTTAAAAGGTACTTCAATTGCATATTTTGTTGCATCTTGAATTGCTTGTGAGCGTAGTGCTTTTTCCTCATCATTTCCTTTTGGCAAGCCGTAAGATTCAATAATTCCAGAATAAGCAACAGTATCTTCGTCAACAAGTTTTAGCAACTCGTCATGATATGCTTTTCCTTTATCTGCCCAATCGCTAAAGTTTTCCCATTGGTCGTCGTGGCGATATTTGTTAGCACTAAGATTTGCTACCATTGTTCCCAAAGCAGCTCCCAAAGCTCCAATATAAGCAGATACCGAACCTCCACCTGGTGCTGGTGCTTCTGAGCCTGCAAGATGACAGAAATCAACTAAATTCATGTCAACAAGTTTTTTGTTATTGTCATCTTCAAGCATATACTCTATGATATTTTTCTTTGGGTCGAAAGGTTTTAGCTCGTCTAATCCTAAAGATTTTACAGCAATTTTAATAATTTCAGCATCTGAAATTCCTGTTGAACGTCCTTGTTTTTTTAAGAAATATTTTCCCGCATCTAAAATTGCTTTTAATGGCATAACACCAACAAGTTCTGAGCCTGTAACTCTTAAACCATTAGCTGTTGCTCTTTCACAAACAGTATCGAAAGCTACATGCACAGGTGTAACGCTAATATCTGTAAGGTTCATAGAAATTTGAGCTACTCCATATTCTTCGATATACCAGCCAATAGCTTTTACTGATTTTAAAAGTCCTGGTTCGTAAACTTTATTTCCGTCTTTATCAAGTACTGGTTTTCCTGTAACTGGATGTCCTTCTCTTTTTACTCTTCCTTTTTCTCTAACATCAAAAGCTACAGAGTTTGCTTTAAACACAGAAGTTGTGTTTAGGTTTATATTATATGCTACTAAGAAATTTCTTGCACCAACCGCAGTAGCGCCTGTTCTCATTGTGTGAGCGTCCCAAACATTAGAGCCGAAATCTGGTTTCCACTCTTGGCTAGTAATTTTTTTCGCCAAACCTTCGTATTCACCGCTACGGCAGTTAGCTAAATTTCTGCGTTTTTCTGTAAATGCAGCATTTTCGTAGCAATAAACAGGAATATTTAGTTCTTCGCCTATTCTTTTAGCTAGTTTTCGTGCCAGTTCAGCAGTTTCTTCCATGCTTATATTAGAAATAGGAATAAGTGGACAAACATCAGTTGCTCCAAAGCGTGGGTGGGCTCCTTTGTGTTTGCTCATATCAATAATTTGAGAAGCTTTTTTCACAGCTTGAAAAGCAGCCTCTAAAACTTCGTTTGGCGTACCTACAAAAGTTACAACAGTACGATTTGTTGCAGCACCTGGGTCAACATCTAAAAGTTTAACACCGTCAACAGCAGTAATTACATCTGTAATTTGCTTTATAATTGACATATCACGACCTTCACTAAAATTTGGAACACATTCGATTATTTGTTTCATATTTATTAAATTTTTTAGGTTTTTACTATTTCTGCAAAAATAAAAAAAATAATGAGTTTTAGAAATTTTTTGTGGGAAGAAAAGGTGGAAGGTAATTTATAAAATTTATTTTGTGAATATTTAAACTTTAGTTTTTAAAGTTGTTGTACTTTCCTGTTTTCCGCACTTTTTCGGGACACCCAAACTATTTTGCTGTTAATCAATAAGATATGAAAATATTTTACTATTTTTGGGTGTCCCAAATTTTTTAATATGTATATTCGAGAAAAGAAAAATCGCTCTGGAAGTGTTAGTATTCAGATAATTAGCAAGTATAATGGTCGTTATAAAGTGGAAAAAACGATAGGTTGCGGCACTGAGCGCCACGAAATTGATCGGTTAAAATTGCAAGCACAGCAAGAAATGGAAAAAATGCAGTCTCAATTATCTCTTTTCGCTTCTACGAACGATGCGTTAGTTGAACAGGCATTTTCTTTACTTAATAATTCGCATATTCGAACTGTCGGTCCAGAACTTATATTTGGTAAGATTTATGACTATATAGGGTTTGGTTTAATCAAAGAGTCTATTTTTAGACATTTGGTAATTACTCGTTTGGCTTTCCCATTGAGCAAGCTAAAAACAAGCGAATATCTTTATCGTTATCAAGGTGTTGTTATTGATGTTGATAAAATTTATCGTTTTTTGGATAAGCTCAGTAATAAACTTAAAGAACAGGTTGAACAAATTGCTTTTCTTCATACAAAACGCACGTTAGGAGGTAATATAAATGTTGTATTTTATGATTTGACAACGCTTTACTTTGAGGCAAGTGATGAAGACGATTTGCGTAAAAGAGGATTTAATAAGGATGGTAAACATGACAATCCACAAATAATTATTGGGCTTTTAGTCGGATTAGGTGGTTATCCGATTGGTTATGATATTTTTGAAGGTAATACTTACGAAGGACGAACTTTGATACCATTCTTGGAGAGAATGCAAGAAAAGTTTAAGATAGACAAGCCTATCGTTATAGCTGATGCAGGCTTGCTTTCAAAAGAAAATCTAAAAGCATTAGAAGAATACGGTTACAAATATATTATTGGAGCTAGGCTTAAAAATGAAAGCAAGGTAATTCAGAAGGAAATAATTGAGCAAGACTACAATGATGGTAGCTTTCATCATATCGAACAGCAGATAGAAATTGAAGGCGAATTAAGAACGCGACGACTAATTATTCATTACTCAGCCAAAAGAGCGCGTAAGGATGCCTATAACCGCAAAAAAGGTTTGGAACGCTTAGAAAAACGCTTAAATCTTGGACGGCTTACCAAAGCTAATATTAATAATAGAGGATATAACAAGTATCTTGAAATAACAGGTGATGTAACAATTAACATTAATTACCAAAAATTTGAATTTGATAGCGTTTGGGATGGATTGAAAGGTTATGTTACGAACAGCAATCTTGAAGACAATATGATTTTGGAAAACTATGGGCAGTTATGGCATATTGAAAAAGCATTCCGAATATCAAAGACAGATCTTCGCATACGCCCCATCTACCATAGACTAAAACACCGCATTGAAGCACACATTTGCATTGCATTTACTGCATACCTGATTTATAAGGAATTAGAAAGAGTATTACAAAAAGAAAAATCAAGTATTTCAGTTCAAAAGGCAAACGAGTTAACACATAATATGTATCAAATTACCTACCAATTACCCGACTCAAAATATGAGAAAACTAAATTACTAAATATGGATGAAAAACAAGCTGAACTGTACAAAATTATTAAAGAAAATTTTTAGGGTGTCCCAATGCGGAAAACAGGAGC
>DHVB01000005.1:12775-14164 GCA_002412425.1 Bacteroidales bacterium UBA5219 | reverse complement strand
AAAAACTACTCAGCTAAACAAAACGCAAAAACTAATACATCATTATTCTATAAATGATGCGATTGAGCATTTAAAAACTATTAAGAAAATAAAATTCAATAGTAATGAATTTGTTACTTCAGAAATGAATAAGTCAACCAAAACATTATTAAAGCAGATGAAAATATCTATTACCTAAAAAATTAGGGTTCGAGTTTAAGTTTTTTACTAAAAATAAGACAAATTATTATTGCTTAACTGGCTCAACTTTTTTGCCAAAAAATCTAATAATTAAAAAGCAAACTCCAATTAAAATCGGATATGCGATCCAAGGACTTAGTCCATATGCCACTGGTAGAGTACCAAAAACTAAACCAACTACAGCAACTGTCAATGCATAAGGCAATTGAGTTCTAACATGTTGAATATGATTACAAGAAGAAGCCAAAGAGCTTAAAATTGTTGTATCTGAAATTGGTGAGCAATGGTCGCCAAATACCGAACCTGCAATAACGGTTGATACAACATGAGAAAAAAGCATTAAACTTGCATTGTAATCCATTCCTGTTTCTTGGCATAAAAACCATGTTGCTGGTAAAACCAAAGGATACATTATTGCCATTGTTCCCCACGATGTGCCTGTGCTAAACGACATTAGAGCAGAAATAACAAAACTTAAAACAGGTAAAAGATATGGACTCATATTTGCAGATTGTATTGCTGATGTAATAAATTCAGCAGTATGTAAATCTGAAATTAGGGCAGCAAGCGACCATGCCAAAATTAAAATTACAATTGCCGACAACATAGCTTTAAAGCCATTAATCATGCTATCCATTGTGTTTTGCAAGCCAAGTTTTTTCTTACTTAAACTCAAGAACATTGCAGAAATCAATCCTCCTAAAGAACCCCAAATCAGAGCTTTATAAGAATCTGAAGCTCCTATTGTTTCCGAAATTTTTGTTATAAATCCTATAGATTTATTTTCCCAAACAGCAGGATTCCAACCTGTATAAAAAAGACCTGCAATAGTTCCAAAAATAATAATTGCAATAGGAATAATAGCGTTGTAAATGTTTGGTTTAATATGGTCAGAAACTTCCATTTCTTTTAAATCTGTTTGCAGTTTTTGTTCCATATCAGCTGCTGTAACACCTTTTTCTCTTGCTCGTCTTTCTGCGGTTAGCATTGGACCATAATCTCTGCCTGCATAAATTAAAATCAGTATAAAAATTAGAGTTAAAATTGGATAAAAAGAATATTTAAGACTTGAGAAAAAGATATTATAAGCACTCTCATTTAATCCAAGTTGAGTGATAGAATTTTGAATATATGAAAGTTCTGCTCCTATCCATGTTGTAACAAAAGCAATAGAAGCCACAGGTGCTGCGGTGCTATCAACAATATAAG
>DHVB01000005.1:0-12527 GCA_002412425.1 Bacteroidales bacterium UBA5219 | reverse complement strand
GTCATCAAAAAATATTACTAAACCTAACAACCAAGTAACAAACTGCCCTGAGCGAGGATTATTAGCACGCCGAGATAAAATATTTATCACTGCTTTCATTCCACCATTTTTTGTAATAATCTGCACAGTAGCACCAATTAACATAGAAAAAATGATTATAGACAAATGCTCGGTTTTAAAAAGAGCACGCAAGACATAAGTATCAGGAATTGTAAGTATTGCTTTAAAAACTGAAAGGATAACATTTGTGCCAGAATATATCCAAATTATAAAAGCCCCACTAAACAAACCTATGAATAAAGCAGAAAAAACTTCTTTAAAAATTAAAGCAAACAATATTGCAATCAATGGTGGGATAATTGACATCCAAAGAGGAATTGGCTTTATAGTTTTGCTTGCTTCTATCCCCTCGCACTGAATGTTTAAATCTGTTTTCTCATTAAAAATATACTCAAATTCTGCAATTCCATCAACAAAAACTATGTTAAATACTTTATTATTTAATTTGATTTCACGTACACAGTTGATATCTACAATATTTCCAAGGCTATCTTTAGCTACCAAACTAATTTTTGAATTAATGCCTTCAACGATTGCAAAATCGGTTTGTATATCTATTGATTTTATTATATAGTTTTCTGAAAACAAATTTGCAGTACTAAAAACAAGTACTGCAAACAAAACTAGTATATTTTTGAGTTTAAACATTAGAAGTTAGTCCATTCCTTAACTTGCTCAGGTGTTGGATTTTGCAAGCCAAGTTTATGTTTTTTATTCCAACCGCACAGTATTTGATGCAATTTTCCTACATTAGCTTCTTTTAGCTGAGCCAAAGAAGTAAAGCCTGATTTGTATAATATTTTTGCCCATTCTTCTGGTATGCCTTTTTCAACAAAAACAGATTCATTAAAAATTTCTGCCTTTTTCTCAGGTTTCATTTGTGGGAAAAACAAAACATCTTGAATTGATGGACTATTAGTCATAAACATTGTTAATCTATCAATTCCAATTCCCATTCCTGCGGTTGGTGGCATTCCATACTCTAAAGCACGTAAAAAATCTCTATCAATAAACATTGCTTCATCATCGCCTTTTTCGCTTAGTTTAAGCTGGTCCTCAAATCTTTCTTTTTGGTCTATTGGGTCATTTAACTCAGAATAAGAATTTGCAAGTTCTTTACCGTTTACAATAAGTTCAAATCTTTCGGTTAAGCCAGGAATTGAACGATGTTTTTTTGTTAGTGGCGACATTTCTATTGGATAATCTGTGATAAAAGTAGGTTGAATAAAATGGTCTTCACATTTTTCTCCAAAAATAGCATCAATCAATTTGCCTTTACCCATTGTGTCGTCAATTTCTATATCTAATTCTTTGCAAATTTGTCTTAATTCATCTTCAGATTTTCCTGCAATGTCGTAGCCTGTATATTTTTTAATGGCATCATACATGCTAACTCTCGCAAATGGAGTTTTATAGTCGATTATTCTATCTCCTAATTGTACTTTAGTAGTTCCATGCAGTGCTATAGCAACTCTTTCGACCATTTCTTCAGTAAATTCCATCATCCATTTATAGTCTTTATAAGCCACGTAAATTTCTAATACTGTAAATTCTGGATTATGGGTTCTGTCCATTCCTTCGTTACGGAAATCCTTTGCAAATTCATAAACTCCATCAAAACCACCTACTATAAGTTTTTTCAAATAAAGTTCATTAGCAATTCTTAGGTAAAGAGGAATATTTAAAGCATTATGATGAGTAACAAAAGGACGAGCAGCTGCTCCGCCGGGAATTGGCTGTAATATTGGTGTTTCAACTTCTAAATATCCTTTTGAATTAAAAAACTCACGCATTGTGTTTACTATTTTTGTTCGTTTTACAAACACATCTTTCACATGAGGATTTATAATCAAATCAACATAACGTTGACGATAACGCATTTCTAAATCTGTTACGGCATCGAAAACATGTCCGTCTTTTTCTTTCACTATAGGAAGTGGACGTAAAGACTTAGTTAAAACAGTAAATTCTTTAACATGAACAGAAATTTCGCCCATTTGAGTTCTAAAAGCATAGCCTTTAACGCCGATAATATCGCCAATGTCAAGCAAGCGTTTAAACACAACATTATACATTGTTTTATCTTCACCAGGGCAAACATCATCACGTTTAAAATAAAGCTGTATTCTTCCTTTACTATCTTGTAATTCAGCAAAAGAAGCATTTCCCATAATACGACGAGACATAATTCTTCCTGCAAGAGAAACAGATTTTAAATTTTCTGGCATATTTTCATCAGAAAATGTTTCTAAAATATCTGTTGAGTAAATATCTACATGATATTCTGCTGCTGGGTATGGGTCAATTCCTAAATTACGAAGTTCTTTTAACGATTCTCTTCTCTGAATTTCTAAGTCACTTAATCCAATATAATCCATATAATTTTAAAATTTTAGAATTTTTATTGCAAAAATACATTAAATTTTCGATTATTAGCAAATAGATAGAATTAAATTAAGAATTAAGAATTGAAGAATTAAGAATTACTTCCATTAAAAGTTAAAAGTTGTGTTGCCCTTGCGGGCAAACCTTTGAGAGTCTTGTTTTGTACTCACGTACAACCCATACCAACACGCTCCAACGCCCATGATGCTCGCTCGGATTTAGTGAATTTTAGAAATTGTAATAAAAATAAAAGTTTTTAAAGTTCAACTCAACACCATAAACTAAAAACTCAAAACTAAAAACTAAAAACTTTTATTTTTCTTCTTCTGAGCTTTCTTCTACTATATAAAGAGGACGTTTCCTCACATCATTATTTATTCTACTAATATATTCGCCAATTATTCCGATTGTTATTAATTGCACTCCTCCAATAAACGAAACAGAAATAATCACTGAAGTCCAGCCTCTAAGTGGTGGAGTATGCAAAAGATAATGAGATATTAATGCGTAAACAATAATACAGAAAGAAAATACAGAAACAACAATTCCATATTGCTTGCAAATTTCAAAGGTCGTGAAGAAAAACCTGTGATGCCATCAATTGCAAGTTTCATTAGTTTACTGAAAGAATAGCCTGTTTTTCCACTAAAGCGAGGGTCTCTAACATATTCTACACATGTTTGTTTGTAGCCTATCCAAGCTATTTGACCTCTAAGAAACTTATTTCTTTCTGGCATTTGTTTAAGATGATTAATAATCACTCTATCTATTAAACGGAAATCGCCAGTATCTAAAGGTATTTTTACTTCTGTGAGTTTGTCCAATATTCTATAAAATAATTTATATGCTGCTTTTTTAAATATATTCACTCCTTTTCTTGCACTTCTTTTAGCATAAACTACCTTATAACCTTCTTTGTATTTTGCATACATTTCTTTAATTAATTCAGGAGGATCTTGAAGGTCTCCATCAATAATTGCTACTGCATCGCCTTTGGAATAGTCTAATCCTGCCGAAACAGCTACTTGATGTCCAAAATTACGACTAAAACTAATATACTGAACTGAATTATCCTTTTTCGATAAATCTTTAATTATTGACAGAGAATTATCTTTTGAAAAATCATTAACAAAAATAATCTCATATGATGAGCAAATTTCTTTCAAAACTTTAGTTAGTCTTTCATACATTTGAGGAATATTTCCTTCTTCATTGTAAATTGGGACAACAACAGATATTTCCATAATAATTACATGTTTTGAGTTTCTAATAATTTAGTTAAGCGAACTATTTTACTTTGAATTTTAAAGTGAAGCACTTCGTATTCAAATCTTTCCATAATTTTTTCGTCTGTTTCAATTTCATTTATCTGAACAAGATCTCCAAGTTTTAAATCTTCAATGTTTTTTCTCTGATTATGAATATCATAATGATTCATTGCATAAAAGTAAAACATAGAACTTTGGTCGTAGTCGCCATTTATATAGTTTATAGTATCATTTACAACAATATTTCCTTTCAATAAACTTTTCATTAGTTCAGAACGAGAATAATATGCCTGATACAGAGGATCTTCCTTTGGACGATAGATATGCTTTACAATACGCTTGTATGGGATAGAGAAAACTGCAATATAAGCTACAATAATTAAAATATAAATTTTAGAAGTCTTATATTTTAAATTTATAATCCAATTGTGAATAACATAAAATGCAGATCCAATTACTAAAGCAAAAAGAGGCATTAAAGGAAGTAGGTACCAGTGCAATTTAGTCTTGGCAATAAGCAAAAACACATACTGCATAATTGCAATAGACATAGAAAAAATACTAAGTCGTTTTACTTGTTTATCTTTAACAAATAACGTAAAAATAAAAGCCAAAGGAAGTATATAAAAGAAATAAGTAAAATAATTTGTTTTTAAATTGTTGATGTAATAACATTTACCTCCAGAATTATTTTCAAGAACTGTCATAAAACGACCTCCCAATTCATTTTCATAAACAGCCTTAAGGTATCCGCCATAAGATAGTTCTCTCCCTATATAATATCCTCCAACAAAAAGAATAAAAAGTCCAATTCCAATATAGGTTGTTTTGTCTTTTAAGATAGGCAATAATTGTTTTCTAAAAATAAGGTAAATTGGAATAAAAGGAAGAGGCATCAAAGCTTGAATTCCCTTTGTTAGAGTGGCAAAAATAAGAGAAACAAAGAAAAGTATATAGTATTTTTTTTCTTTGGTTTCTGTATAAATAAAGAACAAAAGAAGATAAGCAATCATAAAAAAACAAAGCAAGGCATCATAATCGGCACTTCTTCCACTATGATAAATAAAAAATCCCCTTGAGCAAATTATCACTGAAGCAGCATAGAAACCTAAGAATGGTTTTTTTATAACTCCTGTAAGTAAAATAATAACAACTCCCATGAGCAATATTGCAAGAGCAGATGGCAATCTTACTGCAACTTCATTAGCTCCAAAAACCTTGATACTCAAAGCTTGAATCCAAATAGCCAAAGGAGGTTTTACGCTCCAATGATCTGGCTTATAATCGTAAGTTACAACAATAGGATTTTTGGTTTTTGTCATTTCATAAGAAGAAGCAGCTACTCTACTTTCGTCCCAGGTTCTTAAAGGTTGAGTTCCCAAAAATGCAAATAAAGGATATAAGCTTATAAGAACAAATATCACAACAAGTATCCACGTAAGTTTTTTGTTAGAGATTTTCTTTTCCATTCACTTTTGTTCTAAATGAATTTACAAAAGTAGTAAAATAATATTTATAACAAAATGTGTCAACTTTTCTTAGGACGCGACAGGCTGACGCGTCTATTGCTTCGCAGAGTTCGCAAGCTCACTCTACTTGCATGGGTTAGTTTTAAACCACAAAAGACACAAAAGAGCACAAAAGTTAAAAGCGATGCACTGAACGTAGTTGAATTGTCGAAAGAATTTCGGTGTTTCGACTTCGCTCAACACCCGATATTGGAATCGCTCGACACCCGATATTCAAATAACTTTATGAACTTTAAAAACTTTTAACTAATTGTTTTTTAATTAATAATATTTTTTACTGTTTTAATCTAATTTTAAATTACAAAGATAAAAACTTTTTCAGTTAAAACTTAGTAAAATTGATTAAAATTAATAAAAAAAGCCCCCGATAAAGGACGAGGGCAACCTTAATGTTTTCACAACGGAATAATCCTTATTGTGAATTGGTTTCAAATTTTGTACGACAAAGATAATGCTTTTTTTTGAAAATAAAACAAATATTAATAAATTTGTAAAATAATTTTAATATTTGTTAATATCATGAAAAAAATTCTCGGATTAGACTTAGGTACAAATAGCATTGGTTGGGCGTTGGTTAATGAATCAGAAACAGAAAACGAACAATCATCTATTGTAAAACTTGGAGTTAGAGTAAATCCTCTAACTGTTGATGAAATAAGCAATTTTGAAAAAGGAAAAAGCATTACTACAAATGCAGAAAGAACTTTAAAGCGTGGAGCAAGACGTAATTTGCAACGTTATAAACTTCGTAGAGAAAATCTAATAGAAATTCTTAGAGAGAATAAAATAATAGCAGACAAAACTATTCTTTCCGAAGATGGCAAAGATACGACTCACCAAACTCTTAAACTGCGAGCAAAAGCAGCAAAAGAAAAAGTTTCTTTAGAAGAATTTGCTAAAATATTGCTGTTGATTAATAAAAAACGTGGCTACAAAAGTAATCGAAAAGCTCAATCAAGCGACGAAGGACAACTTATTGACGGAATGGCTGTTGCAAAAGAACTTTATGAAAAAGACATTACACCTGGAGAATTTTCATATAATTTGCTTAAAAATGGTAAAAATAATCTACCTGACTTCTATCGCTCTGATTTACAAATGGAGTTTGATAGAATATGGAAATTCCAACATAAGTTTTATCCAGAAATTTTGACTGATGATTTAAAAAACAATTTAAAAAACAAAGCCAAAAAAGACACTTGGGCTATTTGTCAAAAACCTTTTAACATCGTTGGTATTAAACGTAACACTAAAGGTGCTGAACAAAAATTAGAAAACTATAAATGGCGAAAAGATGCTCTTACAAAACAATTAGAACTCGAAGAATTGGCAATTGTCCTACAAGAAATCAATGGACAAACAAATAGTTCAAGTAACTATCTTGGCGATATTAGCGACCGAAGCAAAGAATTGTATTTCAACAACCAAACCGTAGGTGAATATCAAATGGCACAGTTGGTAGCAAATCGACACCAAAGCCTTAAAAATCAAGTTTTTTATCGCCAAGATTATTTAGATGAATTTGAAAAAATTTGGGAAACACAAGCAATTCATCACAAAGAGCTTACTCCTGAACTAAAAAAAGAGATTAGAGATGTTGTAATATTCTATCAACGTCCACTAAAATCACAAAAAGGCTTACTTTCATTTTGCGAATTTGAAAGTAAAGAAATTGAAATATTAATTAATGGAGTAAAGAAAAAGAAAACTACAGGACTACGTGTTTGCCCAAAATCTTCGCCTCTTTTTCAAGAATTTAGAATTTGGCAAGTATTAAACAACATTGAAGTAAAAGGCGTTACAAAGAAAAACAAAAATAATATAGAGCCAACTCTTTTCGAAGATAACTTCAATGAAAAAAAACTTATCCAGAAAGTGCAACGTCCTCTAGAGCAAGAAGAAAAAGAATTATTAGCAGAAAGACTCATGCTCTGCGATAAAATGACTAAAAATCAAATGCTAACAGCACTAGGCTTAAATAATTACGACATGAACTTCAAAGAAATAAAAGGCAATACAACTTTTGCAAAATTATTTCAAGCCTATAAAGAAATTGCTGAAATAGTTGGATATGACAAAGATAAAATCAAAAACTTAGAAGATATAAATATTATTTTCAAAGATTTAGGAATAAAGACTGATTTTCTTTCTTTTAACTCTGAATTAGATAGAAAAGAGTTGCAACAACAATCTCTTTATAAACTTTGGCATTTACTATATTCTTACGAAAGCGACAATTCTGCAACAGGAAACGAAAGTCTTATAAGAAAAATTTCGGAACTATGTGGAATGCCTGAAGATTATGCTAAAATTCTGGCAAATATAGTTTTCGAAAGTGATTATTCTAGCCTTTCTGCTAAAGCTATAGGCAAAATTCTTCCACATTTAAAAGATGGACTTCAATATGATGTAGCTTGCGAATATGCTGGCTATCGCCATTCTAAAAGCTCACTAACAAAAGAAGAATTAGAAAACAAAAAACTAAAAGATAGACTTGAAATTTTGCCGAAAAACAGCTTACGAAACCCTGTTGTTGAAAAGATTCTAAATCAAATGGTTAACGTAGTAAATGAAGTAATTGATACTTATGGCAAACCTGACGAAATAAGAATCGAAATAGCGAGAGAGTTGAAAAAATCTGCCAAAGAGCGAGAAGAAATGACTCAACAAATAAATAAAGCCACAAATGCTCATAAAGCATATAAAGATATTTTAGAAAAAGAGTTTGGACTAACAAACGTAAGTCGAAACGATATTATTAGATACAAACTTTATTTAGAACTCGAAGACAATGGCTACAAAACACTATATTCAAACACATATATTCCTCGCGAAAAACTTTTTAGCAAAGAATTTGATATTGAACACATTATCCCTCAAGCTAAACTTTTTGATGACTCATTTTCAAATAAAACTATTGAAAAACGTAGCGTAAATATCGAAAAAAGCAATATGACTGCATTAGATTATGTAGCCTCAAAAGATGCTAACTCGCTATCTGAATATAAGTTAAGAGTAGAAAAACTTCATAAATCAGGTCAAATCAGTAAGACTAAATACAACAAACTCTTAATGTCTGAGGCAGAAATCCCAAGCGGTTTTATAAATAGAGACTTACGAGATACTCAATACATAGCAAAGAAAGCCCGAGAGATGTTAAATGAGCTAGTAAAATTTGTTGTACCAACTACAGGTACAATTACAGCTCGTTTACGTGAAGATTGGCAGTTGATTGATATAATGCAAGAACTCAACTGGGATAAATATGATCAACAAGGACTCACAATGTTTTACAATGATAAAGATGGAAGACAAATTGGCAGAATTATTGACTGGTCTAAACGCAACGACCACCGCCACCACGCAATGGATGCCCTCACAGTAGCATTTACTAAACATAGCTTTATTCAATATCTAAACAATTTGAACGCAAGAGTTCAAAAAGGAATAGACGAATATTTTGACTTAGATATGGTAGAATTATCTGACTTGCCTAAAGAAGAACGTTCTGCAACAATTTATGCTATTGAAAAAAAATATTTGCATCGTGACAAAAATGGAAAACTTCGCTTTAACCCACCTATACCATTAAATGAATTTCGAGCTGAAGCAAAAAACCATTTAGAAAACATTTTGATTTCTATTAAAGCAAAAAACAAAGTTGTAACACAAAATACGAATATTACAAAAAAATTGAGCGGAAAAAATAAGAAAACACAACTTACACCACGCGGACAACTCCATTTAGATACTGTTTATGGCAGTTATCAAAAACCCATTATAAAAGAAGAACAAATTAATGGTAGTTTCGATGAAAGCAAAATAAAAACTGTAACAAACAATAGTTTTAGAGAAGCTTTACTAAAACGATTACAAGAGTTTGACAATGATCCTAAAAAAGCATTTACTGGTAAAAACTCTCCATCTAATAATCCTATATTTGTTGACAAAGAAAAAACATTACAAATACCAAATAAAGTAAAAACTTTGACTTTTGAAACCGAATACACCATACGTAAAGCAATTGATCCTGATTTACGTATTGATAAAGTTGTAGATACAGGAATAAAAGAGATATTAGAAAAACGTCTTGCTGAATTTGATAACGACCCTAAAAAGGCTTTTGTAAATTTAGATGAAAATCCTATTTATCTTAATAAAGAAAAAGGAATTACAATTAAAAGAGTCTCGATAAAAGGTATTAGTAACGCCATTGCTCTACGTGACAAGCGTGACAAAGATGGCAATTTTATACTTAACGAAAATGGTGAGAAACAAGCTATAGATTTTGTAAATACGGGGAATAATCATCATGTTGCAATTTATAAAAAACCAAAATTAAATAGAAAAGGAGAAGTTCAATTAGACGATAAAGGCGAACAAGTTTACGAATTAGAAGAAGTTGTTGTATCTTTCTTTGAAGCTGTAACACGTGTAAATCTAGGACAACCAATTATAGATAAAGAGTACAAACAAGATGAAGGCTGGCAATTCCTATTTACAATGAAACAAAACGAATATTTTGTATTTCCAAACGAAAAAACTGGTTTTAACCCAAACGATATAGATCTGCTAAACCCAGAAAACTATAATATTATAAGTCCTAATTTGTTTAGAGTACAGAAAATTTCAACAAAAAACTATATGTTTAGACATCATTTAGAAACCAATGTCAATGAAACTAAAGAACTTAGAGATATAACTTGGAAAAATATACATTCAACTCAAAATCTTGTAAATATTATAAAAGTTAGGGTAAACCATATTGGTCAAATTGAAGCTGTAGGGGAATATTAAAAATAAAAATATGATAAAAAAAACTCTCTATTTTGGCAATCCTGCATATTTAAGTTTGAAAAACAAACAATTAGTAATCAAGATGCCAGAGGTAGAAAAAACTGAATTACCTGATAGCATTAAAGAAAGTGCTATTGTTACTGTCCCAATAGAAGACACTGGAGTAGTAGTGCTTGATAATAAACAAATTACTATTACTCATGGTGCTATGGAAGCTTTATTAGAAAATAATGTTGCTTTAATAACTTGCGACAATAATCATTTACCAGTTGGCTTAATGCTCCCTCTCTGTGGCAACACTACACAAAACGAGCGTTTTACTAAACAAATTGAAGCTTCTGTTCCTCTAAAAAAACAACTTTGGCAACAAACTGTTCAGCAAAAAATTTTAAATCAAGCTGCTGTATTAAAGTCAGTTACGGGCTGTGAAGTTGGCAATATGATGCGTTGGGCAAAAGATGTTCGTAGTGGCGACCCCGACAATCTTGAAGGACGAGCTGCTGTTTATTATTGGCGTAATCTTTTTCCTGATATTCCAAATTTCACACGTGAACGCGAAGGCATGTCGCCCAATAATTTACTTAACTATGGCTATGCTATTTTGAGAGCCGTTATTGCTCGAAGTCTTGTTTCAAGCGGACTTTTGCCCACACTTGGCATTTATCATCACAATCGTTACAATGCTTATTGCCTTGCAGACGATATAATGGAACCATATCGCCCTTACGTTGACAAACTTGTGATAGAACTTATGTCAAGCGGAATAGATTGCTCGGAAATTACAAAAGAAATCAAACAAGAATTATTACAAATCCCAACTCTTGAAGTAATAATTGGTAAAAAACGCAGTCCCTTAATGATTGCTTCTACACAAACTACTGCATCTCTTTATAAATGTTTTACTGGTGAACTTAGACGAGTGGCTTATCCAGTTTTAGAACTTAATGGCAAAAATGGATAGATTTAGCGAGTATAGAATTATGTGGATTTTAGTATTATTTGACTTACCAACTGAAACAAAAAAAGAACGTGCTGCTGCTTCAAAGTTTCGCAAGCAACTAATTGAAGATGGTTTTAATATGTTTCAGTTTTCTATTTATACTCGTCATTGTGCAAGTCGCGAAAATGCTGAAGTTCATATCAAACGTGTAAGAAGATTTATACCAGAGCAAGGCACAGTAAGCATACTTTGTATTACTGACAAACAATTTGGAAATATGGAAATTTTCTATGGCAAAAAAGAGAAAGAACCTCCATCGGGCTGGCAACAATTAAAACTTTTTTAGAAAAGAAAAACTTATATTATAAAAAACAAAATCCCGATTTTTGGTCGGGATTTTTTATTTCTAAAACAGTCTGTAAGTTTCTGATTTTTAGTACGATACCCATATCGTACTGTTTCAGACCACAAAGATACAAAATTTTGAAACCAATTCACAACTAATGGCATTTTGTAAAATCAAGGGCGGTGACTGTTTCAGACCACAAAGATACAAAATTTTGAAACCAATTCACAACCTACTCCGAGTGCTAACAAGGCTATCACAACTGTTTCAGACCACAAAGATACAAAATTTTGAAACCAATTCACAACTTGTAATTTTAGTTGAGTATTTTCAACTTACTGTTTCAGACCACAAAGATACAAAATTTTGAAACCAATTCACAACCAAGCATTGCCTTTTCAGAGCACAATAAGTACTGTTTCAGACCACAAAGATACAAAATTTTGAAACCAATTCACAACCCAATTTGTCCGTTGTTACAAACAAATGAACTGTTTCAGACCACAAAGATACAAAATTTTGAAACCAATTCACAACAAGAACAAAATTAACAATACGATATTTAAAACTGTTTCAGACCACAAAGATACAAAATTTTGAAACCAATTCACAACATTGACCAAGAAAAATTTGATTCTCTTGTACTGTTTCAGACCACAAAGATACAAAATTTTGAAACCAATTCACAACTCGTTAATTAAAATGTCATAAATGTCTCTACTGTTTCAGACCACAAAGATACAAAATTTTGAAACCAATTCACAACTTTAGCTCGGTTGTGATTTCCGTTTCGAGACTGTTTCAGACCACAAAGATACAAAATTTTGAAACCAATTCACAACTTATAACCAACTAACATAAAAAAAGCATGACTGTTTCAGACCACAAAGATACAAAATTTTGAAACCAATTCACAACACGATTGTTTATATTATCAATAAAATAAACAACTGTTTCAGACCACAAAGATACAAAATTTTGAAACCAATTCACAACAGTTGGTCTATTCGTTTATTTTCTAAGTTGACTGTTTCAGACCACAAAGATACAAAATTTTGAAACCAATTCACAACGGCTCATCAAATGCATTACAAATTTGTGCTACTGTTTCAGACCACAAAGATACAAAATTTTGAAACCAATTCACAACATATTAACTGTTTGGATAATTTTTTTATTTACTGTTTCAGACCACAAAGATA
>DHVB01000041.1 GCA_002412425.1 Bacteroidales bacterium UBA5219 | reverse complement strand
CTACCTAAAAGGACGGAGTTAGGGATACAAATTTAATTTATTGTGGCACATCAAATCAGAAAAATTTGTATTGTATTTTAGAAAATACAAAATATTGTTAAAATTGTATTCTTGAGAATACAATTCCGCTGTTTCGGTTTTGCTCAACAAGCGGTTGTTACTGGGCGTTGAGCGGAGCCGAAACGCCCAATGAATAAGCATTACGAGCAACAAAAACAACTTATTAAAAATAATGAATAAACCTACTATTAGAGCTTTTATTTTGCTTATTTAAAGTATTTATATAATCATAAATGCTTTCTGCTTTAATATCTTTTGCAAGGATAATATTTTCATTATTTAGTAAAAATAATCGTGGAGTTTTATATGTACCGTAATATTTTTCAAAATTTGTTTCGTTTTTAGGGTCGTGAACATTTATCCACTCAATAGCATTTTCTTCAATAAATTCTTGCCATTCGTCATTTTCAGAATTTATTAAAACAGCATAAATTTCCACATCTAATTCTCGTAGTTTGTAATAACTTGATTGCAAAATAAAAGCAGTTTCGTTGCAAATATCGCAGTCGGGTTCCCAAAATAAAAGAAGTTTATATTTATTTGGCATTTTATGAATGGAGTGAAAATTACCATTAATATCAGGCAGGTTTAAATCTTTAGCAACAGAACCAATTAAATTGTATTGTATAGCTTCTATTCTAAATTTCATAATTGAAAAAGCTCGTTCATCAAGCCATTGAGGAGGATTTGCTAAAAAATAAGTTCTGTAAACATAAACCAATAATCTTTCTAAACGTAAATCTTTTGGATTTTCGTAACGAGAAATTAAATACGACAAAATATATTGATTAAAATTAATATCGTTTTTTGTTTTGTGAACTAATGTATCAACATCTGCAAAAGCAGTTTCTATATTATTAGCTTTGGTATCTAAAAAGTAAAAACAATAATCTTCAAGAAGTTTGTGAAAAACAAATGCAGGAGTGTTTAATAATCCAGATTCTGAAAAATCAACTCTATCCAACCAATGAGTTTTGTAATAATCAAAATGTTTTTGAGGATTAGTATAAACCAAGACAGAAATGGAATCTGGAACTTCAAAACCTTCTAAAATAGCGAGAATTTTATTTAGAAACTTTTCAGGATTTGTTTGACTTCTATATTTTTTATAAACGTTTTGTTGTAAGAGATTTAAGCTATCTATTTCTTTTTTTATGAAGGGAATAGTATCTGGCTGAAAATTTTTATAAAATTCTGATTGTACTTCAAGTTGAGTACGGATTTTATTGATTTTAGCAATTTCCTTTTGCATATTTACAAAAAGGGAATATTCTTCATCACCCTTAATTTGCATGTCGCCCAAAATATTGTACATATTAGTTTTAATACTAAAATCTTGAACTTCATCAATAATAAAATCAAAACGAGTTTGTGGCGGAATTACAACAAAATACACTCCATGTTCAAGTTTTCCGGGAGATTTAAAATTTACAAAATTGTTTTTTACAGGAAGTGAGTCAATTATTTCAAAATCAGGTCCTCTATGTTTGCCAAAAAACACATAATATTCAGGGCAGTTTTCTATTTCAATTTTTATGTCGTAAGCTCTGATTTCGTTTACGAAAAACAATACTAAAAAACTTATTAATATGTATTTTACTTTCACAGTTTTTGTTTTAGCTTACTGTTCAGATTTTTTTTTCACAAATTCAATTAAACTTTTAATATTATCAACGCCTATACGTTTTCCAATAATTATTTTTTCTCTATCTAAAACATATATAACAGGAGTGCTATAAATATCATAAAAATCTCTAAATTTAGAATGAGGATAAGGTCCGTCCCAAACGTTGTACCAGCCATCTTCGTATAGATTTTTTTCTTCAACAAAAGTTTTCCATTCTTCTTTGTCGTATTGTGTGTAAAGTGCAAAAATTTTCACATTCAAGTCTTTTAAACTATCTCTGTAATGTTCCATTAATTTGGGGACTTCTTTTTTACAATGTCCACAATGTGGTTCGTAAAATACTAAGACAGTATAGTCTGCATCAACTTGATGTAGTGAAATGTATTTATCGTCGATAGTTTGCATGCGAACAAGGTCAGTAGCAGTGTTTCCAAGTTTTGTAGGTGTAATTTTATTTACTCTTTCAATTATTTTCTCCAAATATTCTTCACTAGCCCACTTTGCTTTTCCGCTCATATACCAATCTTCGGCAATAGCAACAAATACGGCATCATATCCCATTATTGATGAAGATTCAAAATAATTCAATAAATGTGAAGCCATATATTGAAACATTAGGGAATCACCAGCTTCGTAAGCTGTATTAATTAGATGACGAGATTCAGGAATCATAGAATCAGCAACAGGAACAACCATTTTTTCAAAATAATAGTCTAATTTATTTTCAAAAATCGGTGTTCTAAGTAAACCTCTTTCTGTCCAATCTATATTGTCCCAATAGTGAGCTTTGTAATATTTGTATGCAAAATAAGGGTCTATTTCGTTTCCTTCTTCATCTTTTGGAGATTCTGGAACTACAGGATCTATCATTGAAAGTAATATTTTTGACAATAAAGTATTTGGATTTTTCTTAATTAAATCATTCATAAATGAAATTCTTTCATCATTTAATTTTGTAAATTCTTCGGAAATTTTCTTTTGCTCATCAGGATTATCTTTTGCAGCTTCGTATATATCCATAAGATCAGTTCTTCTATTTTGAATATCAACCATTTTTCGCTGATAGTCCATAAAAGCTTGATTTTCCTTATCTCCTTTAACTTTCATTGTTTGCAAAAAGTTTGTGGTGTCGGTTTCTAAAGAAAATTTTCTATTATCACCTATTAAAAGTTCAAAATAAGTCATTCCACGTGATGGTAAAACAATTATATAAATTCCTCTTTCTAGAGTTTTGTTTCCAGAAAAAACCACATTTCCTTTGGAATCAACTTTTGCGGTGTCAACAACGTATTTTTTATCTCCAAAATGATGACCTAAATACGCAACTGTATCACTCACACCATTAATTTTAAGTTTAATTTCATAATTTTGAGCTGATAATAAAAAACTAATAAAAAACCCCAATACTAATAATCCAATCTTTTTCATATCATAAATAGTTAAGTTATTTTCCACAAATTTACAAATAATATGACAAAATATGTTCAAATACTTTGCCAATCAATCAATATTTTAACAAAAAATTAAGAACTTATACTTAAAAGTTATCGAACCAGCTTCTACGTTTAGCTAATTTCAAGTCTTTTAGCATATCAGCTTTAACATTTATTTGGAACATATAAGATTTATGTTGTCCAAACGGCACTAAATGCAGACTGGCTTCCCAACAGTGCAAATCTCTATATATATCAATAGTTGTTGGCGTAACTTTGTTGTTTTCAAAGTCATAACCTGTATTAAAACTTATTTTCCATTTAGGAGTTAAATTAAAATCTCCAAAAACATTTAGAGTTTGTGTCGTTTTAGATTCAAAATATGGTTTTGCATATCTGAGGCTATAGCTTATTCTCACGTTCCAAGGAATATTAAAGTCAACATAATCGTTTGGATAGCCGTACAAAACATTATATGGGTCTTTGTCTTGTGATACAGGGGCTTTAGATTCTCCAACTTTTGAATTTAAAGAAATGCTAGCAGAAAAATTTAATGTTGTTAATCTTAAAATTTGCTTATTAATATCTTTAGCAAGTTTATTTATTCTTACACCACCAGAGCCATATGCGTTTTCTACAACAGCGTAAGGGTCTAGATTAGCATTAAAGTTTAAATCAATAAGTTTTACTCTTGTCCTAGCCGAAACTGCAATTGGCGACCAATTTAGGCTGTCAGCCATAATATTATAGCTTGACGATAGATTAAAGCTTTCTAAGAGTTTTACTTTTTGATCAGTTTTTGTAGTGTCTTTGCTATTTCTTAATTTCATCTCAAGATTATTGCCTAAATTAAGATTTAAACTTCCTGCTCCACCTCTCGCTGGTGCACCATAAGGCAAGCCTTCGAAGCGTGAGTAATAATAACTTACTGTGTCGTATTGTCCAGTTGTTCCATTATATTGTATTCTGTAATAATCGTCGTAATATTTATATTTAGGTTTTCCGAAATCTGGAGCATAACTAAAGCTAATAGCTGGCGATAATACATGACGAAGGGCTTTTAGTTTTCCTCGTTTAAAGTTAAAAGTTCCGTATAATTGGGTTGACCAGTTTAAACTAGCCGAATAATCCCAAACTCTAGAAAAACCAGAATTATAATTTGAATTGAGAAAACCTATAGTGTCATTTTCGTTTTCAAAATCCCAAAATTTATACATGTTCTTAAAATACCATCGCTCATTATAATTAAATGCAGGGGTTAGAGTTGTGTATTTTAAAAATTTTGCAGAAGTACTAATAGGTATTTTGTGAGAAATGCCATTAATCATATCATCAAAATTTATATCAAATAATGTTGTATCTGTAGTGTTAATTTTATTTGTAAGATTCATAGAATAGGCAATGCCAATTTTTTCATAAATTTTACTTTCTCCAACTTTTACTTTACGTTTAAAAGGATAAATTCTATTCATGTTTAAAGATAAGTCAGGAGCTGTGAGAGTTATGGCTTTAGTGTTATTGTTTTGATTATGTCTTATAGCAGCTGTTAAACTAAATGGAGAATTTGGAAAAATCTTGCTAATAGAAATACTCGACTGTTTGTTTGATGACATATAGTTGTTTAGTGAGTATGAATTATATTTGTCAAAATTTGCAGAACTCATATTAACATCGGCAGCAAAAGTTGTGTTAGGCAAGGCTTTTGGGTCTTGTGTAAATTTCCAATTAACAGCAAATAAATCTGTAACTTGTCTATTAACATCTTTATAGCCTGTCATATTTCTATTATACTTAAAATTAAGATGTCCGCTAAATTTATATCTTACCTTATAATTTGAAAGCAAAGACACACCCCAAGAACCTTTTGTGTAAATATCGCCGAGAAAAGTTAAGTCTAAATAATCGTTAACAGCCCAATAGTAACCGCCATTTCTTAAAAACATTCCTCTATTGTCTTCATTTCCAAATTCGGGAATTAATATTCCAGAAGTGCTACCTTTTTTGTTGGGAAAAAACCCAAATGGTATTCCAAGAGGAGTGGGAACATCTTCTATTACAAGATAGGCAGGACCAGAAACGAGTTTGTCATCAGGAATAACTTTGGCTTTACTTATTGCAAAATAATAATGCGGATGTGCTAAATCGCAAGTTGTAAATTTTCCATCTATCATGTGAATATCTTTATTTTCTTGCATTTTAGTTTTAGAACCATGCAAAAATGCACCTTCAAATTCTGTCATTACTTCTTTAATAATTCCTTTTTTTGTTTTGAAATTATATCTAACAGTATCTGCAATAAATTCTTCTTCGCCTTCTTTAAATATCGGTTTTCCATAAATATTCCCAGCCGAATCGGTTAAACCATGTGCGAGAACTTCGTTTTTATCGAAATCCATTTGAATATATTCGGCACTCATGTTTATATTCTCATAAATAACCACAGCTTTTCCATATAAATATGCTTTTTCAGCTATAAAATCAAATAATAAAGAGTCTTCGGCATCGTAATAAACGGGATAATCAAAACTCATACTTGATTTTTTTATAGAAACGCTATCAACTTTTGTTTGAGGTTTTATTGTATCATCAACCATTTGATAAGCATTAATCTTTAACTCATATTTTGTGGTATAAAGATTGTTGTGTGCATTAATTGATGACACAAAACTTACAATTATGGTTAAAAATAAAATTAACAAAAATTTTTTTTGCAATATGAAATTACTACTTTTGTACAAAATAAAAATTTTGGTCAAAACTAATGAAAAAAACCTTTTGTTTAATAAAACTTTTGCTTTAATGATAAAAAATAAGTGTTTTTTTATTTTTAGTCTTGTTTTTTTTCTATTTGGAACAGGAAAAATAGCAAATTCTCAAAGTTTTGCTATAAAAACAGTTGTTATAGATGCTGGACATGGAGGTAAGGACCCTGGAGCTGTAGGCAAAATTTCTAAAGAAAAAGATTTAACATTAAAAATGGCATTAATGTTTGGTGAGGAAATAAAAAAAGCTTTCCCAAGTATTAAAGTCATTTATACTAGAGATACAGACAAATACCTGGCATTACACGAAAGAGCAAATATTGCAAATAAAAATCATGCAGATTTATTTATTAGTATTCATATAAATGCTTCGGACAGTAAAAGTGCAAATGGAACAGAAACTTTTGTGATGGGAATTGATAAGTCGGGAGCAAATTTGAATGTGGTAAAATTGGAAAACTCAGTGATATTGCAAGAAGAAAATTATCAAGAAAATTATGGTGGTTTTGATCCAAACGATCCTGAGTCGCATATCATATTTAGTTTATATCAAAATGTGAACTTAAATCAGTCATTAGTTATGGCACGGGCAATTCAAGATAAATTTACAAAAGATGTAAAAAGATTTAGCAGAGGCGTTAAGCAAGCTCCATTTTTAGTGCTTTGGAAAACATCTATGCCAAGCGTATTAGTCGAATTAGGTTTTATTTCTAATTTAGAAGAAGAAAAATATTTGAATTCCGATGCTGGACAAAAGGCACTTGTGAAAGCTATGTTTGATGCGTTTAAAGTTTATAAAAAAAGTTATGAAGATGAATCTGTTGAGCCAGCAAATTCTAAAAATAATGAACCCGAAATTAAAACTGAAGTAAATAAAGAGGAAAATAAAATAGAAATTAAAGAAGAAACTAAAGTAGAGCAAGAAGTAAAACAAACAGAAAATCAAAAAATAACAAATGAGGAAACTGTTGCTAAACCAGCTGAGTCTGAGATAATTTTCAAAATTCAAATTATGACATCAGCAAAAAAAATTGAAATAAAACCCAAAAATTTTAAATCATATCAGAATGTTGATGTATATTTGCAAGGTGGAATGTACAAATATACAATTGGAAGAGATAGTGATTATGATAAAATTGTAGAACTACATAAAAAAGTAAAATTAGATTATTCAGACAGCTTTATTGTGGCATTTAAGAATGGAGAGCGTATCCCGCTTAATGAAGCAAGAAGCCAACAAAAAAATAAATGAACAAAAAAAAGAAATACATATTTTACTCATTTGTCGCAATAGCAATATTGGCTGTTACATATTGGGGTTTTAATTTTTTAAAAGGTGTATCTTTATTTAATAAAGTGAATTCCTATTATATTTATTATGACAGAATTGAAGGACTGAATGAATCTAGTTATGTTACTGTGAATGGCTATAAAGTAGGGCAAGTTGGCAAAATAAAATTATTGCCTGCAGAAAATTATAAGCTGTTGGTAAGAATTGATATAACTAATGAATTTGCAATTCCAGATTCTACTATAGCACGTATTTATAGCATGGATTTAATGGGAACTAAAGGAATTGAACTTGAATTTGGAAACAAAACAACATATATTGCACCTGAAGGTTTTTTGATTGGACAAGTAGAGCAAAGCTTAAAAGACCAAGTAAGTATGCAGATGTTGCCTGTAAAACAACAAGCCGAACAGTTGATGGCAGAGCTAACAAATGCAATTACTGTGATAACTTATATCTTTAACGAAGATACTAGAGCTAATCTTGAAAAAAGTTTTGCAAGCATTAAAAATACTTTAGTTTATATCGAAAGTTCTGCAATTAGTGTAGATGGTATGTTAAAAGAAGAATCAACTAAGATAGCAAGAACTTTGTCTAATCTCGAGTTTATAACAGCTATGTTAAAAGATAATTCAGAAAATATGGAAAATATTTTTAAAAATTTATCTTCTTTTTCTGACACTTTAGTTGCAATTGATATTAGCAAAACAATGGCTCAAGCAAACGATGCTATTCAAAACTTTAATCAAATATTAGATAGAGCAAATAGGGGCGAAGGAAGCTTAGGAAAATTATTGAATGATGACAATTTTGCACAACAAATAGAAGATGCTGCTACTAATTTAAAAAGTTTACTTTTCGATATCCAGTATAATCCAAAAAAATATGTCAACTTTAGCTTAATGAATATTGGGCGAACAGTTAATGTTGCTGACCCTTCGGAGCTTTCGAAAAGAGATAAGCGAGTTTTAGAAAGACAGCTTGAAAAGAGCGAAAAAGAAGTTCAAAAAAATTATGAAAAAGAACAAAAAAGACAAGAAAAAGAAAATAAAAAAGATGATTTATCAAATTATCAGGGAAAGGTAATTTTTATGATTCAAATTCGTTCTGCTGTCGATAAAATAGATTTAAACTCTGATGAATTAAAAGGTTATACAGATGTAATTGAAATAAAATCAGGGGCTTATTACAAATATTTAATTTTCCCTCACGAAAGCACCTCACAAACAGATTATTACCTAAATTTAGCAAAAGAAGATTTTTCAGATGCTTTTCCTGTTGCACTTGTTGGAGATCAAGTTGTAAGTTATGCAAAAGGTATTGCTATAGTGGCTGGGGAATAAATTCAGTTAAAAGTTAAAAGCGATGCACTGAACGTAGTTGAAGTGTCGAACCGAGCTTGCGAGCTCACCGAAGGTAAAGGGGCTGACGCGTCTATTGTTTGAACCACAAAAGACACAAAAGGACACAAAAGGGACAATCAGTTAAAAGTTAAAAGCGATGCACTGAACGTAGTTGAAGTGTTAAAAGAGGCTGTCGCGTCTATTGCTTCGCAGAGTTCGCAAGCTCACTCTGCTCGCAATCACAACACTTATGACACTCGCTCCAACACCCATGATGCTTGCTCCAACACCCCTGACGCTCGCTCGGATTTGCAATCCGAGTGCTTGGTAATTTTACACTCGGATTGCAAACCCGAGCGAGCGGGGTAGTAGGCAAACGTTTGTCCGTAGCAAATAAGTTAAGGTGTTTTTGTCTGAATTTCAAAATTTGTCTAAGTTTTTATATTAAAAATGAAACCTTATTGGAAAAAAATTACGCTTAATATAAAAAAGTAAGTTTTTAAGAACATTTAAAATAAATAAATGTTAAATTTGAAAAATTAAAATTCAGACGCTATGGATATTTATGAATTAATAAAATCAAGACGTAGTCCAAGGGGTTATTATGATAAAGGTATTAAGCCTGAAGATTTAGAAAAAATGTTTGATGCTGCTCGTTGGGCTGCTTCTGCATATAATTTTCAGCCTTGGCGTTTTATCTATGCAGATAAAGAAAAAGATCCCGAATTATACAATCAAATTTTAGAATTATTGGTTGAGTTTAATCAAGCATGGGCTAAAGCTGCTCCAGTTTTAATAGTTACTTTAGTTAACACACGAAACCCAAAAACTGGAGATACATTAACTCACGCAAAATATGATTTGGGCTTAGCTGTAGGCAATATGACTCTTATGGCAGAATCAATGGGAATTTCTTTACGAAATATGAGTGGCTTTGATGCGAACAAAGCAAGAGAGGTTTTAAATATACCAGATTATATGGAAGCTGTAACAATTATTGCTGTTGGCTATGGCGGTTTGCCTGGAAATTTGCCTCTTGATATTTATAAAATGGAAATTATGCCAAGAGAAAGAATGGAGCTAAACGAAATTGTTTTTAATAAACCATTCGACAAAGAATAACATCAGTTAAAAGTTTATAAAGTTCCTAAAGTTTATAAAGTGTAAACCTATTTTAGGACATGACAACTTTTAACTTTTAACTGAGTTACATGTATCGGATTTTAATTTCCACGACTTTATGCACACCACTATCTAAGTCAAATTTAAAACTATCAAATTTGGGTTTAGACATACCTTTGTGATAATAATTTGAAAATCCAAAACCTTCTTGAGGAATAAAAAATGAATAATCCATTTTCCCATTTTCATTTTCATCATCTAATAAACATACTCCATAAGTTCCTGCAGGAATGTCATCAAATCGAACAGTAATTTTGCCGTTCTTCAAGTCTTTTTTTGATATATACTTATTTATTGTTGGCTTCTCTATTTTATAATCTTTTTCATTTGTAAAGAAACCTAAATGTATCCTTCCTATAGCTTTTTATATTCCTGTAATATTAAAAGTAATACTTTGAGAATGAGCTATAATCCCGAAACTGAGTAGGAAAACTAAAATAAAACTAATTTTTTTCATAACAGTAAATTTTTATAACAAATATACAAAAAATATCTTATCTAACAATAAAACATACAAAATTTAAGCCAATTTTTTGATATATATAAATAAAAAAACCGTTTGCACAACAAACGGTTTTTTTATTTTCCAGTAAGATTTTTTTAAATTATTTTAATTTTTTACAAATAGCTTCAAAAGCTTTAGGATGATTCATTGCTAAATCGGCTAAAACTTTTCTGTTAAGTTCTATTTTATTAGCATGAATTTTTCCCATAAATTGAGAATAACTCATACCATTGAGGCGAGCACCTGCATTAATACGTTGTATCCATAATGCTCTAAAATTTCTCTTTTTAGTTTTTCTATCTCTGTATGCATAAGTAAGTCCTTTTTCATAAGCATTTTTTGCTACTGTCCAGACGTTACCTCTTGCACCAAAATAACCTTTTGTTTGCTTTAGAACTTTTCTTCTTCTGTTTCTAGAAGCAACGGAATTTACACTTCTTGCCATAATTTTACATTTTGCGAATGTATAGCGTTCTTTTTACAGAATCTTTCGGCTATAGCACTCTGATTAATACTCTTTTTAATTATTTCATTCCCAAACACAACAAGATGTTTTTCTTATCAGGATCTGCAACTGTTGTTGTATGAGTTAATGCTCTTTTACGTTTTATCGTTTTCTTAGTCAAAATATGACTTTTATAAGCATGTTTTCTTTTAATTTTTCCTGTACCGGTTAGTGAAAATCTTTTCTTTGCTCCGGATTTAGTTTTCATTTTTGGCATCGCTTCAAATTTTTTAATTAAGTTATTATTTTTTCTTACTGGTTTTCGGTGATAGTAGAATCTGCATTCTTTTGCCTTCTAATTTAGGCAATTGGTCAACTTTTGCATATTCTTCTAAATCTTGGGCTAATTTTAATAATAAAATTTCGCCTTGTTCTTTGTATAATATCGACCGACCTTTAAAAAACACAAATGCTCTAACTTTATTTCCTTCTTCTAGGAATTTTTGAGCGTGTTTAAGTTTAAAGTTGTAGTCGTGTTCATCGGTATTTGGACCGAAACGAATATCTTTTATAGTAACCTTTACCGCTTTACTTTGTATCTCTTTTTGTCTTTTTCTTTGCTGATACAAAAACTTTTGATAGTCGATAACTTTACATACTGGTGGTTCTGCATTAGGCGAAATTTCCACCAAATCAAGTCCTAAATTATCTGCTACTTCTAAAGCTTCTCTTAAACTTACTATACCTTGTTTTTCGATGTTGTCCCCAACTAAACGAACAAATGGCGCGCGTATATAGTTGTTGATTCTGTGCTCGCCTTGTTTTTTGTTCTGCGAAAAATTACTTCTCTTTTCTATAACTAAAACCTCCTCTTTTAATTAGTAAAATATTCTTTTATCTCTTTATTTATTAATTCAACAAATTCTTCAATTCCCATAACTCCTAAATCGCCTTGTCCTTGTTTTCTTACTGATATAGTGTTGTTTTCGACTTCTTTTTCGCCAACAATCAATAGATAAGGAATGCGGTTTAGTTCGTTATCTCGTATTTTTCTACCTATCTTTTCGTTTCTGTCATCAATTCCGCCGCGAATATCGTAATTTTTTAGCAAATCTAAAACTTTTTGTGAATAATTATTAAATTTTTCACTTATTGGCAGTATTACAACTTGTTGTGGAGTTAACCATAATGGGAATTTTCCTGCTGTATGCTCAATTAAAACAGCAACAAATCTTTCCATAGAACCAAAAATCGCTCTATGTATCATTATTGGTCTATGCATTTCATTATCAGAGCCTTTGTATTCTAATTCAAATCTTTCTGGTAAATTATAATCAACTTGAATTGTTCCAAGTTGCCAAGTTCTGCCTAAAGCATCTTTTACCATAAAGTCTAATTTAGGTCCATAAAAAGCTGCTTCGCCAAGCTCTACAGTTGGCTTTAGTCCCATTTCTTGGGCTGCCTCTTGAATTGCTTGTTCGGCTTTTTCCCAATTTTCATCACTACCAATATATTTAGTTTTGTCATCAGGGTCGCGTAAAGAAATTTGAGCTTTATATTCGTTGAAATCCAAAGATTTAAACACATACATTACAAGCTCAATAATTTTTTTAAACTCATCTTTTACTTGGTCGGGACGACAAAATATGTGAGCATCGTCTTGAGTGAAAGAACGAACTCTTGTTAATCCATGCAATTCGCCATGTTGTTCGTAACGATAAACAGTTCCAAACTCTGCCATTCTGTATGGTAAATCACGATATGAATATTGACGAGCTTTAAAAATTTCGACATGATGAGGACAGTTCATAGGTTTTAGCATAAATGCTTCGCCTTCAGCTGGTGTTTGAATAGGCTGAAATGAATCTTTTCCATATTTGTCATAATGTCCTGAAGTTTTGTAAAGGTCTATATGTCCAATATGAGGTGTTTTAACCATTTCGTAGTTACGCTTTTTGAGTTCTTCAGTTAGCCACGACTCTAAGCGGTCTCTAAGAATTGTGCCTTTAGGCAACCATAATGCCATTCCCATACCAACTTTTTGTGAAAAATGGAAAAGTTCTAATTCTCTACCGATTTTTCTATGGTCGCGTTTTTTAGCCTCTTCGAGCATTGTTAAATATTCTTCCAACATTTTTTGTTTTGGAAAACTAATAGCATAAACTCTAGTAAGCTGCTTGCGGGTTTCATCGCCTCGCCAATATGCACCTGCTAAAGAAAGTACTTGAATTGCTTTTATATAACCTGTGCTTGGTAAGTGAGGACCGCGACATAAATCTGTAAAGTTTCCTTGTTCGTAAAAACTGATTGTTCCATCTTCAAGTTCGGAAATAAGTTCAGTTTTGTAATTGTCGCCTTTTTTCTCGAAAGTTGATAGAGCTTCTGCTTTTGAAACTTCTCTGCGTACAACAGGATTGTTTTGTTGGCAAAGCTCTCGCATTTTTTTGTCTATTGCTGGAAAATCATTTTCAGAAAGTGCTTGTCCGTCTGGTAATTCTATATCGTAATAAAAACCATTTTCTATAGCTGGACCAATTCCGAATTTTGTTCCAGGGAATAAAGATTCAATAGCTTCAGCTAAAACGTGTGCTGAAGTATGCCAAAATGCATGCTTCCCTTCTTCGTCTTCAAATTTGTGTAAAACAATTTTTGCATCTTCATAAATAGGACGAGTTAAATCGCTTAATTCCTTATTTATGCTAATAGCCAAAACTTCCTTAGCTAATCGGGGGCTTATGTTCTCCGCGATTTGCAAGCCATTTACACCTTTTTCAAACTCTCTGGTCGAACCGTCTGGTAATGTTATCTTTATCATCAAAATTTTTTTTCGCAAAAATAATCAAATTTACCATATAATAAGCAAGTAAATGTGTAAAAATTTTATTTTCAAAAACTTCGTGAAATAAATGTCAATTTGTAAATTAGTTTTTACCTTTGAGAAAATTTAAAAATTAGAACAAAATGAAAAGAAATCTACTAATTTTTGTGCTTATTTTTGTTTTTGTAAATAGTGCACATTTTGCTTTTGGACAAAAAGACGAAAAACAGTTTGGAGTAAAATTTAGTGGTTATGTAAAAAATGATTTTTATTACGATACAAGAGAAGTAGTGAATGGGCGAGAAGGACATTTGTTACTTTGGCCCCAAAGTCCAAGTTATGATACAGAAGGCAGAGATATTAATGCTCATGGAAAATTTCATTTTTTAGCAATACAAACAAGACTTACAGGGAACATAACTGGACCAGACGCTTTAGGAGCAAAAACTTCAGCAATGTTTGAAGGAGAATTTTTTGGAAGTAGCGATTCTGATATTAACGGTTTTAGATTACGCCATGCCTTGATAAAATTAAATTGGGAAAAGTCAGAAATCTTAACAGGACAAACTTGGCATCCAATGTTTGTTACAGAAAATTCGCCTGGAACAGTTTCTTTTAACACAGGTTTAGGTTTTCAGCCATTTGCTCGAAATCCACAAATTAAATATACGTTTAGATTAGGTAATATTAGACTCGCAGCAACTGCTTTTACTGAGAGAGATTTTCAATCAAGAAATTTAACAGGAACGCCCTCGGGTGACTATATTAGAAATGCAAAAATACCTGCTTTGAACTTTAGTTTTAATTATGGTAAAAATAATAATGAGGCTAAAACAGCTTTTAATACAGGCTTTGCTGTTAATTATAAAAATATTAGACCATCTTTAACTACTCCTTTGGGATATATTACTAAAGAAAATGTAAGTGCATTGTCGGCTCAAGTTTATATTATGAAGAAATTTAAACCTTTAAGTGTCAAATTTGCCGCATTATACACAGAAAATGCAAATGAAATGTTTATTCCAAGTGGTTTCGCTATATATGAGATAATAAACTTAACAAAAATGGAATATGCGTATTTGCCAACTCGAAATGCTATTAGCTGGATTGATATTGCTACGACAGGAGAAAAATGGCAATTTGGAATATTTGCAGGATATAATCATAATTTAGGAACAGTTAAAAATATTATGGTGTCGCCTGTTGGTTTAGGTGTAGGTATTGAGCATTTATACAGAGTGTCGCCTAGAGTATATTATTTTGCTGGAAAATTACAAATTGGTGCAGAAATCGAATACACAGTAGCTGCTTATGGAGATGGAACTTATACCACAAAAGCAATTCCTCAAAATGCTGAAGAAGTTGCTAATCTAAGGCTATTGCTAGGAGTTTTTTATCATTTCTAAAATAAAAACATAAACTTATTTCAGTTTTAGCTTGTCAATTACTAATAATATCTTAAAAACTAATTTTTATTAAATAATATTTTTTATTTTTGTAATGAAATAAAACAAATATAGAGAGAACGGGACTGGTGTTCCAATCGGTCTTCAAAACCGATAGCAGGCGGATAAAACCGTCTGTGGCAGGTTCGATTCCTGCTCTCTCAGCTAATAAATTGCTCTTTTTAAAAAGCATTTATGTCTCGTTTAAAAATTATTAAAATTTTTTAAGATAGACTAAAGTTTTGTTAAAGTCTTGAAAATGTGAAACAAAAAGCGTTGAAATTGCGTTATTTTTATTAAATTATGGGTGAAAAAAAGTAGAATTTTAAAAAATTTTGAATATGAAATATAAACATGTTTTAATTAGTTTTTTTAGTGGAATAATTGGTGCTATTATTGCCGTTTTGATTATTGATTCGTACAAAACATCTTCTGATGGTGAAATTAAAAACCAACATAGTTTAGTAGCAGACTATTATTTGAATAAACAGCATCAACTTCCTGCAACAACGGTTGCAAATCCATTTCTATTTAGTCCAAGTTCGAGTTTTGATTTTACTTCTGCAGCAGAAATGAGTGTTCCCGCAGTTGTTCACGTAAAGACTCAATATAGCCAACCAAATTATACTTTGTATGATTTTATTTTTGGTACTTCGCCACGATATTCAACTCCTGTTTTAACTTCTGGTTCGGGAGTTATAGTTTCGCCTGATGGTTATATTGTTACAAACAATCACGTTGTGGAAGATGCGGAAACAATTGAAGTTGTGTTGAATAATAAAAAATCTTATTCAGCAAAACTTGTTGGACGTGATGCTACTACAGACATCGCTTTGTTGAAAGTTAATGCTAATAATTTACCTTTTTTAAATTATGGCGATAGTGATAATATAAAAATTGGCGAATGGGTTTTAGCTATAGGTAATCCATTTAATTTAACTTCAACTGCAACTGCTGGGATTATTAGTGCAAAAGCACGAAATATTAGCATAATGTCAGAAAATATGGCTATAGAATCTTTTATTCAAACCGATGCGGCAGTTAATCCAGGTAATAGTGGTGGCGCTTTAGTAAATACAAAAGGCGAACTTATAGGAATAAATACAGCAATAGCTTCGCGAACAGGTTCTTTTGTAGGGTATTCTTTTGCTATTCCAGTAAATATCGTGAGAAAAGTTGTTGCCGATTTAGTTGAATTTGGAGAAGTACAGAGAGCTTATATTGGAATTGATTTGTTGGATATTGATTCAGATTTGGCTAATCAACTTTCTATTAGTAAAATCGAAGGTGTTTATGTGGCAAATGTTTTAGCAAATGGAGCAGGCGACAAAGCAGGATTGAAAGCAGGCGACATAATTACTGCTATAAATGATACTAAAGTAAATTCTGTTTCTGAATTTTTAGAATATTTAAGCCGCTTTAGACCTGGAGATAGAGTAAATTTGTCTGTTAAGGGTGGGCGTACAACAAAAAATATAAAACTAACTTTACAAAATAAATATGGCGAAACTTCTATAGTAAAATCAGAAGCTATTGATGATTTAGGAGCTAAATTCGAGGTTTTATCCGACTATGACAAAGCTCGCTATAGAGTGAAAGCAGGAATTAGAGTTACTGATATTTCACAAGGTAAGTTTTTGGCAAATGGCATTAAAAAAGACTTTATTATCATTAGAGTTAATAACGAATTTGTGAATACTGTTAAAGATTTTCAAGATATAATTAAAAAATCTAATGGAAGCCTTTTTATAGAAGGGTTTTATCCTAATGGAAGCTCTGCGTATTACTCGTTTAGACTATAGAGTTAAAAGTTAAAAGTTAAAAGTTGAAAGTTGAAAGTTGAAAGAGGCTGACGCGTCTATTGCTTCGCAGGTTCGCAAGCTCACTCTGCTCGCATGAATTAGTTTTAAACCACAAAAGACACAAAAGGGACAATCAGTTAAAAGTTAAAAGCGATACACTGAACGTAGTTGAAGTGTCGAACCGAGTTTACGAGCTCACCGAAGGTAAAGTCGAAAGTGGATTTTGGATTTTAGATTTATGATTTGAGATTTGTGGAATTAATTCAGTTAAAAGTTATTATCTTATTCTAAAAAAAGTTGATATTTCAACAAATAAATACATTTTTTAATTAGATGTTTTTCGGCAAAAACTATTTTGTAATTATTAAAAATGTATATTTGTAGTTTAATAATCAGTTAATTTAATAATTATGAATAGTAGCAAGGCATTTATAATTTCAGGTTTTGTGTTGTTGCTGATGTTTTGTATTGTGTATGTTGCTTATGGTTATAATAGTGAAAAATCTGATGTTCTTACTCAAGCTAATAATCCTAAATCTTTCAATAGTTTTACAGATCCTCGTGATGGCAATGTTTATAAGGTTGTAAAAATCGGAGAGCAAGTATGGATGGCAGAGAACTTAAGGTATTTACCTAGCTTAGCAGGTTCTGATATGAGTAGAATTGAGCCATGTTATTATGTTTATGGATATGAGGGAACAAATGTTGAGGAAGCTAAAGCAACAAAGAATTATAAAACTTATGGGGTGTTGTATAATTGGAACGCAGCTTTTTATGCTTGTCCCGAAGGTTGGCATTTGCCAAGTGATGCAGAGTGGGCACAATTAGTGGATTTTATAGGTGGAGAAGAGATCGCTGGAGGAAAACTGAAAGAAGCCGGTACAGCACGTTGGGATAAACCTAATACAGGAGCTATCAACAAATTTGGCTTTACAGCTCTTCCTTGTGGAATTTACTTTAAGGAATTTATTGGTATTGGTTCTTTCGGTTTGTGGTGGACTGCTACTTTAGATGATAATCCCTACTATGATATGTTGACACATAAACTTATTAATGATTATGCATTGATTCGAATGATTAATTACGATGAAAATAATGTAGATTGTGCTTTCACTGATACGAATAGTGGGCTTTCTGTTCGTTGTGTGAAAAATGTAACAGTGGTAATTGGATTTAATTCAGCTAATTAAGTTCATAAATTTAAAGTGAGCATTATTCATTTATAACACATAAACCTAAACTGTTTAATAAACCTGGATACAAAACAGTTTCAGTTTCTTCTGATTTAAAGATTTCGTCAGTTTTTACTTTTCCGTCTCTAATAATTGTAAGTCTTGGATTTAGCAAGCCGTTATGTATGGTTTGTTTGTCAATTATTCCTTCTGAATCAATAATTAAATTTTTAAAATCTTTTAAATTGTATTTTTCAAGTTCTTCTTCTATATTTTTAGGATTATTGCTAGTAAAGATTAAGTAAAAAGGAGTGTATTCTAAAGTCGCTCTTTGCTCTGAAATGAACTCAAGAATAAAATCATTGCAACCTATACAGCCTTTTTTAGGATAAATAGTTATTATAGTGTAATTATCTTCTTGTATTAAATCTTTAGAATTTATGAACTCAAGCAATGGGTTCTTGTCCTTGCTGAAAGATTTTTTGAAAACTTCCCTTTCTTCTTTACGTTTTGCTAAATCATTTTTACAAGAATCAATATATTCATCGAAATTTCTATCAGTTTTTACTAATTCCAAATAATCAACATTTATTGTTGAGCTACCGCTTGGATAAATATCTAAAATATAATCTTCTAAATAGTATGCGGGCCAACTTTTGTTGCAATATAATTCGCCTAAGTAATTAAAATCTTTGTCAGCAATAATTACAGAATATAAGTCCCTATTGTTTATATAAAAATTTTCGTTGAAATAGAACTCTAAAAAATATAATTCTCTGTATTTATCATAATGTGCATTTTGGTATGCACATTCTAAAGTATGAAAATGATAAGTTGAAGGAGTTTCCATAGGCATAATTGTATCAATTAAACGAGACTTGAATGAATGTGTTATAAGTTTATCATTTATATAATCCCATTCAAAAATACTTGAAGAATAATTATAGCGTATTAAAGGAAGATTGTTTTTTGAAATGGAAAAATAATCGACATGCCAACTTGTTGGATAATAAATTCCTTCTTCTATGTATGGAAAACTATATAATTTTGAAACATAAAATTTTTGTTCTTTAATATTATATCGTAAAGCTAATGGAAGGCGATTTTCCATAAATTCCTTGGTGCCAACATGACCTTTGTACTCGCTAAAAGTTGCAAAAATAACATTATCGCCAATAACTGGAATTAAATTACTATTTAGCGTTGGTGGAAGTAAATTAGAAAGTTTTAAATGAGCTGGAATATCTGTTGTGTCGATGTTATAAGGAAACTTAGTTTTAATATTTCCGTTATAATCTATTAATTGAAACTGACCGGGTGTTGTAATGTCAATTTCAACTGGACTTGAGTAATTGTAATAAATGAAGATACTGTCTTTATTTTGATAATAGAAAGAACTTAAAGTTCTAGTACTATCAGTTAATATTTCATGCTCTTTTTTACCTTCGTCAATATTGTAAAAAGCGAGCTTTTTTCCCGCTACATTAAGAATTATTATGTTTTTCCCATCAATATTTATTACTTGCTCTTTAGCAAAAACATAATCAATGTCGCCGTCTTCTAACTCAATTTGTTTTGATTTTACAATTTTTAAATCATAAACACTTGGTTGAGGTTTTTCTTTGCAACAAGCAGAAAATAAGATTGCTATTAGCATTAACTTTAAAACAGTACTTTTCATAATTATTTTTTTGAGAGTTTAAAAATGTCTTATTTCTAAACGGTTTAACTTGAGAAATATTTTGTAAAAATACTTAAAATATTTTTTTAAAATTTATATTTCGGTTGAAATCATTGTGTTGCCCTTGCGGGCAAGGCTTTTGTAGGACTAATTGCCGTAGGTTGCCACCTACGGTTAATCATATGTTGTCCTCCGGACAAATCAGTTAAAAGTCAAACCTAGCTAGCTTAACAAAACAAAATTTAATGAAAAAGTAAGGTGTTTTATAAGTGTCCAAATGCAAGGCATCTGAGATTGAGAACGAAGGAGCGTACTTAGTACGTGACTGAGTTTGAATATCGAAAGTAACGAAGCAGTTGGATACTTATAAAATACCGTTACGCGTCAATTTTTGCATAAGTAGCATGAGTTTCAATAAACTCTCTTCTAGGAGCAACTTCGTCGCCCATTAGCATAGCAAAAATATGGTCTGCTTCTCCAGCATTTTCTATAGTTACTTGTCTTAAAGTTCTAGTTTCTGGGTTCATTGTAGTATCCCAGAGCTGTTCGGCGTTCATTTCTCCAAGACCTTTGTAGCGTTGTATATGTAAACCTGTTTCTTTGCCTTGTCCTAGAGTTTCAATAATATCTAATCTTTCATTTTCAGACCAAGCATATTGTTCAGTTTTTCCTTTTTTAATTAAGTAGAGTGGTGGTGTAGCAATATATAAATATCCTCCTTCTATTAGTGGTTTCATATATCTAAAGAAGAAAGTCATAATTAAAGTTGCAATGTGAGAACCGTCCACGTCGGCATCCGTCATAATTATAATTTTATGATAACGCAATTTTTCTAAGTTAGCAGCTTTACTGTCTTCTTCAGTTCCAATTGTTACTCCAAGCGCAGTGAATATATTTTTAATCTCGTCGCTATCAAAAACTTTGTGAGGCATTGCTTTTTCTACGTTCAAAATTTTTCCTCTTAGTGGTAATATAGCTTGGAAATTTCTATCTCTTCCTTGTTTTGCTGTTCCACCTGCCGAGTCCCCTTCCACAAGGTAAAGCTCGCAATTTTCGGGATTTCTATCAGAACAATCGGCTAATTTACCTGGAAGTCCAGCACCTCCTAATACATTTTTACGTTGAACTAATTCTCTAGCTTTACGTGCAGCATGACGAGCAGTAGCAGCTAAAATAACCTTGTCAACTATAGCTTTTGCATCTTTTGGGTTTTCTTCAAGATAGTTTTTCAATAAGCTACTAACAGCTTGGTCAACAGAAATACTAACTTCAGAGTTACCAAGTTTTGTTTTGGTTTGTCCTTCAAATTGTGGTTCTTGAACTTTTACAGAAATAACACAGGTTAAACCTTCTCTAAAGTCATCTCCATTTATTTCAAATTTTACTTTAGATAATAATCCGCTTTCTTCGGCGTATGATTTTAAAGTTCGTGTTAAACCACGTCTGAAACCTGTGAGATGAGTACCACCTTCAATAGTATTGATGTTGTTTACATAACTATGAATGTTTTCTGTAAACGAAGTATTGTATTGCATGGCTATTTCTACAGGTACATCATTTTTTTCGGTTGAAATATGAATAATATTTTCTGTAAGTTTTTCACGTCCTTGGTCTAAGTATTCGACAAATTCTTTTAAGCCATGTTCAGAATAAAATTCTTTGGATTTGGCTATTCCATTTTCATCAACTTGTCTTTTATCTTCTAAAATAAGTCTTATACCTTTGTTTAGGAAAGCTAATTCTCTTAGTCGAGAAGATAAAATATCAACTTGGTATTCTGTAGTTATGAAAATTGAGTTGTCGGGCCAAAATTCTACGCAAGTACCTGTTTCTTCAGTTTCTCCAATTACTTTCACATCGTGTAATGGTTTTCCTATAGAATATTCTTGGAAATAAATTTTGCCATCTCTTTTAACTGTTGCAGTTAGCTTTGATGAAAGGGCATTGACGCAAGAAACCCCAACACCGTGCAATCCACCCGAAACTTTGTAAGAATCTTTGTCGAATTTTCCACCGGCATGTAGAACTGTCATAACAACTTCAAGAGCAGATTTGCCTTCTTTTTCGTGTAAATCAACAGGTATTCCACGTCCATTATCTTCAACTTTTATTGAGTTATCTTCGTTTATAGTAACTTTAATTTTATCGCAATAACCTGCTAAGGCTTCGTCTATAGAGTTGTCAACAACCTCATAAACTAAATGATGCAAACCTTTAGTGCTAATATCGCCAATATACATGGCGGGTCTTTTACGAACTGCTTCTAGTCCTTCTAAAACTTGAATACTGTCAGCAGAGTAATTTCCATTTCCATTTTTTCCATTTGTGTGAGACGAAGTGTCATTGCCTCCGTTTTTTTCTAAAATCTCTTTATTTTCGTCCATATCTAAATATTTTTATGTCTTTTTTTAAAAGCATACAAAGGTAAGAAATTTTATGGATATTTCTAAATTTTTTGGCTTATAAATTTCTTATAGTTATTAACAATTTAGAGCTTTGTAAGCAGGTGTGTATTAGTTAGTTGCGTAAAATTGTTAATAGTTTTTTCACTATTATTTGCAAGTTAGAAAATTGATAGAAATTATTTAATTTTCGTTAAATTTTGTTTAGAATAAATATTTTAATCCTAGCATAAAATTAAAGCCATGAGACATATAATTATTCCAAACATATTGTTTTTGTCCTGTTATGTTGTTTAAGTTTAAGAAAGCTTGGAAATTTGAAGCAAAACTATATTCACCATATAAACTAACGTCAACAATAGGTTTTAGTTTTTTCTCAACAATATTAAGGTCTGCATCGTATTCTTTTGCATATCTAGCACCAATAAAATCAGCATTAAGTCCAAAATTTAATTTATTATCGAATTTATAATTTGTGTTTAATCTAACATCAACTGTTGGCATATGCCATGGTTTTTCTCTATTTTTAATGTAAGAATAATGATAATAATGTCCTTTTAGATTAATGCTAAGTTTGTCGAATAAATCGTTTAAAGCAATTTCGCCATAACCTGTAAATCTTTCAACGTTTGTATAAATTAAAACAAATTTATTTTCAAGCATAGTTGTAGTATCGTTTACAAAAAATCCCATATCATCAATTTTAGAATAATTAGCATTCAAATGGAAAAATACTTTTCTGCTAATATTTCCTTTTAAACCAACATCAATAACTTGTGCATAATTTGTTATTTTATTAGTATGGAAATTATTGATAAAAGGATTTATGTCTGATAAAAATTCCACAGTATTATTTTGAACATATCCTGTAAAACTTGCATAAGGAATAATTGTGTTGCTAATATTATGTTGAAACTGAACATTTGGATAAATATGATAAGCTACTGGCTGTTTGCTTAATTCACCAGTAGTGTTTACACCTAAACAAATTTGCCAATTATTTGAATAATGTTTGAAATATGGGTTTAAATCAAGAAATGTTTCCTTAAAATTGAAAACAGCACTATCTTGTATTTGGTCATTGTTGAATACAAAACCTAAATCCATACCAAATCTATTTTTCTTAACTAATTTATTTAAGTCGGCTTCAAAATCTATTTTATGTTGTGTGTTTTTTGACTGAGTAAAGAAATATTGGTAAGCCAAATTTGATTTAAAGTTCATTCTTCTCTCAGAACTGTTGTTTGATTCTAAATTTATATTTGCTCTGAGCTTATTATATCTTTGCATTTCCATTTCTTCTCTGTCGCGTGGCTTAACAAAATCAGTTGGTACAATAATATTTGGGTCGTAGCCGTAAAAATATGCTTGGTTTGATTTAAAACTAATATCAGCTCCTAAGGTTGATCTATAGAAAAATCTTTTTGCAAAAGCATTAACTAAATTATTATTAAATCCTGAAAATATTTTTTGGTCGGCAGAATTTTTTACTTTTCCAAATGCTGAATGATGTTTTACAAAAGCTCCTGCAGAATAATTTCTTTGTCTTGTTGTATTGTAATAAACTTCTGCAAGTGGCGACAAATAATTTCCCATTCCTAATTTAATAAGTCCATTATAAAGTGGTTTTAGAGGTTCGCCACTAAAGCTTGCAGCTGTAATTGGTGTTGGTTTAAAGCTAGTTTTAAATAAAACAGGCTCAATCTTGTATTCGAAATGAGGATTAACTTCAACAGTATCAACTATTGTAGGAAGAAATTGCATTCTGTTTGCATCTTTTAAGACAGGAGCAAATTCTGTGTAAATAATAATTCCTGTTTCTTCCAAATTTCCTGGTTTTTCATCTTGTTGTGCCTTTAGATTTAAACCTAAAAATAAAATGGCTATAATTAAAATACTTGTTGTTTTCATGTTCAAAATTTTCATGTTAATTATTCTATTTTAGCAGGTTCTGGTAAACTTATTTCGCTTTCTTTATTCTCATTATCACTATTATTATCTGAGCTTTGTGTATTATCGTTTTCTTCTTCGCCAGATAAGTTTATTTTTAAATTTAACAAATCTTCGCTAGAACGTTTTCCCTGTTCTTCGTCAATAATATTTGCTAATTTTTGGCTAGTTTCGTCTTTTATGCCATCAGTTTCGATAGGATAGTTGTTAAGCAAAGATTGTAAAGTATGTTTTGCAGAGAAAAAATCTTCTCTATCATAATAAATATCAGCTAAACATATTAAAGTTTTTGCTACCCAATAAGCATGTGGCGAATTTGATTGTGCAAACTCATAAGCCAACTCTTCGGCAATGCTGTCTCTTTGCATTTTGTAATGAATTTTTATTACTCTGTACTTTGATTCAGCACCTTCGGCAGATTTTGTTTCGGTAGCTATGTTCTCAAATAAGTTCAAAGCTCTTATTAAATTGTCTTTATTGTAATATGCTTTAGCCATTTTAAAGTGTGATTCTCTTTTTTCTTCATCGTTAGACCTTTCATTATCAATGATTTGCATTGCTGCTGCTATAGTGTTGTCCCAATTGTTTAAGTTGTATGCACATCTGAGTTTTCCTATAGAAGCCAATAATGTTGTTGACTTATTTTCGGATAAAGAGTAGAGTTTATCGTAAAGACTGTATGCCTCTTCCCATGCTTCTTTGTCAAACAAAATGCTTGATGCTTTAATTGTACTTTCTTCAGTAAATGCACCTCTTGGAGCATTTGCAACAACTCTATAGTTTTCTAAAGCTAAATCTTTTTCTTCGAAATAAAAATGTAATTCTGCTTTATAATAATTTGCTTCTATGTAAAATTTACCTTTAGGGAAAGATTTTAAATAATTCGTTAATGAGCTTAGTGCTTCGTTATATTTTTTATCAACATAATTTTTCTTAGCAATTTGCCACATAATTTCATCTTGCTCATCTTCGCTGATGTTTGTTCCGCTTGCATTTGCCCAATCAACAAAGCCGTCAGGGTTATCTTGTTCTATATAAACAGCTTTAATCATGTCGGCAGCATTTTTAGCTTCTTCGGTATTTGGATATTCGGCAATTACTTGTTTGTAAAGTTCTAATGCTTTTGGATAATTCCTTTCGTTGAAATATATTGCACCTAAACTAGATAAAGAAGCTTTTCGCATTGACGAATTTGGAAACTTTTCAATATGTCTATTGTAATAAAATTTTGCAGAATCGGGATTGTTTAAAGTGGTATGAAATGTACGTCCAATTTCAAAATTAGCATTGCTCAAATATTCAGATTCAGGATAGTTTTGTATTAGTCTTCTTAGTGACCATATTTTTTCGTTAGGTTTTTTTAATCCACCATAAGACAATGCCATTTGATATAAAGTGTAGTCTGGCGAAATTTTTCCAATATCAATAGCTTTTTTATAATATTCAGCTGCTGGAGTATATTCTTTTTCAATATAATAGCAGTCGCCAATACGATTTAAAACATCATTTAAAATATCGCTGTTAGCATATCCTGGTTGAAGTTCAAATTTACGAAACCAAGAATTAGCAACTACATATTCTTTTTTGTTAAAATAAGCATAACCCAAATTATAATGTGCTTTTGAATATTCATCAAGACCAACAGAGCCTGTAGTGTTTACAAAATCTTTAAACATAGTAATTGCATCTTCAACATTTCCAAGTCTATAATTAGCTTCGGCTTTCCAATAATGTGCCAAAGCATCAATGGTTTTATCATAAATTTTGTAATCTAAAGACTTGTCAAACATTGTTATTGCTTCATTATATTTTAATTGAGTGAAATATTCCAAACCTCTAAAATATGTTAGTCTTTGATATGCAGCATCAATTTTTGTATTGCGGTTTTGCATTTTTTCAATAGTCGCAATAGATGCTTGATAATTTTTAGTGCTTAAAAATGCGTCAATTAAATAGTCGTATGCTAAATCTGTACGTGGCGAATTTGGATATTCTTTAATATATAAAGTAAAAGCATTAATTGCTTCGTTAAAAGGCGACATAGAAAGTTCGAAACTTAATTGTGCAAAATTGAAAAGAGCATCTCCTTTAATTTTTGGATTGTAATTATATTTTGAAGCAAGCTCGAAAGAACGTAGAGCTTCAATTTTTTTATCTAGTTTTATATTACAATCGCCCATGTGGTAAGCAGCGTTTTGACTTAAAGTGTCTTTCATATTTGCAATTTTGCTAAAAGAATTAGCTGCTTTATCGTATTGTTTGGTGTTGTAGTAAGCAAAACCTAATTCATAATAGTCATAGTCGTTTGCTGAACTTGTTGAATTTACATAATTATTCAAATGTGGAATTGCTTCCGAGTATCTTCCTTTTCTATAGTAAGCCGAACCTAAAAGTTTATTTATTTCAGCTGCTCTACCGCCAGATTCTTTTTCTAAAATTTTTGGAGCATATTCAATTAATTCATCATATTTTTCTTGTAAATAATAAATGTGAATAATGTAAAAAGGAGTGATAGAAGCATAAGAAGGACTTTTTTCTAATTCTAAAAATCCCAATAAAGCTGTTTGATATTGTTCGTTTATATATTTTAGGTGTGAATAAAAATATAATGACATTGGTCCATAAATATTATTTGCATCTTTTGATTCGTAAAATGCTTTAGCTGCTCTATCAAAATCTTTTCTTGCAAAATGACTATAACCAAGTTTAAAAAAATATTCTGATTTTTCATCGGCTTGTAGCAATAATCTATCTGTTTTTTCGTACCATTTAATGGCATTTTTATAATCTTTATTTCTAAATTTAAAGTTTGCCATTTGAAAACTTGCATTATTGCTATTTCTGCTTTCGGGGTGATTTTCAATAAAATTTGTTATTTGAAATTCTGCATCATTATTAAGTAAATTCATAGAAGAAAGAGCATAATAAAAAGCTGCTTCGTCTTTATAAGATGCGTATTCTTGACCATCATGAAGTAATATTTCTGAAAATAATTTTTGAGCAGGTACATACATTCCTTTTTTATATAAATTAATTGCAGAAGTCCATTTGGTTTCCATTTCATTGTAGGCTTGAGTAGTTTGAGCTTGTATTGAAAAGCTTATTAACACGACTAAAGCTGTTGAAATAAATCTGATTTTCATGTTTATACTTTTTTCAAAATTTATAAATATTCAAAATTACAAAACTTATCGTTAGTAGTTTTTACAATCTGAAATATTAATTAACATAATCTTGTTTATTACTATATCGTTAGTGTTTGATTTGTGATAATAAAATTTTTAATTTTGTTGTTTATATTTTATAACCTATTTGTAATAAATTTTATTGTTCAAAATTATGGAAGACAGTACATATTTGATTAAGACCGAAAATTTGAATGTTTATCAAGATGAAAATCTGATTTTAGAAAATGTAAATATTGAAATTGACCTTGGCGAGTTTGTTTATTTTATTGGAAAAGTTGGTAGTGGTAAATCAAGCTTGCTAAAAGTTTTATATGCAGAACTTGATATTAAAGAAGGCGAAGCAAAAGTTGCAGGTTATAATTTGAATAAAATTAAAAATAAACATATTCCTATGTTGAGACGAAAAATTGGAATGGTTTTTCAGGATTTTGAATTAATGGCAGATAGGAATGTGTTTAAAAATTTAGAATTTGTTCTGAAAGCAACTAATTGGAAATCAAAAATTGATATTGATACTCGAATAAACGAAGTTCTTGAAAGCGTTGGAATGTTGGATAAGAAAATTTCAATGCCTACAAAACTTTCGGGTGGAGAAAAACAATCTATTAGCATAGCAAGAGCTTTATTAAACAATCCACCATTGATTTTTGCTGACGAACCTACAGGAAATCTCGACCCCGAGAGTGCTGATTCTCTTATGAAAATTTTACACGAACTTCCAAAACAAGGAAAATCTGTTATTATGGTTACCCACAATCATGCATTTTTGAAAAAATATCCAGGCAGAGTGTTTTTGTTCGAAGATGGAAAGGTTACTGAGCAGATAGAACAAGGGATAGATCTAATCAGTTAAAAGTTAAAAGCGATGCACTGAACGTAGTTGAAGTGTTAAAAGTTGAAAGGGCTGACGCATACTCAGTTGAAAGTTAAAAGTTAAAAGAGGCTGTCGCGTCCTAAGAAAAGTTGA
>DHVB01000002.1 GCA_002412425.1 Bacteroidales bacterium UBA5219 | reverse complement strand
TATTAACAAATAATATATGCCGTTATGCCGTTTTACAGATTATTAAATTGGATATTGGTGGTTTTTATTGTTTTTTTATGACTTAGGTTTTTCAGATTAAAAAATTTGGTTAGGAAAGTGCTGATAGTTAGTTAATTATGTAAATAAAAAAACAAATAAGTTATTAACAATCAGCATGTTAATAAAATTGGGGGGATAGGGTTTTTAGACAGTCTGACGGTTCGCGGCTTTGCGTAGTGGCGGATTTTGAAGCACTAAACTGTCAACCCACCACAAAACTTGATATGAAAAACTGACCTTCAATATACCACTGCACCCGCCATTACACAAAACCGCTGTTGTGCGTTCGGTGTTCTTCTTTCTTCCTGATTGTCTGTCTGTTGTGCGTTGGAACAGACACACTCTTTGCCAAGTTTTGGCTTGTGGGTCGGCTGGTGCGACTTGGCAATGTGTGTGGCTGTTAGGGTAGGATTTCATTTTTGTCAAAGTTTATTTGTACTTCTCCGTTTTCAAGGGTGCTTATTAAAAAGTCTATACCGTCAATATTTTCCAGCGATTTTTTAATATGTTTCTCGATTGCTGGTATTCCAACACCGAAGTAAATTGATGTTACATTAAAATCTGATAATATTGTATTCAAAGAATTTGAGAAGTTACCAATGGTTTTTATTTCCTTTAATTTTTCAAAGTCAGACAGCACAAATCTGTCTTTGTTTTCAAAGAATAAAGCAACAGAATTTCTAGTTGCCAAAATATCAGGAATTATGCCGCCTTTGTTCTTTGTAGTCCTACTTTCATCTGAATTTGGGTGTAGTAAAACCCCTGTGCCGCTTTGTGGAAAGTCATAGCAAACAATTTTCCAGCCATTACATTCCAGCCAATTCAATATGTTAATTGTAACTCTTTCTTCTCTCATAGTTAGGCGTCTCTCCATAAAGCACCGTCTGGAAACAAAATTGCATCTGCAAAATATGAGAACACACGGATATGTTTAACTTTCGAATAGGTTGAACCATATCGAACTTGCATATAATATCTTGGAATTTCGTGATTAGCTATGTCAGCATAATCTTTTGAAAGAATGTTTTTGTTTTCGCTAGCTTGAACTGCTTTTACAAAATCATCTACTTTTCCCTTAGTTCCGGGAAGTTCAATTGTTTGATTCGCATCATCAATATTAATATCAGACCAAGCAAGAACAAGATTAAATCGTCTTTCTTCAAATGACTTTCCTTCTCTACAAAGTAAGTAGTCAATTGCGGCTAAGGCACCTGGGTAAGGGTCACCTCTAAAAGCTGCATTTACTTTGTAAATGATAGTTTCATCACGACTTCTTAATAATTCACCAATTGAGTAATTGGCGTTTTCAAATTGAGAAAGGTAGTTTAACAAGTAGTGAGTAGGAATTTTAATTGTTGCGGATAAGGGAGACATATTTAAATGACCTCCTTTATTCGTAAATTCCTGATTCATATAAGTCCTTCTTGCAATTACTGTTCTATTGCTAAGGAGTTTTTCTCTACCTTTAACTATTCCGTGTCTTTCAAATACCGCAATTATTTCGTTCATTGCGTTGAACATATTTAACATCTCGGTATCAGTTCCTAATGGGCTGCCTGAATAATTCCTGTTTGGGTCGTGTAAAATTCCTTTACTTAATTGATTTGTAGAGGTAGAAGCATCTGGGTGAGTTCTATAATCACTTGGATAATAATACAGAAGTGCAGGGATATTGTAAATAGACATTACATCATCCAAAGCTTTAAAAACTAATGGGTTTATTTTATCCCATTTTGGTGGTGTATCTTGACGTGTAATAATTGCAGCTTCAGGATAAATGTAGAAAGCTGGAACATTATTTTCGACTGATGCTGCTAGTCTAGCAAATCTTTGAAATGCATTATGACCTGTTCCTGCCTCTGTTGAAACTTCTACAGAGAATATTGGTTCTTGGTCAATTTCTACAATTAAATCGGGGGCGTCTAAGTAGAGAATTTTCTTTATATGATCAGGCATTGTATGAAAGTTTTTTGCATTGTTTGCATCGCTTTCATACATTTTTTTCTTGACGTATGTTTTATTTCTGAGTTCTGTATTGTCAATAACAAAATCGGCAAACGGCTCAGTACTATACCAAATTCTATAATTCATTATAAGTACTTTTTAATTGCAAGTGCTACAGCTTTCGCTAATAAAGGAGGTACAGCATTTCCTGTCTGAACTCTACCTTGAACAATTCCTCCTTTTACAATAAAATCATCTGGAAAACTTTGAATTCTACATCTTTCTCTTATCGTCAAGCCTCTAGAATCTTCTGGATGACCAAATTGAAATTGTGGTCTTATTCCTCCAGAAACTTGTGTTGGACTCAAAATATCCCAAGCTAACCTTATTCTCTGTTTGAACTTTGGATACATTGGCTCTCCAGGTTTCGTGTTTTTAATTTTCTCAATTGTGTCTTTAGGATGATTAGGTGCAGTATGACATTGAACAGTTTCATTTGTATTCATCCTCATTAATTTTTGGTATTCTGAAAAAGGCTCTGACTTGTATTTTTTCTTTGTCTCTTTAGGATTTAATGAAGGTAAATCACCAATAGCATCTTTGATCGTCACATAAGGCTTGCCTGTTTCTGGTCCGTGGGTTTTCTCAATATTATTAAAATCAAATTCTTCGCCTCTTACTCCAACAAAAATTAATCTGCTTCTTTTTTGAGGAACGCCATAATCAGGAGCATATAGAAGTTTACTTTTGACTTTCATTTTACCTGCTCTTGATAAGTCTTTTTCAATTTCTTCTACAAAATTGCCTGTACTTTTCATACCTGAAACATTCTCTAATACTACCACTTTAGGCTGAAGGACTTCTATAAATTTAACAAATTCCTTATACATCAAATTTCTATCATCTTCTTGATGTCTCTTTCTGTTATTCAGGGAAAAACCTTGACAAGGTACACCAGCGATTATTACATCTAATTGCCTTCCATTTAGAAGTTCTTTAATGGTATTTGGGTCAACTTTTTTTACATCACCTAAAATTGTAGAGCAATTTGGATGATTTGCTTTAAATGTTTGAATAGATGGGGCGTGTATATCACAACCTAAAACAATTTCAAAACCAGCCATTTCAAATCCCATTGAAGTTCCTCCGCACCCGCAAAACAATTCTACAATTATTGGTTTGTCATTTGGAATTTCTCCACCTTTGGTAAAAACGGGGTCTTTTTTCCAATAGTAGCCATTCTCCTCAACTTTTACTGATTTATCCCAAACACTTTTTTCTAGGACGTCTGGTTCAATTTCTCCGTAAATGTTGATTTGAGGTTCTTCAACAACTAAAATTTCTGTCGGCATTGTATCAATTATTTTATTTTCCATTCTTTAAAGTGTTGTAAGTTATTTGTTCTTCAGCAACTTTTAATGCTGATAATGCGGTTTCTTCGTCTCGAACAATAGAATAAACTTTGTTAGCTAGCCACAATGATTCCAATTCTTCAATTGGTGTTTTAAAAAGTTCATTTAACTTAGTTAAATCTTCTCTTTTTAAGGGTTTCTGGTCATTCTCGACTTTACTTAGAAAGCCTTCTCCAATACCGAGTTGATAAGCTAATTCTCTTTGCTTGAGTCCAGCTTGCTCCCTTAGTTCTCTTATTTTTTGCCCAAGTGTCATTGTCTTATTTTGTACTTGTCTAATTTTGGTCAAAAGTAATAAATTATTTTCAATTGGTTGTTGAGCGTTGTAAAAAATGGCTCTTTTGGTTTTTTGAGCGTTGGCTCGTGTGTCGTCAAAAACCAAATGTGCCATTTGTGGGTGGGCTGTCTTTTTACACTGACGCACAACATCAACTTTTCCATCTTTTCCTTGAATACTCAATTTATTTTTATCTATAGAATATTTTTGAGTTTCAATTATTTGATTTTCTTTGTCAAACACATGATATTCATTGTCTTTTGTAAATTCTACATAACTAACTCCTGTAGTTTGCATACCAAAAATAACTGTGGGAATAGTTAAGTCAGTTAAACTGTCTTGTGCTTCTTGATGAATATCAACAATATTCCATTTACCAACAAGTGTTTGTGATGAGTCTTTACAAGAAAAAAGCATTGTTGCAATTACAAATAATGCAAGATAAAATAATCGTTTCATAATTAAATGGTTTTAGTTAAAAATTATTTAATTTAGTGTAAAGATACAAAATTTATTTTTAATAAAGATAAAAAGTTAGTTTTTTATAGAATTTTGTGAAGTAATTTTTAATAATTTAGTAATTTTGAAAAACCATTATAAACTTATGTTTTTATGTTTAGATTTTTTGCGATAATTTTTTTTCTTAATATTTCTTATGTGAGTTTTTCGCAAGAAGTAATAGATTTTCCACATTGGCTTGCAGGAACTTGGGAAATTGAATCTCCTACAGGTGTTTCGTATGAAGAATGGAAATTGTCTGACAATTCAGAATTAATAGGAAGAACATATAGATTGTTTGGAAATGATACTCTTGTTTTTGATAATATGAGAATTTACAACTTAGGCTCTGCTACTGTGTATGAAATGTTTGTAAATTGTGAGTATGATAGAGAATTGATGAAATTTTCTCTTCAAAAACCAGATGATAATTTATGGAAATTTGAAAATATAAAATCTAATAGTCCCAAAAATATTAATTACTATAGAATTGAAGAAAATGTTGTTTATGTGTGGACAGAACACGCATCAGACGAAACTGCTTGTATAGATTTTTTAATGAAAAAGAAGAAGTAATGACTACAAAATTTCCCGTGCTATCGTATAAGACTTATGATTTTCGTTTAAAAGAAGAAGACGGAAAACTCAATATTTTTGATGAGCTTAGGAAAAAATGGTTGGTTTGTACTCCAGAAGAATGGGTTAGGCAAAATTTAATTCGTTTTTTAATTGAAGAGTTTGGTTTTCCTGCAAATTTAATAGCCATTGAAAAATCATTGTCTTTAGCAGGACGCAATTATCGTTTTGATGCTTTAGTTTATGATAGACAGTTTTCTCCGCTGATGATTATTGAGTGCAAATCTCCTTATGTAAAATTAGAACAAAAAGTTTTTGACCAAATTTGGACATATAATTACGAAATTAATGCACCTTTTTATTTAGTTACTAACGGCATTGCTTTTATTATGGGCGAATGTCGTTCGGGAAAAACTCCAAGTTTTTTTAAGGAAGTTAAAGGTTTTGAAAATCTTATTAAAGAAATTTGAGTTAAAAGTTCGTAAAGTTCAAAAACTAAAAACTCAACACTAAAAACTCTTTCAACTTTTAACACTTCAACTACGTTCAGTGCATCGCTTTTAACTTTCAACTGAATTGTTGTTTCATGTCGAAGATTTCCATTTTTTTCGACACGTTATTTTTTCATGTCGAAGATTTTCAGTTTTTTCGACACGTTATTTTTTTGTTAGAGATTTTTGTCCGTAGAACACACAAACCATTTAACTAAAATAATTCTAAATTCTTAATTATTCAATTATCAATTATCAATTATTCAATTATTTTTAGACGCGTTAGCCACTTTTAACACTTCAACTACGTTCAGTGCATCGCTTTTAACTTTTAACACTTCAACTACGTTCAGTGCATCGCTTTTAACTGATATAGATACACATCTTCAAACTTATTTTCCCCAATTTTTTTCCATTCTTTAAGTTCGCCGGTTTTTACAAATCCAAATTTTTTAAAAAGTTTAATGCTAATTAAGTTTTTTGCATCAATGCAGCACCATATCTGGTTTAAATTAATGATGTTGAAGCAATACTCAATAATAATTTCCAAGCTTTGTTCTGCAATTTTTTGATTACGATATTCTTGTAAAATTACAATTCCAACTCCAGCTCTTTGATGTGCGGGTTCGTATTGAAAAAGGTCGATAACACCTAATGCTTTTCCGTTGTGTTTGTCGGTGATAATTAGTCTTAATTCTTTATTTGTGTAAATATCATAGACAGAATTTTCAATATGTTGCTTTATTTGCCAACGCGAAAAAGGCGAGCGTGTATCACTTACCCACCAAATATTTGTATCGTTTTCTAATGAGTAAAGAAAATCTAAATCTTCGGGTTCGGGCTTACGAAGTAAAATATTATCATTGCTAAGTTGTGAATTTATTTTCGCCATGATTTTACAATAATATTCATATCTTGTGTTACGCGGTAATCTTTTGCGTACATCAAATTTATTCTTTGTGCTAATTCCGGATTTAATTCTGCCTTTTTAAAATTTTCTAAAGGAGTATATATTCCTTTTTTTATTTTTGGAAGCATACTGGTATCAACACCTTCGCCTTCGTAATATGAAACAAAAGTTTTGTTGCCAAGCAATATAGAAAATAGATTTTTCAATTTTTGTTTAGGTTGTTTCATAAATAAAACAAGTATTGGATAAAACAAAATCATTAAAAATGAAATACAAAAATCCAATAATCTTTTGTTTCTTAAATTTTCGGGTTTAATAATGCTATTTATATCAATATTGTAAAGTTCGCCAGTGGTGTTTGTCGAATTGCTTCCAATTACTGAAAAACCATCAGGACTTGCAATTTTATAATCTAAACGTGGATTATCGAGTTTAAGCATAGTCCTAATAATTTGTTGAGCCTGCAAGTTCTTAGCACAGAATATTATTTCATCAATTTTGTCAATTTTTACAATCTCGTTGAGTTGTTCTAAATTTCCAGAAAAAAATTCGCTGTTTTCATCTTTACTTGGACTTACAAAAGAAGAAATTACAAATTTAGGATTTGTATTTTTAATTAATTTCACCAAATCTTTGGCTTCGGTTTCGCTACCAACAATAGCAACTTTCTTTTTTCCGGGTAAATTTATTTTAAAACAATTTAATCCTGTGTAATGTAGCAAAAGCCTAACAAGAGGAATTAAAATAAGTGCCCAGGCTGTGCTAAGTAAAATTATTGCTCGCGAAAAACGCAAATTGGCTGGCAAAAGTGAGTAAACCACTAAAATAAAGAGTGAGCCAACTATTATTCCTTTATAAACATTTTTTAATTTGGCAGGTTTGTCGTAGCCTCCTAAAAAAACTAAAGAAATTATCCAAATAGTTAAATAAGAGAGTAATCCCCACATAAAAATATTTTGAGGGTAAGCGTCTCTTACTCCAAACTGAAATTCTGACCAAATAGGAGTGATGATTAAAAATCCTGCTAAAATTATTATTAAATCTATTAGAGGCGTAATAATATTTTGCAAAAATCTATGGAAAATGGCAAGAGCAGCTCTAAGGTAAATTGCTATTTTTATTAAAGCTATAAAAAAGCCTGCATTTTTTTGGGAAAAGTGTTTTTTTGCAAAAATTATCATTGCGTTATAAAAAACCAACACATAATTTACGCTACCTTTTTTTGTACTTTCGCCTTTGTAGTGAATAATTGTAGTTTCAGGAAGGTAATAGTTTTTATATCCGCCTAAAGTTATTCTGTAAGATAAATCAATATCTTCGCCATACATAAAAAATGCTTCGTCTAAAAGTCCAACTTTATCTAAGGCTTCTTTTCTTAGCAACATAAAAGCACCAGAAAGAACATCAACTTCGTGAGTTTTATCTTTATCTAAATAAGAAAGGTGATATTGACCAAATTTTGCAGATTTTTTAAATAATTTAGATAATCCAAAAATTTTATAGAAAGCAACTTTAGGTGTTGGCAAGCCTCTTTTTGATTCGGGTAAAAAACGACCTTTTCCATCAATCATTTTTACGCCTAAACCACCAGCATCAGGGTGAGAATCCATAAAATCGCAAACTGTTTTTAAAGTTTTTTCTTCAATAACAGTATCAGGATTTAATAATAAAACATATTCTCCTTTAGATTGTTTAATTGCCTGATTATTAGCGTATGAAAAGCCGTAATTTGTTTTGTTTTCGATTAATTTTACCTGTGGAAATTTAGATTTTACCATTGCACATGAGCCGTCAACAGAATTATTATCCACAACAAAAACTTCGGTTTCGCAATGTTTAGCCGATTCAAATACAGAATTTAAACACTGCTCTAAGAAGTATTTCACATTATAATTTACTATTACAACCGAAAGTTTCATAAAAAATCAAACGACAAAGTTATAAAAAAACTGTATGATTGCAATTTTATAAAATGTATAGAAATAAAAATTATTTATATTTTTGTAATTATTAAAGTTTTTGGTTTTGAAAAAAGGATTAATATTTAGTTTTTTTATACTGTTAAGTTTTGTAGGCTTTTCACAAATTCTAATAAAACCTCAAAACCCCGAGGTTTTTGCCTATTCTGGTGATAATCAGACACAAACCTTAGGAAAAACTACAGCTAATCCAATTCGAGTTTTAGTTTTAGACGAAAATAAAAATCCTATTCAAAATTACGAAATTAGTTTTTCGATAATTTCATATCCACAATTTTCTAAAGGTTTTCAGTTAACTGATAAAAAAGTTAAGACAGACGAAAACGGTATTGCTTCAACATATTTGCAAATTGGCGACCAAGAAGGCGAATATACCATTATGGCAAGTTCTGCTAATGATTTAGATGTTGATTGCCTTGTATATACTGTAAATGCAAGAGATAAATCGTGGATATTCTTTTTAATAGCAGGACTATTAGGCGGAATTTCAATTTTCCTTTATGGAATGAATATTCTTGGAAAAGGAATGGTTTCGGCAACAGGAAACAAGATGCGGAACTTAACCAGTAAATTTATAAAAAATCGCTTTTCGGGTTTTATTGCAGGTTTTGTGCTAGCTTTGTTAGTACAAAGTAATACCGCTGCAAGTGTTCTTACTATTGGTTTTGTTGAAAGTGGTTTAGTTAGTTTTGTACAAAGTTTGTCTATGCTTTTGGGTGCGGCTGTTGGAACCACTATTACTACTCAACTTATTGCATTAAACATTACTGATTATGCCCTTTTTATAATCGCGATTGGATTTGGAACTGTTATGTTTTCGCGTAATAATAAATTCAAATATATTGGACGAGCTATTTTAGGTTTAGGCTTGTTGTTTATGGGAATGTATGTAATTTCAGAAACAATGGCTCCTTTGAAAAACTATACAAAATTTGTTGAAATTTTAATTGGCTTAGAAAATCCTTTTATAGGAATTGCTGTAGGCTTTATTTTTACAATGGCATTAAATTCAACAATAGCTTTTATTGGTATTATTATTACTGTTTCGACACAGGGTTTTTTAAGTATAGAAGCTGCCATTCCTTTAATTCTTGGTTCAAATATGGGAAATACTTTGATTCCTATAATTGCAAGTCTTAAAGCAGGACGAGAAGCTCAACGTGCAGCTCTTGCAAATATTTTATTTAAGTTTTCAGCAGTTTTAATTTTTGTATGGTGGATTCCCGAACTTGCAAATTTGGCTAAATCATTTTCGCCAAGCCGATTGTCGCATGTGAGTGATTATGAATACTTTGCCGAAACAGTGCCACATCAAATTGCAAATGTACACACATTTTTTAATATTGGAATGGCGATAGTAATGTTGCCTCTTATAAATGTTTATGCTTATTTGATTAAGAAAATTTTGCCTGATAAAAAAGAAAAATCGCCATTTGAACTCAATTATATAGATATGGCAGTAAATGTTTCGTCAGCGCTTACTTTGAGTTTAGCAAAAAAAGAAGCTTTAAGAATGGGAGATAAAATTAAAGAGCTTGTTTCGCTTTGTTTACTTCCTTTTATTGAAAGAAATGAGAATGTTTTGAAAATATGGCAAGCTTTAGAAAACGAAGCCGATTTTTTACAAAAAAACATTAATAAATATTTAGTAACTGTCAGCAGTCAAAGTGTTGATGAGCAGCAACTTAACGAAGCCTTTCAGATTATGTATATTGTCAAAGAGTTGGAAATGATAGGTGATATTGTAAATACAAATCTTAGACATCAGGCTGTAAAGTGGTTGGCTTCTGATTATAGTTTTTCGGAAGAAGGTAAAGCAGAACTTGAAACAATTCATTTAAAAGCCTTAAAACAGATAAGCAGGTCAATGGAAGTGTTTGCTGAGTTTGACAAAGAACGTGCTGAACATGTGCGAAATAAATATAAACAATATGCAGAATTAGCCGAAAGTCTTGAAAAAAGTCATTATGAGAGATTGTTCACTCAAAATCAACAAACTTTAAGTAGTTCAGAAGTCCATTTAGAATTGTTAGGTTTGTTAAATTCTGTTAATCGTCATGCTACAAATATTGCCAGAATATTAGTGAATTGGCAGAAAAATAAAGTAAAGAAAAGCAATAAAATGAATTAAAGTGTAATGTTTTTGTTTTTGCCCGCTCGGATTTAGCTTCGCTGAGCTCGTCCTACGGACTTCGGTTGTAATCCGAGTGCTTGAATAATGCCAACAACAATAAATCCGCGATAGGTTTCAAAGTCAAAAAGTAAATTCAAAATTAAACACAAATTTTTATAAAAACCACTTAATAAATTAAAAAACTTTATCTTTGTATTGATTTTGGAAAATTAATTTGTATCAATAAACAAAAAAGAGAAATGGATTATATTGAAATAAGTGGTTATAAATCAATAAAAAATACAAGAATTGATCTTGCCCCTATAAACATATTGATTGGTGCAAATGGTAGTGGAAAAAGTAATTTTATATCATTTTTTGATTTCCTAAACAGGCTATATAATAGAAAACTTAATGAATACGTCGCTTTAAAAGGCGGGGACAACAAAATATTGCACAAAGGAAAAAAGAATACAGACACTATTTCATTCAAAATGGAGTTTGATAATGGACAAAGTGGTTATTCTGCAAAAATACAATCAGGAACAGATGGTTTTGTTTTTTTGAATGAAAATTTAATTTATAAAGGCGACTCTCAAAGTATTAGTAAGCCAGGTTTTGAAGCACAAATAAAAATTTCGGATAACCATAATGCTCCATGTGTAATTAAATATTTGAATGGGTTTAGAAAGTACCATTTCCATGACACAAGTTTAAATTCTCCATTTTCAAAACACAGCAATATCGAAAATGACATCTATTATTTTTATGAAGATGGTATGAACTTGGCTGCATTTATGTACCATATTTATGAAACTAATAAAATTGTGTACAACAGAATTGTTAAAAATATTCAATCTATAGCTCCTTATTTTTCGGACTTTTATTTTGCTCCAAGCAAAGAAAATATCATAAGATTACAATGGACAGATAAATATAGTGATGTAGTTTTTGGAGCAAACGACCTTTCTGACGGAACTTTGCGTTTTATTGCATTGTCTGTTTTATTTTTACAACCAAATTTACCAGATACTATTATAATTGACGAGCCCGAACTGGGACTACACCCTTCTGCAATAGCCAAATTAGCAGGAATGATAAAATCTGTATCAGATAGAGGTTGCCAAGTAATTGTTGCAACGCAATCAACAGATTTAATTAGCCATTTTTTACCCGAAGATATTATTACAGTTGACCAAATAGATGGACAAACAGTATTTGCACGATTAAGTAGTAGCAATCTAAAACAATGGCTTGAAGACTATACTATTGACGATTTGTGGAAACGAAACATTATTACAGGCGGACAACTTAATTATAAGCTATGAAACGAGTAATAATTATTTGTGAAGGAGAAACGGAACGAGAATTTTGTCAAAAAGTTTTAGCACCTCATTTGGCACAACATGATATATTTATTCAAGCACCTTTGATTAAAAAATCTATAGGAGGAATTGTTCGTTGGTCTGTACTGAAAAAAGAAATAGAAACTTATTTGTTAGAATCTAATGTGATTGTTACAACTCTTATTGATTATTATGGATTGTTAAAAAAATATAATTTTCCAAAATGGGACGAGGGAGAAAGAATTGTTGATAAAAATGCAAGAATGGATTTTTTAGAAAAAGCAATGAAAGATGATGTTTTAGACAACGTTAGACATAGATATATACCATACTTGCAACTGCACGAATTTGAGGGTTTACTTTTTAACAATATTCAACTTTTTTACAATCAAGTCCCTGAATCAGAATTGGTTGGAAAAGCTGAATTAAAGAAAACTTTTGACGACTATGACAATCCAGAAATGATAAACAACAATAAAGAAACCTCTCCAAGCCATAGATTAAAACGAATAATAAAAGGTTATAATAAAGTCTTATACGGGCATTATTTTGCAGAAGCAATAGGTATTGAACAAATAAGAGCAAAATCACCACGATTTAATAGTTGGATAGACAAGATAATAAAAATTGAGCAATAATGCTAAATCTCAACAAAATCTTACTTAACAAAAATTATTCATATGTCCCAAATTTTGTATTTTTGGTATATATTGAAAAAATATGAGACAAAATGCACCATATTATTTATTTTATTGAAGTAACAATGAACAAAAACTAGTTATGAAGAAGATTGTATATGTTTTATTTGTTTTATTTATTGTAGTTTATTTTTCTAATTGTGAGAAAAACTATGATTTGTGTCATTCAAAGTCACAATGGTTGAAAGACTATTTTGCAGAATTAAAATCTGGCAATTATCCAAATATTTATGCAATTTCGTGGTGGCATGAAGACTTTGACAACACTTATTTTAAAATTAATTCTTCTAAGCGTTCGTTAAAAACTTATAAAGAATTGGTAAGTGATGATATTTTTATTTCTAGTTGTTCATTTGTAAATAAAAAACTTGTTCCAGTATCGGGGAAAATTTATCATTCCTCATTTCCTTGTTTTTCTGGAACAGAAGATGAGGTTACAAGTCAGCGAATTGAAGATTTTGAAAGCTTGGTAGAAAAAGAAATTGCTTGGGCATATTTTTCAAATAATTGGATGGATAGTTTAGTATTTCCTAAAAATTCAATAGACATTATTTTAGAAAAAGGAAAAACGCCATTTATTCGTCTTATGTTTAGAAGTGTTTTTGAGCAAAATCAAGAAGATCCTAAATATAAAATGAAAGATATTTTAAATGGGAGATATGATGCTGCAATTATTGCTTGGGCAAACGAAGCAAAAAATTGTAGTACAAATTTATTAGTTGAGTTTGGAACAGAAGTAAATGGTGTTTGGTTTTCTTGGAATGGCTATTATTATGGAGGCGGCACATGTGATGAATATGGCGATCCAAACTATCCAGATGGTCCAGAAATATTTAGAGATTCTTACAGGCACATTATCGACTTATGTAATCAGCAGGGTTGTGATAATATTACATGGTTTTTTCATTTTGATGTAAACGATGCCCCCGAAGAATGGTGGAATAATCCAATTTATTATTACCCTGGCGATGATTATATCGACTGGATAGGTGTAAGCACATATGGTCCTTTTCAGCGAGGAGATGATTATATTGAACCTAAAGAAATAATAAATAAAGCATATAAAAAAATGCAAAATGTATCAACTCTTAAACCCTATGCAATATTAGAATTTGGAGTAACTGAGTTGTAGGGTTGAGAAATAAATATAGTTCTAAATAAAAATTAAATTCCCATGAAAAAATTTTACACATTATTAGTTTTCTTGTTTTTTGCGACAATTGTCTTTTCTCAAGTTTTGAAAGATCCTCGTATTGAAAGCATGAGTGGAGGAGTATCTTATTCTTCTGGAAATTATCTGTTATTTATTGACCCGAGAGGATATATTCAAAAAACAGATATGGAAATAAGAGATTACAGAAATTTACCAGATAATTTAAGCGCAACACAAAGGACAAACACAGAACAACAAAGAGAAATAGATGAATTAAAACGAACTATTTCAAACCTTGAAAGAAAACTCGGCGAAATGGAAAGAGATTTGTATAATCAGAAAAGACAAATTGAAGATTTACAAAGAAAAGTGAGGTGAAACCAAATTAATGTCATTCAATTGACACTTTTTTTAAAATTAATGTCAACACATTGATACATTTTGTGACTTATTATATCAATGCGTTGATATTTATTTTGGTTTTTATGTCATAACATTGATGTTTTTTGTCTTATGCTAAGCATTTTATTGCATAAAAAAACCAACTAATTAACAATAAATTAGTTGGTTTTTTAAATAGTTTTTGAATATATCTAATCTATATTTACTTCTTCACAAGTTTTACACTACTAACTCCAGAAATATACTGTCCCATTTTATTATGAAGTTCTATCGCAGGTTTTAAGTCTTGTAAAATATTTAGTAAAGCTCTTCTTTCGTTTATTGAGTTATCCATTTTTGCTTTATAAAAATCATGTAATTGATTTAGAAGTTTCATATTATTTACTTGATTTTTAAGTATTGATGCATCGTTTTGAGCATCTGTGTACCATTCTATAATATTGTTTGGTAAATCGAGTGCTGTAAAAATACCTTTAGGGTCGTAAAGTGTTAAAATGCTTGAGGCAGAAGTTGGTAATTGTCCACTCCAAGAAATGTAGTTTTTAAATATAGACTTCATAACATTATTTGTAAACACTGTTTTATTGCTTAGCAAGTCATCTTTAATTGTCAAAACATTTTCAGAGCATATTTCCCAACAATCTTTCCACGACTGTGCCATTATTTTTAAGTCTTCAACATGTTTCATTGATAAAGTTGACGGCAAATTATAAAGCGTAATTTCACACTCGTAATTTTCATTTTTTTGTTTAGCTCTATCAATATTGGTTTTAAGTTCTCCTAAACTGGTTTTTAAGTTACCCCATTGTGTTTCGGCAGAGCTCCAATTTTTTTCTAACATTGCCTTTTCAATAGCATCATAGTATTTTTGTATTCTGTCTAAGTTGTTTCTAACTGATAAATCTTCTTGACCTGTTGCTTTGATATTGTTTGAAGAATACCATTCGCTGTCAGTTGTTTCTACTAAAAAATAAAAAGTAGCTGAGCCTGTATTGGTTTCATTATCTTCTGTTTTGCCACCAGGTGTTTTTCTTGTATAATGCCATTTTGTAGTAGAATTTACTTTTAAAAATACTTTTGAATAATAGCCTCTTGTAAATTCAAGCTCGACTTTTCTTTGCATATTGCCAGAGCCTAATGATTTAATTTTCACTTCTGGGCCTGAGCTAAAATTTGCTTTTTCTTCTGTTAATTTCCAATCGCCTGATTTATTTGAAACGACATTCCGTTTTCGCCTTGTGATAAGACTACTGTGTTTCTTCCTACATTTGCGTAAGTGTTGGGGTTTGAACAATAATCACGTTTTCCGCCCATAAGTACTGCTTCTACAATAATTCTTTCACCTTGGCGAACTTTAATTTCAGAACCTGCTTTATAGTCTGTGCCATCAACTCGCAAAACGACAAAAGGTGTTCTAGGTGGAATACTTGCAGTTAACATTACTGCAATTAACAAAAATGCTGATAATAAATTTAGTTTTTTTATTTTAAATTAATTTTGGTTATTTATTTTTATTATAAGGATTCAAATCGCTTCCAAAAACTTTGGTTAAAATATCTGTAACTCTTGCAATAGGGTCGATTCTTATGTTTTTTTCTTCTTTAGCTACCATTAAAAATAATCCGTCCAAAGCCTTGTTTGTTACATAAGCATTTAAGTCGGTATCAACTTGTTGACCACCAGTAATAGTCATTGCTGCATTGTATTTAGTAACTAAAGGTGTCCAGTATTTTGCTAACATTATTTTACTTGTTGATGCAGTAACAACAGGATAAAATTTGTCGTAAAGTTGTTTTGAAGTAGTGCGTTTCAAATAATCAGTTGCTGCGTGGTCGTTTCCTTTTAAAATTGATATAGCATCTGTAATAGTCATTTGTTTGATTGATGTTATAAAAACTTCTTTTGCTCCTTTAGAAGCATCTTCGGCAGCACGGTTTAACTTTTCTTCAAATTGAATAACTTGATTTTTTAATCCAGCATCTATGCAAAACTCTTTTACTTTTATTGCTTCTTCTGGGAAATGAATTTTTATTTGAGCGTTATTGTAAAAGCCATTGGTTGCTGAAACCACGTTTACAACATTTCCTATTCCAACACTTAAAGCTTCTTTAAGCCCTTCTGCTACTTCTGCTTGTGTGAGTTGTTTTGGTGTAGTGCTACCAGAACCTGTTTCGTTTAAAACTCCAGTTAACACATCGCAACTTGCAAGTAAAAACACTATTGATAATATTGCTATTGTTCTTTTCATATTTTTAAAATTTTGAATAATGCAAATTTAAGAATTAATTTTTATTAAAGCGAACTAATCTTGGTTTTAATATTTTCCATTAACCAAAATGGTGTAGATGTTGCACCGCTAATTCCTACAGTTTTTACGTTTGCAAACCAAGATTTATCAATGTCATTAGTTGAGGTTACAAAAAAACTATTTTTGTTTGTTTCTTTACATATACCAAAAAGCATTTTGCCATTAGAGCTATTTGAATCGCTTACAAAAATTATAATATCGTGGTTTAAGCAAAAATCTTTAAGTTTAGGAATTCGGTTTTTTACACTTGGGCAAATAGTTTGGAATGCTTTAAATTGCTTAGTATTGCCGTGAAATACTTTAGATTTTTTTTCTAAAAAATTTAAAATTTCTTGATATTTAAAATAATCAGATGTGGTTTGAGAAAAAAGATAAATGTTTTTAGAAACATCTAAATTTTTAGCTTCTTCTATTGAGCCAATAACAATAGCTTCGCCATTTGTTTGTCCTACTAAACCATTTACTTCAGCATGTCCTTTTTTGCCATAAATTACTATAATACTGTTTTTATCTAAATTATATTTTTCTTTGATTTGTTGTTGTAATTTTAAAACTACAGGACAAGTAGCATCAATAATTTTAATATTTAAGTTTTCTGCTTTTGTATATGTTTCTGGCGGTTCGCCGTGAGCGCGAATCATTATGGTTTTGCCTGCTAGTGAAGGAAAATCTTCTTTTGTAACAGTCTTCATTCCTAGCTTATTTAGTCTTTTTTCTTCTTTTGCGTTATGCACAATTTGTCCGAGGCAAGCAATTCCAAGACTTGAATTTTCTTCAGCTTCTTTAATAGCTCTAGTTACTCCAAAGCAAAATCCAGCATGTTTATCAATCTCAATTTTCATAGATTTTTTCTTTGATTATTTTAACAGCTAAGTCTAATTGTTGTTTAATGGTTAACTTGGAATTGTCTATTAATATTGCATCTTCAGCCATTTTTAAGGGCGAAACTTCTCTGTTTTGGTCAATAAAATCGCGTTCAGTAATATTTTTAAAAATGGATTCATAATCAACATCTATGTTTTTTTGTTTTAATTCATCAAATCTGCGTTTGGCACGAGTTTCCACATCAGCAGTTACAAAAAGTTTTACTTCTGCATTTGGAAAAACTACAGTTCCAATATCTCTGCCGTCCATAACTACAGATTTGTTTTCAGACATTTTTCTTTGTAAATCAACCAATAGTGTTCTTACTTCTGGCACAGTTGCTATTGGACTAACTTTTGAAGAAACTTCAAGATTGCGAATTTCGTATTCTACATTTTCGCCATTTAGATAAATTTCAGTTTTATCTTTTGAAGTTTGTTTAAATTCTATATTTATTTCGGATAAATTTTTAAGCAATAATTCATAATTTTCTTTATCATTTTTAAAAACACCTTTTCTTATTGCAAATAAAGTAACAGCTCTGTACATTGCTCCAGTGTCGATATATAAAAAATCGAAATATTTTGCTAAATCTTTGGCTAAGGTACTTTTTCCGCAAGAAGAATGACCATCAACTGCTATTTTTATTGTTTTATTCATAAATAAAATTTTTTAATATTTCACATCAACTAAAGAAAGTCCGTGTGCAGGAACAGATTGCCCAGCTTTGCATCGGTTTTTTTCTTCAATAATTTTGCAAAAGTCTAGAATTGAAATTTTCCCTTTTCCCACATCAACTAATGTTCCAGTAATTGCTCTTACCATGTCTCTTAAAAATCTATCAGCAGTGATTTTTATAAAAATATCAGAATTTATTTTTTCAACTTCTGCATTTATTATTTTGCAATTATTGGTTTTTACATCAGAGTGCAATTTGCTAAAACTTGTAAAATCGGTATAATTATAAAGTTTTTGTATGGCTTGATTCATTAATTCGACATTAAGTTTTTTTGTTATATGCCAAGCAAAGTCTGTGTTAAAAGGATTTTTTATTTCTGTGATATGATAAATATACGACCTTTCTTTAGCTGAAAATCGAGCATGAAAATCATCATTTACTTTGCTGATTGAACTTATGGCGATGTCTGAAGACAAAAATTTATTTAATCTTTTGACAGCTTGTTCTGTATAATTTTTTTCTGAATCAAAATGAGCTACATAATATTTTGCATGTACACCACTATCAGTTCTGCCACAACCTACAAGTTCTATTTTATCGCGAAAAATTAAATTTATAGCGTCTTCTAAAACTTGCTGAACTGTTGTAGCAATAGGTTGACGTTGCCAGCCATGAAAATTTGTTCCCTTATATGAAAGTTCTATTTTGTAACGCACTTTAATTTTTAATTATTCTAAAACTATGGCTTTCTTCTCTAAAATTCAATTTTAAAATATATACTCCATTTTGTAATTCAGTATTAAATTTAAGGGTATTATTTCCTTGATTGAAGTAAATTTTGTCAGAGCTTTCAACAGTTTGTCCTAACATATTTGTTATTGAATAAGAAACTTCTCCAGGAATATTTTGATAAAACTCTATATTTATTTCGTCTTTAAATGGGTTTGGATAAACTTGTGGACTAACAATGGCATTGTTTACAAATCCTACATTATTATTACAAAATACAATATTAGAATATGCTTCTGAATAATAATTTCCATCGCCAGGATTGCAACCGTCCATTCTTCTTACTTTAATTCTATAATATGAACCATCAGGATTTGGATTCATTTCTGCCCAATTAAATTGATTATACAAAACAGAGTCAACAACTTCTAAGTTGTTTGGAGTAGAACCTCTTTCTATAAAATAATAAACTACAAAAAATCCTTCGTAAGCTCCCCAATTTAACCAACTTGCCCCATTATTGTCGCCAACACCGCTTAAAAGACAAGTTCTGTGGTGTTCAGATAATTGGCTTTCTGCTCCACAAGAGTCAACAACGGAAATTTTGTATTTGTAATAATGATTTTCTGTGTCCACATCTGTGTCGGTATAAATTGCTGGTTGGTTAAAATATACATTTGTAAGAAAATCATAGCCGTTTCCAATGTCTTTGTAAATTTTGAAATATTCTGTGCCATGGTTTGGAGTTTTATTCCACATTAATGTTACACTTCCCTGATTATCAACACTTGCTAAGTTAATTTCTTCATTATTATAAACAGCATTAACAACTAGTTGAATTGTATCTCCAAGATGACAGCCTTGATTATCAACAACTTCAACAAAATAAGTGCCTTCGTTTTCAACATCTATGCTTTGTGTTATTTCTCCTGTACTCCAAATATAAGAAACAAAATTTCCAGGATTTAAAGTTAATGAATTGCCGTAGCAAACATATCCGTAGTCATCAAAACAACCAATGCTTTGCATAGGTGGTTCTATAATAGTTTCTTCTAAAATTTCAACACAATTTGTTGGGTCGGTAACTGTTACGAAATATGTTCCTGGTCCTAAATTTGATGCAGTATTTGTTGTACTTGAAACTCCGCTTTGCCAGTTAAAGTTAAAACCTGCTCCTGAACCTCCATCAATAGTTATAGTAATTGTTCCATTATTTAATCCATTGCAAGTCATGTCGGTATGCGAAGTTTCATAAACATGTGGTGTAGCTTGTGTTAGGCTAGCATAAGCTGTGGCGTAACAATAATATGAATCTCTAACAACAACATAATAATCTCCAGCTCCCAGATTGTTAATAGTTTGGTTAACACCTATAATCTGATCTTCAGAATTGTACCAAGTATAAGCACTGTAGGTTCCAGACCCGCCTGTTGCAGAAGCAGACATTTGCCCATCATTACTTCCTGCACAAGTAATAGGCGTTACGTTAATGCTTGCACTTAATGCTGGAGATTGACTAACTGTATAAGTTTCTGTTCTTTGACAGTTGTTAGCATCTGTTATGCTTAAATGATATGTTCCAGCAAATAAATTTTCAATATTTTGTTCTGTTGAGAAAACTTCAGTTTCGCTATCTTTTTTCCATTCAAAAGACAAAGCTCCATAACCACCAGAAACATCAATAATTATTTTTCCAGTATTTTCTCCATAGCATTTTACATGTTCAAGATTATCTAAACTTAATAGTATTCCTTCTGGTTCAGTAATTGTATAAGTTTCTTCTATGCTACAGTTGTTTTGGTCAACAATATTTAAAGTATATGTGTCAGCAGGTGCATTTACAATATCATTTTGAGCATTTACATAATCAGTATTTGACCAAGTAATATCATAAGGCGTAGTTCCACCACTAATTGTAATGTCAATACTTCCATTTGTGTCGCCATGACAAAGATTATTTACAATGTCTGCAGAAACTTCTAATTGGTTTGGTTGAGTAATTTGCTGAGAATTTGAACTTGTACAATTATTTGCATCAGTAACTGTGTAAATGTAAGTGGTTGGCATTAAGTTGTTTATGTCTTCGTTTGTGTCGCCATTTGACCATAAAATAGAGTAGGGCTGAGTACCGCCTTCAATAGTTAAGTCAATGCTTCCATTTGCTAATCCATAACAAGTGATGTTGTTGTAAGTATGACTTGTAACAAGTTGTTCTGGTTGAACTATTGAGTTGGTTAATACTTTTGTGCAAGAAGCTCCGTCTGTAATTGTTACAGAATAAGTTCCTGGGTTAAGATTTTCTCGTACTAAAAGAGTAGTGTTATAATTTTCCCAAACATGACTTGCTGATGGGTCGTAATCTAAACTAATTTCTCCCGAATTATTTCCAAAACAATCTATTTGTGTGATAATTAGGTTTGAAGAGCCGATATGTCCATTATAAGATTCTAAATAAATTTCTTTATCAGCAATAATTTTATTTAAGCTATTTTTTATTAAAATATGCTTGTACCCACGTTTTAAATTAGAGAAAGTATTTGATGCTTGCCAAGTATTTCCATTATTAATTGAATATTGACTTCCAGAAGGAGAAGTAATTGTAATACTTCCATTATTCCCTTCAAGACAAGGTGGATTGTTTGTTGTTACAATATCAGAACTGCAATTTAAACATAATTTAAAAAGCCCTTGATTTTCAGAGCCTAATAAAATATAATTTTCATCAAGATAATGTTCAACCCAAGTAGCAGAAAAAGTTAAAGCTACATTTGTCCAAGTGCCATCATAATATTGTAGTTCTCCATTTTCAAAAACGCAATAAATTTTGTTTCCAATTTTTGTCATAGAAACAATTTTTGAAACACCAGAATATGGATGAGGAATGCAATTATATGTTGTATTATTAACGTCATAAATTCTTAAAGAATAATCGTCTCCAAAATATTGAATGTTGCTTGTATTAGAACAAACAGCTCCTGCTTGTGAATAGTTTCCTGCACATAATGCTGTTGCATCAATATAATTACTCCCATCAAAATATTGTATAGCAGCATCGCTCAAAAACCAAATTCTACCATTTTCGAAATGAATTTTTTTAATAGTATCGTTTGCTAAACCTTGATCAACATCTATAATATTAACAACTTCATCGTCTTCAATTACATTTACTTTACTTCTTGTAGCTACATAAACTTTCCCTGTGTTGTCAGAAGTAATATCATTAATATATGAGTTTGAAAGGTTTGGTGTGTTAAAGTTCACAATTGTTTGTCCAGAAATTTTGCTCAAACCATTTTGAGTTCCAATCCACACATTTTGATTTTGGTCTTTGTGAATTGCTGTAATCATATTGTTTACAAGCCCATCACTAACTTTAAAAGTTCTCCAATTTCTATCCAAAACTTTATTTAAACCATCATTTGTTCCTATCCAAATTGTATTGTTTTCGTCAGTAAAAATTGTGCTAATATTATTGCCAACAATATTTTTATTCATTCTATAAATTACAAAATCTTGATTCATATCAAAAACTGTAAGTCCGTTGAATGGCGAGCCAACCCAAATTTGACTGTTGTTGTCTTCTTTTGTAATTAATATTTTGTTTACAATTTTATTTGAAAGTCCATGAGTGTTGTCATAAGTAGTAAAAGTGCTTCCAAAAATTTTCGTTAAACCAAGTGCTGTTCCTACCCATATATTTTGGCTATTATCTTGAGCTATAGTTAAAATATTTGCAGTTGGCAATCCTTGTTGGGTTGTTATATTATTCCAAGAATGAAAATTATAAATCCCAATTCCACCGTTTGTTGCTATAGCTATATTTCCATTGTCTAATTGTATAATTTCATTTACTATATTTCCTGCTAATCCATTTTCAGGTTTAAAATTCTTGAAATTATTTCCATCATACATTGACAAGCCATTACCTGTTCCAAACCAAATATTCCCATTTCTATCGGCAAATAAACATTTTATACCATTAGAAACTAATCCTTGATTTTCAGTTAAAACATGCCAGTTAGTACCATCAAAATATGCAGTCCCATTGTTTGCTGTTCCTACCCAAACGTTTCCATTTATGTCTTTGTCTACACACCAAATGGTATTTGAAGGCAAACCGCTACCAGTATTATAATTTACCCACGAAACTCCGTTATATTTTGACAAACCACCAGAAGTTGCAGCATAAACATCTCCATTACTATGAACTAAAAAATCATAAATAACATTTCCACCAAGTCCGTCTTCGGTAGTGAAATACGAAAAATTTGTTCCGTCAAAAATAGAAATACCTGCACTACTGCCAATCCAAATATTACCATTATTATCCTCAGCAAAGCATCTTGCGTTATCACTTATTAGAGCATCTGATAAGGAATAGTTGGTAGTTGTTTGAGAGTTAGCGTAGTTTGCTAAAATAAAAATTGAAATAAAGAATAAAATTTTTCTCATGATTAAAATTTTCTAACAATTTAGCAAATATAGACAATTTTTGTAACAACAAGGCAAAAAAAGTGGTTAATATTTTTATTTATTAACCACTTCTCGTTAGTCTTTTCCTTATTTCAATTCAGCCAAGGCTTTTTTGATTCTTTTCAGTGCTTCTAACATTAGTTCTTCGCTTGTTGCATAAGATAATCTTAGACATTCTGGCGAGCCAAAAGCATCTCCTGCCACAGTTGCAACATGAGCTTTTTCTAAAAGATATAATGCTAAATCGTTTGAAGTATTTATTGTTTTTCCATCATAAGCTTTTCCAAAGAAATAAGATACTTCTGGGAAAACATAAAAAGCTCCTTCTGGAATATTTGTTTTTAGTCCTGGAATATCTTTCATAAATTTAAGAACTGTATCTTTACGTTTGTTAAAAATTGCAGTCATTTTATGAGGCTCATCTACTCCAGCGTTTAGAGCAGCTTCGGCAGCTTTTTGTGCAATAGTACAAGCTCCAGAAGTAAATTGTCCTTGAAGTTTTGTAACTGCTTTTGCTATCCAAGTAGGAGCACCAATATAACCAATACGCCAGCCTGTCATTGCATATCCTTTAGAAACACCGTTAACAACCACAACTCTATCTTTAATTTCAGGGAATTGAGCAATACTTTCGTGTTTACCAACAAAATTTATATGTTCGTAAATTTCGTCAGAAACAACAATAATATTTGGGTGTTTTTCAATTACCTTAGCTAAACTTTTAAGTTCTTCTTTTGAATATAAATTTCCTGTAGGATTTGAGGGCGAACTAAAAATTAAAGCTCTTGTTTTTGGAGTTATTGCAGCTTCTAATTGAGCGGCAGTCATTTTAAAATCCGAATCTATATTGCATTTCACAAATACAGGTTCGCCTTCTGCTAAGCCTACCATAGCTGGATAGCTAACCCAGTAAGGAGCAGGAACAATAACTTCGTCTCCAGGATTTAAAATAGTCAAGAAAACATTTATTATTGAATGTTTTGCTCCAGTAGAAACTACTATTTGGTCGGTTTTAAACTCTAAATTATTTTCGCGTTTAAACTTTTCAACAATTGCTTTACGCAAAGATTCATATCCTGGAACTGGAGGATAATGAGTAAAATTGTCGTCAATAGCTTTTTTTGCAGCATCTTTTATGTGTTGAGGAGTGTCGAAATCGGGCTCGCCAATACTCAAATTAATAACATCAATACCTTGAGCTTGCAAATCACGGCTTTTCTGTGCCATAGCCAACGTGGCTGATACTGGCATTTTGTTTAATCTATCAGATACTTTTTCCATTGTAAATTGTTTATAAAATTTATTTGCTAATATAAGAACTTATTTTTTATTTTTATAATATTGTAAAACATATTTATCTAAAAAGTATTTGACATGTTATTAGAAATTTTAAAAATTACAATTCCGTCTTTGATAGTGTTTTTAACAGCATATTTTGTGTTGAAAGCCGTGTTGAAAAGAGAACATGAAAGCAGAAAAATTGAGGTAGTTTTGCAAAACAAAAAGATTATTACACCTCTGCGACTGCAAGCCTATGAACGTATAATTCTGTTTTTGGAAAGAATTTCGCCAAATTCAATAATTATGAGGTTGCAAACTCCAAATATGACTGTTGGACAATTGCATAAAGAAATGCTAACAACAATTAGAACAGAGTTTGAACACAACCTTTCTCAACAATTATATTTGTCGATTAGTGCTTGGGAAGAAGTTAGAAATGCAAAAGAAAAAACAATAAAACTCCTAAATTCTTGCTTAGAAGATTTAGATTTGAATGATAATGCTTTGATTTATAGTCAGAAAATTTTTGAAACTCTTATCGAAATCGAAAAATCTCCAACTCAAGAAGCAATAAATTTTGTAAAAGAAGAAGTGGCGCAACTTTATTAATTAAAAGAGTTTTTAGTGTTGAGTTTTTAGTTTTTAGTAGTGAGTTTTAAAAACTTCACACTGATAGAATTTCTTTAGTGCAAGATTTGTATATACTTGCTTCGCAGAGTTCGCAGGCTCACTCTACTCGCAAGAGTTAGTCTTAAACCACAAAAGACACAAAAGGACACAAAAGTTAAAAGCGGCTTGCGGGTTCGGCATTTTTTTATGAACTTTAAACTTTATAAACTTTTTAACTGATTTATTGTGTTTAGTTTTTAGTAGTGAGTTTTAAAAACTTCACAATGATAAAAATTCTTTAGTGCAAGGTTTGTATATATTTGCTTCGCAGAGTTCGCAAGCTCACTCTGCTCGCAATTACAATACTCAGAACGCTCGCTCGGATTTATAATCCGAGTGCTTGGAATTGTTTCACTCGGATTGCAAATCCGAGCGAGCGAGGTAAGTGGTAGGGGTCAACGAAGCTAAATCCGCACGAGCGGAGGTTTCACTCCACTACAAACTTCATTATTTCTTTTCCAATTTTTATTAGATAAATTCCAGATTTTAGTTTTGATGTATTTACAGAATTTTGCGGTTTTTTGCTTTTCATAATTAGTTTGCCCTGCAAGTCGTAAATCTCATAAGCTGAGGCTTGATTAAAATAAAGAATATCTTTTGTTGGGTTTGGATATGCTATAGCTTGAGTTTTTTGAATTTCTTCGTTTTTATAACTTGGCTCGCAAACAGATTTTATATTTAAGATAATGTTTTTATGAAAACCACCTAAATTTGCTACTAAATTTGCATAACCTGATGATTGCAAAACTCCTTTTAGTCCGTCTTCGGTTTCTTCTAAATTAACTGTAGGAGAAGAACACTCCCATTCTACATTATTTTCTGTACCAAGCAAAAAATGGCAAGTTACACTATCAACTGTATTGTAATTATCTTGGTCGGTGTAAGGCAAATATACTGGCGTGGCAGCAAGTAGTGCAGCAGGATGATTTTCTAATCCTAAAGGAACAGGATAACGACCTTCGGCATAAGACCAACCATCGCCAAGAATATCTTGTAAGGCAAAACCAGTAATATCTGTAGTTAACAAACCTTTTGCAGCATTATTTTCTAAAATATCTCCTTGAGGACTAGACATTTGAGTAAGTAATTGTTTGTCGTAAAAATTGTTTTCAAAAGCCTCTAAATTAGGCTGTTCACTCCAAGCAAATAAAGAATAATGATTTGTTTTACCAAGATTTAGATTATTTTTTACTTTTGGCGGATTTATTGTATCAAAACCTTTAAATGCAATAATACCACCTGATGAAACACTTCCATTTATTAAACCTGCATTAACACAGTTTTCGATAATTCTATCGTTTAAAGGCTGATAATTCTCATGAGGAAAACTGCAATATATTCCTCCTATTAAATCAGCACCGTTCAAATTTCCTAAATTCATACAGTTTAAAACTTTAACTCTTGGATTACAATCACTAGTGTAGGCAATACCTCCAAAAGCATAAGCATTTTTTACATTAAAATTACCAGTATTTAAACAATTTACATATTCACAAAAATCATCAGTATCTTGAGCCCCTTTAGCTATTCCAAATGCCGAAACATTTAGCGATTCAGGTATGTTTGTTGTGGTTACATTACCTGTATTTATACAATTTATAATCTTTCCAAAATTTATAACAAATCCTGTAGATATATTTGCTCCTTGACTCCAATTGTAAGTAATATTACCATTGTTTATACATGAATTTAAAATGCCAGTAGTACTGTTACTATTTCCAAATATGCCTATTTCAAACATTAAAGAGCTTTCAATATTAGAATTATTTACACAATATTCAATTATTCCACTATTGCCTTCCGCACAAAATATTGACCCAATCCCATTATCCCAAATGTAATTAACATTACAAGTTATATGAGAAAGCTTTCCTGTTATGTTAACACCTTGAAATAAACTAACATAATTAAACACTCCTTCAAAACTTAAGGAGTCTATTGTACCATAAACATCATCTATAAAATAGTCTGAATATTGTGTTTCTTCATCTAGTCCTAAAGTTAAAAAATGTCCTTTTCCATGAAAATAGCCTCGAAAACTCGAGGCTATGTTAAAAGACAAAACATCGTCAATATCGTTCATTAAATTAAAGTGAATACCCGCATAACCATTAAAACTTTCTTCATTTTCTTTTATTAGGAGTAAATCATTTAAGTTGTAAATGCGAAATGGGTCTTCTTCTGTACCACTGCCTTGCCATTGAGCTAAACA
>DHVB01000075.1:29350-29676 GCA_002412425.1 Bacteroidales bacterium UBA5219 | reverse complement strand
TTTTGCATCTTTTACATCAACACGCAACGTCAACATTTTTATTCCTTCGTTTGAAATAACAGCCTCAACAAAACCGTCTTTAAGGCTCATGCCCGAAGTCAATTTAGCCGGATACTGCAAATTCTCAAAAGTGTAATTTATTTGCATAGACTCGTATGCTCCTAACTGACTATTATCAAGCATAGATTTGGTATCCACTTCAAACATATCACCGTTGCAGTAATAAGTTAACTCATTTGTTCCTGTGCTAACTCCTTTTTTATCAAAACTCTCAGTTGCAACAACAACCTTTTGTTTACCATCTACAATTTCAACAGATTTTACTT
>DHVB01000075.1:28968-29186 GCA_002412425.1 Bacteroidales bacterium UBA5219 | reverse complement strand
CTACAATTTCAACAGATTTTACTTCTGTAACAACAGATGAGCTTAGTTTGTCCTTTTTATCGTAATGTTCTGTTGTAACTTTTGTACCAACCGATGTAGGAATATAAGTCTCACAATTCTGAGAAACCACAACAAAAGAAATAATCACAAGTGTAAAAAATAATGCAATTCTTTTCATAATTAATAATCGTTTTTAGTTAAGTGTCCCCTTTTATTAG
>DHVB01000075.1:0-28723 GCA_002412425.1 Bacteroidales bacterium UBA5219 | reverse complement strand
AAGTGTTTTACACAATTTTTTTAATTCAAAAGGGACAATGTCTTTTTCATAAGATAAAGACAAATTGTATTTATGAATGATAGAAAAAATTAAATCATAAAACTCGTTTTCCTTTTCAACAAATGAGCATAAAAACTTATGAATATCAATAACATTTTTGTCAATATCGTTAAGTAAATATTTTTTAGCTTTAACGTTAAGATATACAGAGCCACCACCCACAAATGGCTCAATAAATTGATTAATTGAGGGGGGGAAATGTGTTTTTATCTCCTTTTTAAGTTTGTATTTATCACCTACATAGAAGAGAGGTGAGCGATTTATTTTTTCTTTTTTCATCTACTTCGGTAATGAATAATAGTTCTTTATGGTTATCAAACTCTGTTTTCCCTGTATTGAAAAAACGATGTGAGCATTCGAAAATTTTTGTTTTTCCGCATTTATTTAAAATATATTCTATTTCCTCTAATTTTATTTTGTTTTCAGAAGAATGACTTTTAGAATTGTATGTATTGTTGTAAGATACTACTAAAAAATTGGTGTTTAAATGTAATACTAAATGTTTAAATGCGTTTTTTGCTTTTGTTGTACAATAAAGGCTGTTGTTTTCGGGAGCTGGCTTTAGGGCAACACCATAAAGTTTGGGTTTATCCCATTTTACAAGCGTTTCATATAAATGATAAAATCTATTGTACTGCCTTGAATTATATGGAGGATCAATGTAAACTAAATCAGAATTTATTTGTTGGGCAAGTTTATTTGCATCTTCACGATAGATTTTTACATTATCAAAATCTTGAGCATCTATTAATCGTAGTCGCAATGGTCGAGGTTTTATGGGTTTTTTAATATAAGCATCAAAGTGCCCAACGGTATTGGCTAATTTGTCAATATTGTAAATAAGTGTGGTTAAAAGTATATTGTACTCTTTATCAGTAAGTTCTGGTTTTAAATTTTCTATGTCTTGTCTAATATAACCGATTAATTTAGCTGTGTTATGTTCGTAAAATTTTCCGCCAAAATTTTCTGAAAAATAATTTTCATCAATTAAATCAGCATCTAATCTATTGTAGTTTGTAATTATATCGTTTAGTTTAGCTTTATCCCATTTGCCTTTTTTTAAAAAACCTTTATAAATCACATTGTTTGCATAAAGTATATCATTGATAATTACTTGATTATATTTTTGTATTGCTTGATTAGATACAGATGCAGTACCTGCAAAAATATCTACAAAAGTGTTGATGTTTTCAGTTTCTTTATCTATCAAATTCATAATCCACTCTGTGAGTTTTGCTTTACTGCCAATATATCGGCGACTTTCTATTGGTATTGGTTTTTGATAAATAGTATCTTGAAAAAGCTGAATGTATTGATTCCCGTATTTTATTTTATCTTCGGCAACTTTTAATGTTTCTGTAGCAAGTTCTGGATATTCTAAAGAATTAGCAATTTTATCGCTTTCTCTTTGAATAATTAAAAGTTTGTCATCGTAATTATAAAATTTAGACAATTTTTGTAACTGTTCAATTGTGGGCAGACGTTTCCCATTTTCAATTTTACTTAGTAGTGTTAAATCTATGCCTAATTCTTGTTGCACTTCTTGCAAAGGGAAGTCCTATTTCTTCTCGTATTTCTTTTAATAAATGTCCTATTGTGTACATGTTTTATTTTTTGACATCAAAAGGCAAAAATACAAAAATTTTTATTTTATAACAAAACACAAAATCATTTTTCTACTATGTCAATAAAAAATCTAAACCCAACAAAAGGCAAACTTGCTTCTTTATATTTATAATCAAAATCAGAAGGATTAATTCCATTTTCAAAATCACCACCTTTAGCATGACCTTTAGTGTTAGTCATTTCTTTAACATTTTCTAAAACATTGAAAAACTTACCAGTATTTTTGTATTTATCAACTGGGCGAACATTATTGTCTGTTTGTTTTTTGCTAGCTTTAGACTCGATTTTTGAAAGAAGCATATTCCATTCTTCACTTGATGGTAAGCGTATTTCAACTTTTTTATATTTTCTATCAGAATAATTGTTGTAACATTCGGTAAGCCATTTGCAAAATTCAACAGCAGCTTCGTAACTTATATTAACAACTGGGTAATTTGCAAGAGCAGGATGCAAATGATAATATTGAGCATAAGGCTCATTGCTATATTTTGGTAATCGCCAATTTGCAGAGTCAACTTTCAATAAATTAATATCGCTACCTGTTTGCTTTGATAAAAATAAATTGTAAAGCTCATTGCTTGTTTCATATTTATAGGCATAAAGATTGTCATTTACTTTTATAAAATTTTTTTCTATTTCTTTTAAGGATAATATAGAAGGCTGGCAAAAACTATAACAAGTAAGGAACACAGTAATTGTCAATAAGGCAAGTTGTTTTGTTTTCATAATAAGCAGTTTTAAAATTATACAAATATATGGTTATTCTACAAACTTTAAAAATAAATATTTATTGTATCAAGTTTTCAATTTATTTCTTATCTTAGCAGTTTTATATGGGCAAAGTTTTTGCCGAATTATTAATAATTAAAAAAAATCGTTATGAAAAAGACTTACAAGTTTATTGCAGTTTTGTCGTTTTTGTTTTTATTTAGTTTTGTAGCAAGTGCTCAAAAAGTTTATTCTTGTGAATATAAAAGCGATGCAGATGTGAAAGTTTATGTGGCAACTTATAAAAGCGATGCTGATTTAGTTGTGTATAAATGTAATTACCAAAGTGATGCTACCGACAATAAAGGTTTGTGGTATTTTTGTAATTATAAATCTGATGCAAAAAAGAAAATTTATTTTTGCGAATATAAATCCGATGCTGATTTGGTAATTTATTTTACTGAATATAAATCTGATGCAGGTTGGCAAAATAATAGCAAAAAACATTTGATGTATTAATTTGACTTAAAAAATAAAATTACAAGTGGCTCTTAAAGTAAGAAAAGGATATATCATAGCTTTAATAGTTATTGCAATTATTTTTACTGGTTTTTATTCTTTGAAATTCTTTTTTAAGAAGAGCCTTGAAGAAGAACTGAATAAGGTTTTTAATGCACAGGTGAAAATTGGAAAAATTGATTTAAAGTTTTTTGCAGGACAAATACAAATTCGTGATATTCTAATAATAGGGCAAGGCGAATTTGAAAACGACACTTTAATAAGTTGTGAAAAATTAAGGCTTGATTTAGAGGATTTTGATAAAAAAACAAATTCTATTGTATTTGGCAATATTTTGTTGGATAACTTAACTATCAAAAATATAATTTCAGAAAATGAAAATTTGTGTTGGGATAATATTTTAAATAAAGAAATTATTGAAAAAGATAGTCTTTATAAAGATGATGAGGCTTTTCAAAAAATGTCGGTTAAGTTTAGGCAAATTGTTTTAACAGATGGAATAATAGAAAATATTGACAGAAAAAATAATAAAGAGCAAAAATTGTCAGATATACAATTTAAACTAGAACTTAATTCTGATGTGGAAGATTTAGAAGCAAATTTTAATCTTGAATGTCTTTATTCTACAGAAATGCAAAATGAGCTAAAATGTAGAGTCAATGGCGATTTTGTAAGTTTTAAAGATGATTTGTCGGCAAATGCTAAAATCTGCTTGAATGAATTTCCTCTTAGTTGCAAATTCTTTATGAATACAGATAGCCTTGCAAATTCTAAAATCACAATTAATGCAAATGCTGATTTGTCAAATATAAAATCAAAAACAAATAATTATAAAGGCGAAATTTTGTTAGATCTTGAGGCTTTAGCGTGTTTTGAAAATATGAGCGTTTCAAAAATGGATTATTGCTTACTGGCTGATAGCTTGGTAATTAAGAATAAAAACACATTAGATTCTATTTTTATAAATTTTGAATATGATGTTAAACTAAATAATTCCGAGAGTTTTGCAAATTCAAGCAGTCTTAAAAATCTAAATGTTTGTTCAGCTAAGGAAAATTTAACTGGTGATTTTTTTATGGAATTATCTGATACAAATTATTGTTTAAGTTCAAGTTTAAACGGAGAGTTTAGTTATAAAAACTTTGCTAAAATTTTAGAATTAGAAAACAAAAATTTTGATTTTAATCTTGAAGCCAAATCCGATTTAAAATATGAATATAATTTGCATAAAAATTCTAAGCAAGGCGATTTTTTAGTTAGTTCAAATTTTACAAGTCCTGTTTTTGAAATGACAAATGCAGAAATTGAATTTAAAAATAATGAATTTGTTCTTAATTCTGATTTTAGTTCAAAATACTCAAAGGGAGATTTTGTCATAAATTTCGGTGATTTTACAAACTATATAAAACAAAAACCAATTTTATTTGCTAGTGAGTGTAACTTTTCAAAACTAATTATTCCAAAGTTTGAAATAGATGAGAAAAAAGTATCAAGCAAAACTATTCCTTCTTTTTCTTCAGAGAATTTTAAACCATATATTAGCGATAAATTAAAACTAAGTACAACTTGTAAAATCGATACTTTAAATATTTTCGAAAAAGACATTTTTAATATTGAAACCAATTTTATAATGGATTCCGAGCATTTTGTTTTTAAATCAAATAAAATTATTCTTGAAGAAGGATATTTGCAATTTAATTTTGAAAAGCTGAAAAAAGGAGAAGACAATTTGTTTATAACGGAATTTGATTTGAATAATTTTGCTTTAAACTATTTTCTTGATGAAGACACAAGTATTTCGGGTTGGTTAACTGCTAATATTCAAAATACTATTTATTTAGACAAAGCAAAATCGGCAAAATCTTATGGTGAAAATAAAATTGGTTTAAAACAATTTCAACAGCAGTCAGATATTTTTGGAGAATACGGTATTGCTGATGAAAAGTATTTAAAAATATCTGATTTTGAAGCAAAGTTTATTTTGAAAAACGACAGTTTAAATCTTTTGCCATTTAGAATGAAACTTAATGATTTAAACGCAGATTTAGTCGGAGATATAGATTTGAAATTGAAAAAATTAAATTTTAATATTTTATTAGACATTCCAGAACATTATTATACTAATTTGGTTAAAGTTGCTTTATATGCTTTTTCTGAGAAAAGTGAAGTGAAATTACCGAAAAAGCCAAAAAGAATTTTTAGATTATTAAAAATACAAGGCGATTTTGAAAAACCAAAATTTGTGATTTATGAATAAAAATAGTTTTTTTGTTTAAAATATAATTATGAGAAGATCTGAAACAATACGACTTGGCGACCTTGTGAGACAAGCTATAAAGGAAAATAACTTGCAAGACGGCTTAGATGCAGACAGAATAAAAACTATTTGGGCAGAAGAAACAGGCGAACATATTGCAAAATTGACAAAAGAAATAGTTTTTGATAAAGGAAAACTTTATGTTAGCATAAAATCATCATCTATTGTTAGAAATGAAATTTTACTTATACGTAACGAATTAGTGAAAAGAATTAACGCTAGGTTGGGACGTAAGTTTGTTAAAGAAATTATTGTGAGATAAATTATTTTATGATTATTGAAAAATTTAAAAATCAAATAGAAATTCTTGAAGACAAGATTAGTAAGAGTAAGAAAGTAAAGATTTTACCACATTATAATCCTGATGGCGATGCAATAGGTTCAGCACTTGCATTATTTATTATTCTTAAAAAAATGGGTAAAGATGTTGAAGTAATTAGTCCTTCGCAATTTCCTGGTTTTTTAAATTTTTTGCCTTTTGCAAATAAAATAAATGTAATTGGCAAAAGAAGAGAAATTGACGACAATATGTTTGCTGATGTCGATTTGCTTATAGGGGTTGATTTTAATTCTTTGGGAAGATTGGATAGATTGAAATTAGCTTTTGAAAACTCATCTGCTTATAAAATTGTTATTGACCATCATCCTAATCCTGAGCAATTTAGCGATTTGTTAATTTCAGATACTACTCGTAGTTCTGCAGCAGAATTGATTTATGATTTGATTATGGCAACAAACCTTAAAAATGAGTTTGATAAAGATGTGGCAACAAATTTATATGTTGGAATTATGACTGATACAGGCTCGTTTTCATATAATTCGTCTTCGCCAAAAACATTTGAAATAGTTGGCAAACTGCTAGAAGCTGGTGTGGAAAAAGACAAAGTTTTTGATGAGGTTTACAATAGCTTTTCTTTTGACCGCATGAGATTTAAAGGGCATGTTATGCTTAACAGAATGCGAATTTTTCCAGAATTAAAAACAGGATATATTTATATAACAGCTGAAGATAGAGCTGAATTTAATGAAAAATATGGCGACACCGAAAACTTTGTAAATATTCCATTAAGTATTGAAGGAATAATTTTTTCAGCAATTTTTATCGAAAGAGAAAATTTTGTAAAAATTAGTTTTCGCTCTAAAGGAAGTTTCGATGTTAATAAATTTGCTGCAAAATATTTTAATGGAGGTGGACATATAAATGCTTCGGGAGGAGAATCTTACGATTCAATACACGAAACTGTGAAAAATTTCGTTTCTATCTTAGATAATTATTCAAATGAGTTGAAAAATTATGAATTTTAAAATTACTTATTTATATTTTATAGCCATATCTATTCTCGTAATTGCTTGTTCTGGTGGTAGAAAAGAACAAGAAAAGGAAAAAGTTGTTCCTTATTCTGAAGAAAAGAAAAAACACAGGCAAGAATTATTGGATTGGAATAAAGATATTACACAAGTAGATTATGTAGTTATAGAAAAATTTATTGAAAGACGTAAATGGGATATGCAAACATCTGAAACTGGACTTTTTTGGCAAATTTATTTTAAAACAGAAGCCGAAAAAGCCGAGCCAAATATGATTGCAGTTTTAAAATATACAATTTCTTTGCTAGATGGAAGTGTTGTTTATACTTCAGACGAGTTTGGATTGAGAGAAATTCACCTTGGACATGAGGTTGATGAGAAAGGACTTAGCGAAGGGGTTTTAAAAATGAGAAAAGGCGAAAAAGCTAGATTTATAGCACCACCATATTTGGCTTATGGCGTTCCAGGAGATGGGTATAGAATTCCTTATTACTCTAGTTTAGTTTATGATGTGGAATTAGTAGATTTGTATTTTCCTGAAGATGAGGTTGTTTTAGAAGATGGTTGGTATTAAAATGAAGAATATGAAATATTTAGTTTTTGTTTTTACAATTTTGGTTTTAATAATTTCTTGTGGACGAAATGAATTGAAGTTTCAAAAGCACAAGTCGGGATTGGAATATAATATAATTGAGAAAATTATTGAAGATTCTTTACTTAAAGTTGGAGATTTGGTGTCTTTACATTTAAGCTATGAAACCGAAGATGGTAAAGAAATATTTAATTCTAAAAATTCTGAAAGAAAATATCTTAGAACTATTGCAAAACCTGCTCATATCGGTGGTAGCTTCGAAGACGGAATGTTGATGTTGGGAGCTGGAGATTCTGCCGTGTTTAGAGTTCATGCCGAAAGTTTTTTAAGATTTTCAGAAATGTTTGCTAATTTGCCCGAAGGTATAACTTATGAAGATTATTTAATTGTTAAAGTTAGAGTTTTAGAAAAAATTACTAAAGAAGATCATTCTAAAATTTTAGCAGAAAAATATCATCAAAGCGAAGAAGCTGAAATGAGATTTTTACAAAAATATTTGGATAATTTTAATATTACCGAAGAACCAGAAGAATCAGGTTTGATATATGTTGAAAGGGTAAAAGGAAAAGGCAAACAAGCCGTAGAAGGTTCTTTTATTACTGTTCATTATTCTCTAATGCTTATTGACGGAGATTTGGTTGAAACTACTTTAGGAAGAGAGCCTTTTAGATTTCAATTAGGTAATAAAAATGTTATACAAGGCTGGGAAGAAGGGGTTGCTATGATGCGTGAAGGTGGACAAGCGACATTGATAATTCCATCTAAACTTGCTTATGGAAAAGAAGGTAAAGGGAATATTTTACCATATACAACTTTAATTTTTGAAGTTGAACTTTTAAAAGTTGAATAAATGCAAAAGATAATAATCTTCATAGTTTTATTTCTTGTATTAGGTTTTGGCTTTTCGTGTAAAAACAAAAAGTCTGAAAATCAAGAAAAAACTGACTTGAAAAAAAAGCCAGAATTAAAATATAATGCTGATTCGGCATCGGAAAGTGCAGCAGTTTTGGTTTTTGGTAACGATGGTAAAGTTGAATATGTAGAAGGAGGAACAGATAAAGCTTATCAAAAGACAAAATCTGGTTTGGAGTATAGAATAATTACAAAATCAAAATCTAAGTTAAGACCAAAAATAGGAGATGTTATTTTTATAAATATGAGCTATAAAACAGAATCAGATTCTATTTTATTTAAAACTTCAGATATTGATAAAAACTTTAAGATGAGGCTAACAACACCATCTCATGAAGACGGTTGTATTGAAGAAGCTTTTTTGCTTATGTATGAAGGCGATTCAGCTGCATTTAGAATAGATGCGTACAATTTTTTTACTTATACTCAAGGCAAAGTAAATCTTCCAAAAAATATTAAAAAAGGCGATAAGTTAATTTTTAATATTAAAATGTTGAAGATTGTATCTGATGCTGAGTATGTTATGAAAAATAAAGATATGTATGCTTACTACATAAATCAGGAAGATAGCCATATTGAAAGATATATTTTAAATTTTGAATATCCTGCAGTTAAAACAGAATCGGGATTGAGAATTATGACAATTAAGCAGGGTTCTGGCAAAAAAGTTACGAAAGGACAAAAGGTGCAAATTCATTACACAGCAGGTTTTATTGATGGAGGTGTTTTTGATTCTAGCTTGGAAAGAAATCAAGCTTTTGAATTTGTTGTGGGCGAAAATCAAGTGATAGAAGGCTTAGAAGAAGGAGTGTCGAAAATGAATGTAGGTGGTCATGCGATTTTGATTATTCCTTTCCGCTTGGCTTATGGCGAGGAAAAATATGGAATTATTCCACCATTTTCGACTTTAGTTTTTGAAATTGATTTATTAGATGCAAAATAAAATAGAAATATTGCTGTTTTTTGGTTCGTTCAATCCTATTCACAACGGACATTTGGCTATTGCTTCGTATTTTACAGAATTTTATGGAATGCGTGAGGTTTGGTTTGTAATAACACCGCAAAATCCAGCTAAACAAAATGAAAATCTTTTAGGTAATAGAGAAAGACAACATCTTGTAAATCTTGCTATTGGCGATTATCCAAAGTTTAGAGTGTCGGATATAGAATTTAATCTTCCAAAACCTAATTATACAATTAATACTTTGGTATATATGGAAGAAAAATTTCCTAACAAAAAATTTAGTTTGCTCATTGGTGGAGATAATTTGGAAACTTTTCATAAATGGAAAAATTACAAACTTATTTTGGAAAATTATAAATTATATGTTTATAAAAGACCGGGGGCAATAATTCCAGACCTTAAAAGTTTTGGCGAAAAAGCTGATATAGAAATTGTAGATGCACCAATGATGGAAATTTCTTCTAGCTTTATCCGAAAAGCAATAAAAGATTATAAAGATGTAAGATATTTTATGCCAGAAAAGGTGTATAAATATATAAAAGACATGAGATATTATTTGTGATGAAAAAGGCTGATGGTCAAATAGATAGGGTGCGCGCAGGCTATTGGGCAGCTGGAATTTCTGTTGTTGTAAATATTTTATTATTTGCTTTAAAATATTGGGCTGGAGTAAAAACTGGCTCAATTGCAATTATTGCTGATGCTTGGCACACTTTGTCGGACTCTATTAGTTCTATAGTTGTTGTTTTTGCAATATTTTTGTCTTCGCGTAAAGCAGATAAAAAACATCCGTTTGGACATGGACGCTGGGAGCAAATAGCAGCTTTGTTTGTAGGTTTTATTTTAGGAATTATTGCTTGGGATTTTTTAAGTTCGTCTGTAAAACTATTTAGCGAACATCAAGCTGTGCATTATGGCAAAATTGCTATTTATGCTACTGCAATTTCTATTGTAGTAAAAGAAGGCCTTGCTCAATATGCTTTTTATATTGCACGTAAAACCAAAAATTTATCAATAAAAGCCGATGCTTGGCATCATAGGTCAGATGCGCTTTCGTCTGTAGTTGTTTTGGCAGGAATAGCTGTGGCGAAATATTTTTGGTGGATAGATTCTGTGTTAGGAATAATAATTTCTTTAATGTTATTTTATGCAACTTTTGAAATTATTAAAGAAGCGATAAGCAAATTACTTGGCGAAGAAGCTAGCGACGATTTAATAAATAAAGTAAAGGAAATAATTTCTAAAAATTACATTCACGATGTTGAAGCTCATCACTTTCATATTCATAATTACTCAACACACCAAGAGCTTACTTTTCATATAAAATTAAATCCAGACTACAATATTGCAGAAGCACATAAAATAGCAAGTGCAATAGAAAAAGATATTTTAAACGAGATGAATATTCATGCAACAATTCATGTAGAACCTATGGATAAGTGTGAATAGTTTTATTCGCTTATCATTAAATTGCAGCCTCTTATTTCGCTGTCATCAAATCTTCCAGAAATTTCAAAACTTCCGTCTGAAAAAACAGAGCCTAAGTCGCTAGTTTCGATAAAACAGCATGAATTAATATTGGCAAGGTCAATTATGTTTAAGGCTCCTTTGCCAATAGTTTTTACAGACAAAGCATCGTAAGGGTCGCGAATTAAAACTTTCATTTGTGGAGGACATTCAAAAATTCCATCTTTTTTTGAATATGCTTGCGATAAAAGCTCTGTCATACCATATTCAGAATGAATGTTTTCGCAAGAAAAAGCGGTTTTTAAGATTTTGTGAAGTTCGTTTCGAGTAATTTCTTTTCTTCTTCCTTTCATTCCGCCAGTTTCCATAATAATTCCATGGTTTAGGTTTAATTTATATTTTTCAGCAAAATCTAAAAGAGCGAAACTTACACCTAATAATATATACTTCTGAGATTTTTTTTCTAAACTTTGAATAATTTGATGTAATTCTTCGTGCTGATTTAAGAAAAAACCACTTTCAGGCTTTTGAGATAAGTTTATTAAATCTTTTGCCATATAAATCAAACTAGAACCTTCTCTTTCCAAATATGAAGGCAACAAAGCTAAAATAACATAGTTTGAGGGTGAAGAATAAAAATATTCAAAGTTTTTTACAAAAGATTTTTCGTAAACTTTTATGTCCGAAACATAATGAAGAGAAGGAATAGAGCCTGTTGTGCTACTCGATGAAAAGATGACTTCAAAATCTTTTGTTTTAGTTAAAATTTTGTTGGTTTTAAAAAATGAAATTGGTAAAAATGGTATTTCGTTTATTTTATTTACTGTTTTTATTTTAAGTAAATTGCAATATCGCTTATAGATTTCATTGTTTTTGTATTGATATTCAAAGGCTTGTAGGCAAAGATTTGCAAATTCCTCTTCGCTTTTAATGTCGAAAATTTGACTAATATATTTTTCGTAGATAAGCATTTTGATTTTGCAAAAATAGGAAAAATAAGTAGTTTAAAAGCTAAGTATTAAGTAAAATAATTGAGCAGTTTTTAGAAAAGTATTTTTGTAAAATTATTTTTTCTTTATAACCACATATTCGTTGTCGAAGGTTAAAAAATAATTTCCTTTTTTCAATTCAGCGACATCTACATTTTTACCTTGTCCAGAAATTAGTTCTGCACCATAGTCATCAATTATCGCATAGCGAGTAACATCAGAAAAAACTATTTCTTTTTTTACTTTATGTAGCTTGGTTAGTACTTTTACTGGTTCTTTTTCGACATTAAACACCATTTCTTCAGAATAATGTTTTTTGTATTTATCATCAATTTGATAAACTCTAAATTTGTTTTCGCCATTAAAAGGATAAACTTTTACAGAATATTCATTTTCTTGAGGACCACCTTCGCCGGGTATTCTCTTTATTTCGCTCCATTTTCCCCACCTAAACTCTTCAACGTGAAAAACAAGTTTACCAGCTTCGTCTTTGGTTTTAAAAACTAAATTATCGTTTAGTTCTAAATTGCTTTCAATAATTGAGAAAGTACTAATTGGTTGTAATACTTCTGGATTTACTAATGTTGGGGAACAGCCTTCGTGATGTTTGATAACAATTTTAAAATCTTGACCAAACTTTAGACCAATACCATCTAAATAAATTCCAAAAGTACTTGAGTTAAGGGTGTTGTTATAAACTGTGTTATTAACAATAATTTCGTAGGCACAATATCCTTCGTTTTCGCCTAAGCTCGGATTGGTAAAATATAAATTTTTACCTTGATAAATACCACTTAAAACTAGTTCATTAGCGAATAACACGCTTGAGCAAAATAATGAACAAAAAGCTGAAAAAAATATAATTTTAGTTTTCATAATAAAAAGTTATCAACAATTTTATTAACAAATATATATAAAAAAATTTACTTCCAAATATTTTTTTAAATATTTTTCACTTTTTTTATGATTTTTTCGTGTTTTTCCCAATTTTTTCGTGTTTTAAGTATCTTAAAATTTTTTTTCTATTGTTTGCCATTAATATTTAGTTTTGGAATTTTATTTACATTTAACATTAATTGTTGAAATTTTTGTTTACAAGATTTTTTATTAAAGTGGAAAATCGATTTACAAATGTTATATTTGTAGATTAAGAAATTTATAAATTTTACTTTATGAAAAAAGCAGTTTTATCTTTTATAATTTTATTAAATCTTGGTCTTTTTGCACAAGAGTATAGCGATTATGTTTTGAATTATCCAAATGGCAATATAAAGGAAAAAGGTGTTTTACATTTAGGATTAAAGGAAGGAACCTGGGAATATTATTCTCCTGACGGTAAATTGATGGCAAAAGTTGATTATCATAAAGATATGTTGCATGGCGAAAATATTATTTATTATTCTGATGGCAAGGTAAAAGAGGAATATAATTATTGGGCAAATGAGCGTCATGGTAGGTTTTATGAAAATTATCAAAATGGAAAACCATCTCTAAAAGGCTTTTATCACAGCAATTTGAAAGATAGTGTTTGGCAAGTTTATTACGAAAATGGCAATTCTCAGTTAGAAGTTTTATACAGAAAAGGTTTGAGGATAAAAATTTTAAATGCTTACGATTTAGTAGGTAAGCAAATAGTGAAAGATGGCAACGGGCAAATGATAAATTATTTTAATAGTTTAAAAATTCAATCTCAAGGGAATTTAGAAGATGGGGTAGAGCAGGGCTTATGGACTTTTTATTATGAGAATGGAGTAAAATCATCTGAAGGCAATTTTGAAAAAGGTAAGCGAGTCGGAAAATGGGAAGAATGGTTTGAGAGTGGCAAGAAAAAGAGCGAATTAAATTACGAAAGTGGTTTAAATATTTATTGGTTTGAGTCTGGCAAAAAAGAGATGGAGGGAACTTTAATTGATTCTAAACGAGAAAAATCATGGACATATTGGTATCCAAGCGGGCAAGTTAGAAGTATAAATAATTATGTAAATGATTTAAGAGATGGGGTTCAAATAAAGTATTATGAAAATGGAAATAAACAAAGCGAAATTAATTACAAAAATGGATTGAAGGAGGGCGAGGCTCACTTTTGGTTTGAAGATGGTAAAAAAGATATTGACGGAAATTTTAAAGATGATTTACAAGACGGATTGTGGACATATTGGCGAACCGATGGCAGTAAAGGAAATGAAGGGCATTTTGTAAGAGGAAAAATGGAAGGAAGATGGAATTTTTGGTATGCTAACGGAAGACTGTGGAAAGAAGTTGACTATGCTGCTGGAATAAAAGACGGAGTTTGGAATATATATTTTGAAAACGGAAATAAATTTAGAGAAGGAAATTTTGAAAATGGTTTTGAAAATGGCTTGTGGAAAGAATGGTACGATAATGGAGTTTTGGCAATGCAAGGAAATTACGACTTAGGTATTATGGTTGGCACTTGGAAAACTTGGCACGAAAACGGAAGCAAAAAATCAGAAGTGGAATATACAGATGGAGTTCTTTCAGGGAAAAATTATTTTTGGTATCCAAACGGAAAAAAACAAGTAGAAGAAAATTATAAAATTGTTAAAGAAAAATCTTCGGGTAAATTTAGAGAAGAAGAAAGAATAACTTCTGTTTTGCATGGTTCTTATAAAACTTTTAATATTAGAGGAACTGAAATTATTTCAGGAGTTTATTACGAAGGACTACGAAATGGAAAGTTTGTTTATAATAATGATAATGGTAATACTGTAAAAATAGAATTTTACAAAATGGATAAACCAGATGGAAAATGGCAAACTTTTTATGATTTTGGAGCACTAGAATCAGAAGTTAATTATAAGAATGGAATTAAAGAAGGAAAGTCAACTTATTACGACCAAAGAGGAAATATTACTTTTCAGTCTATGTTTCGTGGAGGCAGACAAACCGATGTAATTGTTGACGATAATCCAAATTTACCACAAAATAAAGGAGGACAAAATCAATATAGAAGATGATTAGAATTTTATTAAGTGGATTGTTGATTTTTTTTATATTAAACCTTTCTTCTCAAGAAAATAAAAATATGTATAGCGGAGGTATGTTGTTTTTTCAGCCTGGCTATGTAAGTGCTAGTAATTCTTATCAAAAAATAAATAATTTTAGCACAGGAATTGGTGGAATACTTAGATTTTACTTTAAAAAACATTTAACTTTAGGTATTCATGGAGGAAGTAATAAAGCAATTTATAAATCTAAAAACTCCGAAAATTCGTATATTAGTTTTGCTTACGGAGGACCTTTTGTCGGAATTACAGCCAAGAAAAATAAATTTAGATTTTGCTCTTCGCTTGGAATAGGAATGGGAAAACTTAGAAACTTACATATTGAAAGTCAAACAGAAACAGTTTTAAACGAGAGTGAGTTATTTTTTTATTCAGGTGTTTCTTTGAACCCATTGCTTAGTTTTGATTATAATTTTACAGAAAAAATTGCATTAACTACCCAGCTAATGACAATTATTACTTTATATAACAAAAATGATTTGTATTTTTGCCCAACTTTACAAATAGGAGTTTTATTTAATAGATAAATATAAAATATGAATAGAGACGAGCTTTTTAAAAAAATTATTGCACACTGTAAAGAGTATGGTTTTATTTTTCAATCATCTGAATTGTATGATGGACTAAGTGCAGTTTATGATTATGGTCAAAATGGAGTAGAATTAAAAAATAATATTAAAGAATATTGGTGGAAAGCTATGACCCAGCTTAACGAAGAAGTTGTTGGAATTGATGCTGCAATTTTTATGCATCCAACAGTTTGGAAAGCCTCGGGTCATGTCGATGCTTTTAACGACCCACTTATTGATAATAAAGATTCAAAAAAACGCTATCGTGCCGATGTGTTGATTGAAGAACATATTGAGAAAATTAATGACAAAATAAAAAAGGAAGTAGAAAAAGCAGCTAAAAGATTTGGAGATGCTTTTGATGAGGCTCAATTTGTATCAACTAATCCACGAGTATTAGGATATGCTCAAAAAATTCAAGAAATAAAATCTAATTTTGTTTCGGCTTTAGAAAATAACGACCTTGAAAAACTTCGTCAAATTATTATAGACGAGGGAATTGTCTGTCCTATTTCTGGAAGTAGAAATTGGACTGAGGTGCGTCAATTTAATTTGATGTTCGATACCAAATTAGGTTCTTTAAGCGAAGGAGCAAATACAGTTTATTTACGACCCGAAACAGCTCAAGGAATTTTTGTAAATTATTTGAATGTTCAAAAAACAGGACGTATGAAAATTCCTTTTGGGATAGCTCAAATAGGAAAAGCTTTTAGAAACGAAATTGTAGCTCGTCAGTTTATTTTTAGAATGCGTGAGTTTGAACAAATGGAAATGCAATATTTTGTAAAACCTGGAGATGAACTTACTTATTTCGAAGCTTGGAAAGAAAAAAGAATGAAATGGCATCTTGCTATGGGAATTGCCCCAGAAAAATATAGATGGCACGAACACGACAAACTTGCTCATTATGCAAATGCTGCTTTTGATATAGAATTTGATTTTCCATTTGGTTTTAAAGAATTAGAAGGTATTCATTCAAGAACAGATTTTGATTTAAAACAACACGAAGAATTTTCGGGTAAAAAAATTAGATATTTTGATAACGAAACTGATGAAAGCTATATCCCTTATGTTGTAGAAACTTCTATTGGTTTGGATAGAACATTTTTATCAGTTTTATCTGCTGCATATAACGAAGAACAAGTTGGCAACGAAACGCGTGTAGTTTTAAATTTACCGCCAGCTTTAGCACCAGTGAAAGTTGCAGTTTTGCCTTTAGTTAAAAAAGACGGTTTGCCTGAATTGGCTCGCAAAATAATGAATGAACTAAAGTTTGATATGAATTGTGAATACGAAGACAAAGACTCTATTGGCAGACGTTATCGCCGACAAGATGCTATTGGAACTCCGTTCTGTATTACAGTTGACCATCAAAGTTTAGAAGATGATACTGTTACTATTAGGTACAGAGATAGCATGGAACAAGAAAGAATACCTATTAATAAAGTAGCTAGCCTTGTAAGAGAAAAAGTTGATATTAAAAACTTGTTGAAACAATTAGTTTAAAATTATTTAGCAAGATTTTTTAAAAATAATGAAAAATCCAAAACCAATAGTTTTGTATGTCTTACTTTTAATAAGTATGGCATTGTGGGGTACTTCATATGTTTGGGGAAAAATGGCTTTGGAGGATTATTCGGCTTTTACTGTAATATTTTTCAGATTATTAGTGTCTGTTATTGTTTTATTACCAGTTTTATTCTTGACTAAAAGATTTAAACTTCCTAACAAAAAGAATTTACACCTATTTATAATACTTGCATTTTTTGAACCATTTTTATATTTTATCGGCGAAACTAATGGCTTGAAATATGTTGATGCTTCAATGACATCAGCGATAATTGCTATTATCCCTTTGTTTACGCCTTTTGTGGCTTATTATTTCTTAAAAGAAAAAATACGTGCAGTAAATATATTAGGTATTCTAATTTCAATATTAGGAATAATATTTTTGGTTTTTGATAAACATATGAATTTGCAAGTACCTTTAAAAGGTTTGCTACTTCTTTCTTTAGCTGTTGTTGCAGCAAATGGCTATAGTGTAATAATAAAAAAAATGCCTTTAGACCATTCTGTATTAAATATTTTATTTTGGCAAAATCTTTTTGGGCTGATAATGTTTCTTCCAATTGTTGCGATATTTGATATTCAAGCAATAAAAGCTACAGGCTTTGTTTACGACAGTGCTATCGCAATTGTAAATTTAGGTATTTTTGCATCAACAATAGCTTTTTTATTTTTTATTTATGCTTTAAGATTTATGCCAATTACTAAAGCTAATGTTTTTAGTAATACAATTCCAATTTTTACTTTAATAATCGCTTGGCTTGTGATGGACGAACCACTTAGCATTAGAAAAATTATTGGAGTTTTTATTGTAATTGCTGGAGTTGTGGTGTCGCAGTTGAGGTATAAAAGTTCTTAGTTTTTAGTTTTTAGTTAAACTTTAAAAACTTTACGAACTTTATAAACTTTTAACTCACTTGTTGTGTTCGTTTAAATTTTCAAAAAAGTTAGAATCATATTGTCCAAACTTATCTTGAATAAAATTTAAAATTTCTAAAATTTCTTCGCTCGTTTGTGCGGTTAAAAGTTTTAATCTTGTTTCTTTAAAATCTGGAATAGCCTTGAAATAAAGCGCAAAATGCCTTCTCATTTCGTAAATTCCTTTTTTATCTTCTTTGTATTCAAGTGATTTTTGCAAATGTTCTTTTGCGTATTCTACTCTTTCTATAACTCCTGGACCAGGCAAATGCTTTCCTGTGTTTAAAAAGTGTTTTACTTCTGCAAAAATCCACGGTTTGCCAATAGCTGCACGACCAATCATAATTGCATCAACGCCGTATTTGTTAAATTTATCGTAAGCATTTTGAGCATCTGTTATATCGCCATTTCCAATTATAGGAATTTTAATATTTTGATTTTCTTTTACTTTTCCAATTAAAGTCCAGTCGGCTTCGCCTTTGTACATTTGTGTGCGAGTTCTCCCGTGTATTGTAAGAGCCTGAATGCCACAGTCTTGTAAAAGCAAAGCTACTTCTTCAACATTTAAAGAATCTGAATCCCAGCCTAAGCGAGTTTTTGCAGTTACAGGAAATTTTGAAGTTTTAACAACTAACTCTGTAATTTCTTTCATCAGTGGCAAATTTCTCATCATTCCAGAACCTGCTCCTCTGTTTGCAATTTTTTTTACAGGGCATCCGTAATTTATATCTAACAAATCTGGATTAGCATTTTCGTTTATCATTAAACTTGCTTGTTGCATTGCTTCTGGAATATGTCCGTAAATTTGAATTCCAACAGGTCTTTCGTAATCGAAAATATCAAGTTTTTTTACGCTTTTTTTGGCATCTCTAATTAAGCCATCTGATGAAATAAATTCGGTAAACATTAAATCTGCCCCAAATTTTTTGCACATATACCTAAACGAAGGGTCAGTAACGTCTTCCATTGGTGCAAGAAAAACAGGTTTATCGCAAAATTCGAGTTCGCCTATTTTGAGCATTGATTATTTTAAGATTTTATAGAGTTTGTTTAACTTCAATTTCGTCGAATGCTTCAACAATATCTCCAACTTTAATGTCGTTAAATTTATCAATATTTAATCCACATTCTAAGCCGGCAGTTACTTCTTTCGCATCATCTTTAAAGCGTTTTAAGCTACCTAATTCGCCAGTATAAATTACAATACCGTCTCTAATAAGTCTAACTTTTGATTTTCTATGGATTTTTCCGTCTGTAACCATACATCCTGCGACAGAACCAACTTTTGTAATTTTAAATACTTCGAGAACTTCGCAAGAGCCAGTAACTTTTTCTTTAATGGTTGGAGAAAGCATACCTTCCATAGCATCTTTAATTTCTTCAATGGCATCGTAAATTACAGAATACAATCTAATTTCTATTTCTTCTTCTTCGGCAAGTTTGCGTGCATGACTAGAAGGACGTACTTGGAAACCAACAATTATAGCATTAGAAGCTGTAGCAAGCATTACGTCAGATTCAGAAATTTGTCCTACTGCTTTATGTATAATATTAACAGCAAACGAGTCTGTAGAAAGTTTTATCAAAGAGTCCGAAAGTGCTTCAACTGAGCCGTCCACGTCACCTTTAATAATAAGATTTATTTCGTTGAAATTACCAAGAGCTAAGCGGCGACCGATTTCGTCGACTGTAATGTGTTTTTGAGTTCTAAGCCCTTGTTCGCGTTGAAGTTGTAATCTTTTGTTAGCAATATTTCTAGCTTCGTGGTCGCTTTCCATAACATGGAATTTATCACCAGCTTGCGGTGCCCCATTTAATCCAAGAACTAATACAGGTGTAGAAGGTCCAGCTTCTTCGACTCTGTTTCCTCTTTCGTTGTACATAGCTTTAACTCTTCCTGTTTGGCAACCAGCAAGTAGAATATCGCCAACTTTTAATGTTCCAGCTTGTACTAAAAGAGTTGTTACATAGCCTCGTCCTTTGTCTAAGCTAGCTTCTATTACTGTGCCTACAGCATTTTTATTAGGATTTGCTTTTAATTCAAGAAGTTCAGCTTCGAGAATTACTTTTTCTAATAATTCGTTAATATTTATTCCTGCTTTAGCAGAAATTTCTTGAGATTGGTATTTTCCGCCCCAGTCTTCAACTAAGTAATTCATATTAGCTAAAGCTTCTTTAATTTTTTCGGGGTTTGCAGTTGGTTTATCAATTTTGTTAATTGCAAAAACCATTGGAACTCCAGCAGCACTTGCGTGGTTGATTGCTTCAACAGTTTGAGGCATCACGCTATCGTCGGCAGCAATAATGATAATTGCAACGTCTGTAATTTGAGCACCACGAGCACGCATAGCTGTAAACGCTTCGTGTCCAGGTGTATCTAAGAAAGTGATATGTCTTCCGCTAGGAAGTTTTGCTGAATATGCACCAATATGTTGAGTGATACCACCAGCTTCGCCATCAATTATGTTTGTATTTCTAATTCTATCTAACAATTTTGTTTTACCGTGGTCAACGTGTCCCATTACTGTTACAATTGGTGGACGAGGAAGTAAATCTTCTTCAGCATCTTTTTCTTCTTCTTCTTCAATTTCACTAAGAACTTCAGCACTAACAAATTCAACTTCAAATCCGTACTCATCGGCAACTAAAGCCATAGTTTCAGCATCTAGTCTCTGGTTTATAGAAACAAATAAGCCTAAGCTCATGCAAGTTGCAATAAGCTTGTTTACAGGTACGTCCATCATTATCGACATTTCGTTTACCGAAACAAATTCAGTAACTTTCAAGATGTTTTTTTCGGCTTCTTGTTTTTCAAATTCTTCTTGACGTTTTTGTGAAACTAAATCACGTTTTTCGCGTCTGTATTTTGAAGTTCTAGATTTTTGTTTAGGTGTAGTTAAACGCGCTAAAGTTTCTTTTATTTGCTTTTGTACATCTTCTTGGTCAATAGATGGTTTAGCAGGTTTTAGATTCTTTTTGTTAGGTCTTCTTCTTCTTCCTTCAGAAGGTTTTGGATCGTCATGAATATTAACTTTAACTTTTTTAATTCTTTTGCGTTTAGACTTTCTTTCTTCTTTTTCTTTTTCTCTTGTTTTTTGTCTTTCTTCCTTTTCTTGTCTTCTTCTTTTTTCAGATTCTTCTTGACGAGTTAAAAAAGAATCTATATCAATTTTTCCAACAACACTAGGACCAGAAAGTTTTTCGATTTTTGTTTTAATAAATTCTGCTTGTTTAGCTTCTTCGCTTACTGTAAGAGCTTTAAATACTCTTGGTTTTTCGGCAGGTTTTTCTTTTTCAACTTTTTTCTTGGTCTCTGTTGTTTCAGGTTGTTTTTTGGTTTCAGGCGTTTTCTTTTCTTCAGTAGCTTTAGTTTTTTCTTTTTTAGCTTCAGCTTCTTTTTTCTTTTTAGCAGCTTCTTCTTTTAGTTTACGTTCTTCTTCTTTTTGTTTACGTTCTTCTTCTCTTTCGGCTTTAGTTTTTCTTTTTGGTCTAGTTTTTTGATTTATTTGGTCTAGATCTATAGTTCCTACAACTTTTGGACTGGTTGTGTTTGCTGTAGTTTCGCTATTTTCAATAGGTTTAACTTCGTGTTTAGCTCTTGCAGGTTTTGTTGTTTTTTCTTCTGCCGAGCTTTCTGTTTGAGTTGAGCTTTTTTCTTCACTTTCAGTAGTCGTTACTTGTTCGGCTTCGGCTATTGTGGCTTTCTCAACAGTTTCTAGTTCTTTTTCTTTTGCTAATTCACTGATTTTAGCTTGTTTATCACTAGAAAGATTCATTTCTTTTGTTTCGCGAGCTTGTTCAGTGTTTTTAATTGCTTTTTCTTTCAAAGTCTTAGACTCCTTAAATTCTTCTTCAAGAAGTTCAACACATTCAAAAGGTAATTTAGAGTTCGGTCCACCCTCTATTGTATAACCATTTTTAGCCAAAAACTCAATAATTGTGCTTGTTCCCACATTGAGTTCTCTGGCTAAAGTACTTAGTCTTACCGGTTTTTTGTCTGAAGTCATAAACTATATTTAATTACTAAAAATTTTTATTCAAATTCTGATTTTAAAATATTAAGCACTTCTATAACTGTCTCTTCTTCTAAATCAGTACGTTTCACAAGGTCTTCTACGCTTAGGTTTAAAACGCTTTTTGCGGTGTCGCAACCTATTGCTTTAAACTGGTCTATAATCCATTGTTCTATTTCATCACTAAATTCATCTAATGCGACGTCGTCTTCATCTTCGTCCATTTCTCTATAAACGTCTATAGTCATTCCAAGTAATTGGCTTGCAAGTTTAATATTTAATCCACCTTTACCAATTGCTAAAGATACTTGGTCTGGATTTAGGTAAACATCAACTTTATTTTCTTCGGGTTTAATTTTTATAGATGATATTTTTGCTGGACTTAAAGCTCTTTGTATGTATAGCTGAGTGTTGGTAGTATAATTTATTATGTCTATATTTTCGTTATGTAATTCTCTAACGATTCCGTGGATACGACTACCTTTCATTCCAACGCAAGCACCCACTGGGTCAACTCTTTCGTCGTAAGATTCTACCGCAACTTTTGCTCTTTCTCCAGGGATACGAACAATTTTCTTTATTGTAATAAGTCCGTCAAGAATTTCTGGAATTTCTAATTCAAATAATCTTTCAAGGAATACAGGTGATGTTCTAGAAAGTGTAATAAGTGGCGAACCTTTTTCAATTGAAACCGAAATCACAACGGCTCTAATAGTGTCTCCTTTTCTATATCTATCGTTTGGAATTTGTTCGGCTTTAGGTAAAATAAGTTCTATACCTTCGTCATCGAGGATTAAAATTTCTTTTTTCCAAATTTGATAAATTTCTCCTACAACAATTTCGTTGATTTTGTCTGTGTATTTTAAAAAGATGTTATTTTTTTCTCTTTCCGCAATTTTTGCTTTTAAATTTTGTCTTAGTGCCATAATAGCTCTTCGTCCAAAATCTTGAAGTTTTATTTCGTCAGAAAACTCTTCTCCAGCTTCATAATCTTCGTCAATTTTTTGTGCTTCGGATAGCGGAATTTGTGTGTTTTCATCTTCAAAATCTTCATTCTCAACTACTGTTCTAGTTCTCCAGATTTGAACATCTCCATTTGCGTCGTTCACAATAACATCAAATTTGCTTTCTTCTCCAAAAAGTTTTAGAAGCGTAGAAGTAAAAACATCTTTTAAAACACCTATCATTGTAGGACGGTCAATGTTTTTTAGTTCTTTAAATTCTGCAAAGTTTTCTATTAAATTATTCTGAAGATCCATAATTTTTATTTTAAAATATTATTTACTTAAATGAAATTACACTTTTTGTTGATTTTATATCTTTAAATTTAATTTTAGAAATTTCTGAAATTTGTTGCTTTTTGTTTGCCATTTTTGCAAAGTAGGAATAACTTATAATGATTTCGTCATCTCTTATAGTTGTTAATGTCCCAGTAATTTTTTCTCCAGTTTTTAAAATAACTTCTACTTCTTTATTTAGGCTTTTTTGGTATTGTTCTGGCACCTTAAAAGGATTTGTTAAGCCAGGCGAACTTACTTCAATAGAAAAATCTTCTTTATCTCTGTCTAAATTTTCTTCAATAAATCTACTTATCCTTCTACATTCTTCAATTTCTAGTCCATTAAAATCGTCTATAGTAACAAAAATATCGTTGTTGTTACTAATTTTAATTTCTACTAAAAACTGTGTCTCAGTTAGTGTAGATTTACAAAGATCTTCTATTTCTTTTTTGTCTATCATCAATAATTTTTAATAAAATAGGGGACTTAATGTGCCCCCTAATCTCATCGTTTAACTCAAAAAGCGTTGCAAAAATACTATATTATTTTTTAATTACCAAAAAAACATTGATTTGTTTTGACATATGTTTAAAATATTTTTTAATATTGTTTAGTTTTATATTTTTGTAAATGAAATTTTAATTAAAAAATTATGGATTTTTTGTTTATTACTTGGAATGTTGATCCAGTTATATTTTATCTTGGCAACAGAGGTATAAGATGGTACGGCTTATTGTTAGCTATAGGTTTTTTAGTTGGTTATTTGCTTCTATCAAGGCAGATGAAAAAAGAAGGAGTGCAGCAATTAGTTGTTGATAAACTTGCAATTTATGTTATTGTTGGAGTTGTTTTAGGATTGAGATTAGGTCATTGTTTGTTTTATAATCCTGGGTATTATTTAAGTAATCCTATAGAAATTTTATATGTTTGGGAAGGAGGTTTAGCTAGTCATGGTGGAGCTGCTGGAATTTTGTTAGCGGTGTGGCTATTCTCCCGAAAATTTAAAATTAATTATTTGAGTTTGCTTGACAGAGTTGTTTTAACAGTTCCTTTTGCAGGAGGAATGGTAAGACTTGGTAATTTAATGAATTCAGAAATAATAGGAGTGCAAACTTCTATGCCTTGGGGTTTTAAATTTTTGAGAAACACCGAAGACCTTATTCCTGCAATTAATGCTTCGGGAGGAAAGTGTGGTTTTGAAGATTTGGCTTGTTTGGCAGAGTTCTGGACTCCTCGACATCCCACTCAATTGTATGAGGCAATTTTTTATTTTATAATGTTTGTAGCTTTTTATTTTATTTATCAAAAATATATTCAAAAGTGGAAACCTGGAGTGTTTTTAGGTTGGTTTATTACAGTGTTGTTTGTTTTTAGATATTTTATTGAATTTACAAAAGTTGATCCTGTTGAATTTGATGGTTGGACAGATGCTATTAGAATGGGACAATTGTTGAGCATACCTTTTGTGCTGCTTGGATTATTCTTAATGGGACGAGGTTATGGTTGGTTTAAAAGAAAAGCTAAAGTTAAAAAAGAATAAATATTATTGATATGAGAGATTTTGAATTTTATAATCCTGTAAAAATAATTTTTGGAAAAAATAAGATTGCTAATATTGCTGAAGAGCTAAAGCTTTATAATAAAATCATGTTTACTTATGGTAAGGGCAGTATAAAAAGAAATGGAATTTACGAAAGGGTTGTTTCTGCTTTAGAGGGTAAAGATTTTATAGAATTTGGAGGAATAGAACCTAATCCTTCTTATGAAACACTGATGAAAGCCGTAAAATTAGGGAAAGAAAATGGAGTTGATTTTTTATTGGCTGTTGGTGGAGGCTCTGTAATTGATGGAACAAAATTTATTGCAGCAGCTATAAAATATTCAGGTGATGACCCATGGGATATGATTGCAAAGGGTGAAAAAGTATTAGATGCTGTGCCTTTGGGTAGTGTTTTAACAATACCTGCAACAGGCTCAGAAATGAATGGCGGTGCAGTTATTTCGAGAAAGTCGGTAGGAGATAAAATAAGTTTTAAATCTTATCTTTTAATGCCTAAATTCTCGGTTTTAGAACCAGAAGTTATGTACTCGCTACCTGATATTCAAATTGCAAATGGAATAGTTGATGCATTTGTGCATGTGATGGAGCAATATTTAACTTATCCAATGAATGCAGATTTGCAAGATGAATGGTCGGCTGCTTTGCTACGGGTAATTATAAAAAATGGACGTGCAGTTTTGCAAGATAGACAAGATTATGATGCAAACTCTAATTTAATGTGGGCTGCTGCAATGGGTTTGAATGGATTGCTTGCAAAAGGAGTGGTTGAGGATTGGAGCACTCATGTTATAGGTCACGAAATCACAGCTTTATATAATATAGACCATGCACAAACTTTAGCAATTGTTTTGCCCGGAGTTATGAGGACGCAAAAAGAGAAAAAGTTCGGAAAATTACTTCATTATGCGAAAAATGTTTGGGGTTTTAATTCAGAAAATGATGATGAAAATGTAGAAAAGGCAATTTTAAAGACAGAAGAGTTTTTTAATGAAGTTGGAATTAAAACAAAACTATCTGATTATAACATTCCACGCGAAGCTATTGATGCTATTTGCAAAAATTTAGAAAAAAAGAATTTTGTGAAATTGGGCGAAAATAGGGATATTAGTCCAGAAGTTGTTAAAGCTATTCTTGAGTTGAGATTTTAGTTTTTAGTGTTGAGTTTTTAGTGTTGAGTTTTTAGTTTTTAGTTTTTAGTTTTTAGTATGACAATTATTGGGAATTAAGAATTTTGGATTTAATTTAATTGAGGGTTAAAAGTTTGATTTGTAAAAAAGAACATTTGTAATAAATCGTATCAGCTTTTTTTAGGATTAGGCATTTATTTTAAATTTTTTTAACATTTTTCATTTTTTTTGTTGGTTTATTTGGTATAAATAATTATTTTTGACGGCTTAATTTTGCCCAGATGGTGGAATTGGTAGACACGCCAGCTTGAGGGGCTGGTGTCCGTATGGATGTGCAAGTTCGAATCTTGTTCTGGGCACTAAAAGTTTGATTTTATTCAAAAGTAGCTAAATTTTGATGAAAGATTAAAATTAAATTTTTTTATTTTTTTTAACTTTTTGTGTGTTAGGGTTTTAGCTGGCTTGAGAATAAAAGTAAAATAAAAAAGTGCTTTTAATTATAAAAAAAAGTGTTTTTTTTTTGTTTTATATAAACTTTTGTGTAATTTTACATATTGTTTGTATTGTTTAATAGTGTGTTGAATTAATACGATGAAATAATGAGAAGTTGGTGTTTATTTGTTAAGTTAAATTCTTGAATATGAATGAGTTTTTAGCTTGATTTTAGAGAAGTTAGTAGAAGTAAAAAATATTTAAATTTTTTTTTATGAAAAAAATTGTTGTTGTTATTTTCCTTTCTTTTTTGTTAAATGCTTTTTTATTTGGACAAGAAAAGAGTGGTGTATCAGAATTAAGATGGATTAATAAAGTAGAAACAGATGCTGAAAAGTTTTATGAAAATGGAACTCGTATCTGTTATTTGAGTATTTATGGTGAAATCCCAGAAACTTATGTGCAATCTATAGCTAACCAAGTGCTTGCAAACTCTGGTGTGCTAAGGTTTCATCTTTATTACGGAAAGGAGCATTCGCGATGTATGTGTGAAACAAAAGATGATTTTACAAATGAGCAACTTGCGATAATTTTAGATGAAATTATTGATAAATATTATGAATCAGGGACTTATCTGCTTGATAAAGAAAAGTTTGAGCAAGAACAAAAAATGGCAGAAATGAAATTATCTGCAAGTTCCAAAACTAATGTAGATGAAGAAATGTATCTTGAAGATTTAGCTAAAAAAGCAGAGGAAGATGCAAAGAGGAAAAAGGAACAACAGCTTTTTAGAGCAAATACAAATATTCTTGGATACAATTCTGTTTTTGCTGAAGCCGAATTAAATTCATGGTTGAACAATACTGATCTTATTTCGTGCACAAAGACTAGTAACAATGAATCCTGGGTTGAAAAAACAGGAATGTATTCACTTTTTCACCCAAACAGATGGAGCGAAAAAGGTGTGTATTATCCTTACGAACCCAAGAATGAAGATTTTTCTAAACGCTCACGTGATACCAAAACTTTTCAAAATCCCGATGGCTCATATACAGCTGTTTTTCTTTCAGGAATTCATTATCAAGATGAACAAGGTAATTGGCGAGATATTGATTTAAGTATAACAGAAAACAATTCTGGAGAATATAGTGATTTTTCTTTTTGCAATACCACCAATAATTTTAAAACTTTTTATAACTCAGACCCAAATAAAGGTTTTGTTATTTCAAAAGAAAAAATGGATTTGTCGATTGGAAATAATCCATCAATTAAAATTACATCATCTGATGGCTTGCAAAGCCGTCAAATAAGAAAAAACACTGTTTCTGGTCAAAAACAAGATGCTAGAAGTCTGAAATATGTCGATTTATTTCCTGCCATTGATTTCGAAATAGTAACCATGCCATTTGGTGTTGAATCGGGATATATTATTAAAGATGCCACATGGTTGCAAAGCGAATCAGACAAACTTGTTACTTTTTCTCAAGAAGTGGATTTGCCTCAAGGCTGGTATGTTGTTTCTGATAAAAAAACTATGACTAGCGACTTTGCTACCAATTCGTTTACTATAATGATGCCCGATGGATCTGACGGAATTCGTTTTAAACAAGTTGTGGTTTTCGATGGCTCAATTAGCTACGACGAAATTATGAAATCTATAGAAATCCCTGAAGTTGGAACACAGCACGATAAAGACGGTAAAAAAATTGCTGACAGATTTGAAGGTAAACGTTATTTTTCGGAATATCAAGTTAGTTTTCAAAATGGCAAATTAATTGTTAGCTATGCTATTCCATCAGATTGGCTACTAGACCCAAGTCGCAGTTTCCCAGTTTATGTTGACCCTACTGTAGAAGTTTTAACTAGTTATACTCAATCAACAAGTACTAGCAGTAATGTTCCTTATAATACATTTTATCACGACAATATCATGCAAGTATTGTTATTATCAAGTAATTTATCTGCTGCTGGCATTACAAGTGGCTCGACTATTTCTGCAATTGATATGTATGCTTCTGCAAATAGTGGTATGAATATTTCCAATTTCAGAATCAGAACACAAAACACAACAAATACCAGTCTAACTAGTTGGGTTACTAGTGGTTGGTCAATGAATCTTGGTCCAGTTACTCTATCAAGTTCTTCTTGGGGAACAGGTTGGCATACTCATTCATTTTCTTCAAATCTATCATACACAGGTAATGGAATATTGATTGAATTTTCCCGAGATAATAGTACTTATTCTAGTGGAGGTGGTAATTATGTAAGATCTGTTTCAAATCAATGTGTAGGCGACTATTCTGATAGTGGTTGCGGAAATTATAGCAGTTGGACTTGCACCGATGATGATTTATCATATGTGCCTTCTATGAGACTGACATATTCACCAGCCTCAGGTCCATGTTCATCTATAACTACTATGAACTGTGGAACAACTTATACTGCTACATTAACTCCTAGTGGTGGTTATTGGACAAATTATACAGGCGCATCTCTTTCTTGGCCAGGTTCAGAAAAAGTATGGGCTTTTACAGCACCTACAACAGGTTCTTATACATTTAACTTAAATGAAGGAAGTGCAGATGCAGATTTCTTTTTAATGTCAGCCTGTGACCCGAACTCTACTAATCTATCGAACGGCTATTGGTATGGCGGTAGTAGTGGTAGCTCTAATACTGTAACATTAACAGGAGGTGTAACTTATTATTTGATTGCGGATTTATATTCTAGTTCTTCATCAACAACTGTTACTGTTAGTGTGACTTGTCC